>CAZAKC010000028.1:14189-24400 GCA_964485655.1 uncultured Desulfobacteraceae bacterium
CGTTCCTGACCCAGTTTGATTGGATTGAGAAGATATACCTAGTTGGAGGTACTTGCGAGCTCCCTGGGTTTGCTGAAATTGTCAGAGATGAGCTTGGCATTGTTACCGGGAAACCATCGTTTCCCCAAGTTATCACCCCTTATGGAATCGCGCTATCTTGTATCAGCGCATGGGAACAAGGGGTTAATTAGGCACAGAGATGGAACACCTAGATGAAAAAAAGATCAGGCTTTTGGTCATACAAACCTTGCGCCAAATGGGGATTATGCCGACCCAGTTAAATCACCGGCCTAATCCATCGGCTGACGGACCCAAGGCACTGATAGTGTTCAATGGCGGCCTTAGACTGGCGGATAAAGCCCTTGAACAGGTCCAGCGTATACAAAAGCTGTGCAGAAAGACCGCATTCCTCACCGCTGAGGCTGCAAGGAGTGTGCTATGTAAAGATGACATCAAGGGGAGAGTGGGTGGTCGTTGCATACTGGATACGGTTTCAAAAGATGGTGTTGAAAAGGTCCTGTCCGTCTCCGATGTCCTTGTATTGCCTACCTTCTGTTTCACCGTTGCGGCTAAGGTAGCTAACATGGTTGTCGATGATTTCGAGTCGCAATTGCTGTTTACGGCCCTTGTCCGGGGGAAAAAGGTGCTGGCTACCAGAGATAGTTTTTCTTTCTTGGAATTCATAAAAAATGAAAGGATAGAAAATGAGGTAGAGCGTGTTCTGAAGAAATTGGAAGATATGGGCATAATCATTTGTGACACGGAGAATCTCGAAAAGACCTTCAAAGATTTGGTCAGTCTTGAGAGGGAAAAAAATCAGCATAATGAGCCTTATGAGAGGAAGGACGGTGCAACACTGGTTACTGGAAGGATGGTGACAGAGGCCTTCGAAAAAGGGCTTCGAAGAATAAGACTCGCGAAGCGCGGTAAGGTCACGCCTTTAGCAAGAGATTTGGCAAAAGAGTATTCCATCGAGATTGTGAGCGAAACGGAAACAAGGTGAGTTACCTAGCGAAGAGTTGAGGAGAAAGATGGCTGAATTACGTGCATACTGTCATTTGGATCGACTGCAACCCCAGTTTGCCTCTCTTTTTGCTTGTAGATGCAGAGGTTATCTTTCAGTGGAAGGTATGGCATCTCTTTTTGTAGAGGTGGTTCCAGGGGTAGAAATAAATCGAATCACGGACATAGCCCTTAAGCTTACCAACTCCAAACCCGGTGAGATGATAGTAGAGCGCCGCTATGGCATGCTCGAAATTCACTCATTTGAACAGGAAGAGGTATTGCAGGCAGGGAGAATGATCCTAGAAGAGTTGAGGCTTAAGGAAGAGGAAAGACTTGCCCCAAAGATCCTTGCCACGAGTGTTATAAGCAAAGTGGACCCATATCAGGCGGTTATCATCAACAGAAATAGCAGGGGAATGTTAATTCTGGGTGGTGATGATGTCTATCTACTGGAGGTCACACCTGCTGCCTATTCCTCTATTGCGGCCAATGAGGCGGAAAAACACTGTAACATCAGGCTGGTGGATATCAGGTTCTTTGGGGCGGCTGGTAGGGTATATCTGGCAGGAAGCCATTCTGAGGTTCAGGCAGCAGCAAAGGTGGTCGTAGAAACTTTGAGAGGATTGAAAGGCAGAGAACATTAGGGCGAAGGAGTAAGCCATGGAAGAAGCACTCGGGATGATAGAGACAATGGGTGTGGTGGGTGCCATAGAAGCTGCCGATGCCATGGTAAAAGCGGCAAAAGTTAAGTTCATAGGGAAACAGAAGGTAAAGGGTGGGCTGATGGTGGTGATGGTTTCCGGTGATGTTGGTGCTGTAAAAGCGGCCGTAGATGCCGGGAGCCAGGCATGCAAAGCAGTGGGCCGTCTGGTTTCCGCCCATGTAATTCCTAGGCCCGCAGAAGGCATTGACGCCATGCTTCCCAAGTTGCCCATGAGTGCTCCACCAAAAGCGCCCAGGAAAACTTCTAAGAGAACCAAGGCCAAGAAGACTAAGAAGTGAATCTGGAGTGAATGAATGAGACCAAAGTTCATTTTCCAAAAAGATGTCGAGGCACTCATCCGTGAGGGCAAAAAAGAGCTGATTGTCCCTCAAGGGTCCAGGATATCCTCTGCAGCCCTTGATTTAATAAGAGAAAAAAATATCCTCGTTAAATTTGAGCGAAAGGAGCATTCCACTTCTGATCCTTCACGGCCCCGCACAGAAGCTGTCAGGGAAAAGGAGCAGGGCGCCAGTGAATCGACCATTACTGAGCAAGAGGTCGAAGAGATCGTAAGACGGGTTATTGAAAGATTCAAAGAGGTAAAAGGCCTTCAACATCCCCAAGATGCTCAGAAACCATCTGCTGATGAACAAGACGATAATCTAATAATTTGCAGATGCGAGGAAATTACTAAAGGCGAAATAAAAGAAGCAATCAGGAACGGCATCAGTACTCTCAATGGCATCAAGAGAGTAACAAGGGCCGGCATGGGCCTGTGCCAGGGCCAGACCTGCGAAAGGCTTGTCTCACAGATCCTTTCAGAGGAACTTGGCATAAAGAGGGAGCAGGTTGAGCCCACCACAGCCAGGGCTCCTGTGAGACCTGTTCCCATCTCAATTTTCGCTACAGGATAACCTAGGTAAGGAGACGAAATGGCTGTAACAGCAGACACTGTGATAATAGGCGGCGGGGTTATGGGATGCGCCATAGCTTATAATCTCGCCAAGGAAGGGCTTAAGCCAATAGTGATAGAGAAGTCCGACATAGGAGGAGAGGCCTCGGGAAGCAACGGTGGTGGGGTAAGACAATCCGCGAGAAATTTGAAAGAAATGCCTCTGGCGATGGAGAGCGTAAAATTGTACTCCCAGCTTCATGAAGAACTCGGGATGGATGTTGAGTACGTTCAAAAAGGCAACCTCAGGCTCTGCACCACCGAGGAAGAAATAGAAAACATGCGAAAATCGGTCGAAAACCAAAAAGCGGCTGGCTTGGACCTTGAGATGCTGGACAGAAAACAGGTCCTTGAGGTGAATCCTTACGTTGGAGACGTCGTACTCGGGGCCAGCTATTGTCCCACCGACGGACACGCCAATCCTTTCCTGGTGACCTACGCATTTTACAGGCGCGCAAAGGATCTGGGAGCGAGGTTTTTTACCCGAGAAGAGGTCCTTGATATTAAAATCAGAAAAGGAAAGGTTGCAGGCGTCATTACCGACCGCAACGAGATAGAGACTGATTTGGTGGTAAATGCCGCAGGAGTATCAGGCAGGCGCATAGCTAACATGGTGGGATTAGATCTGCCTATGCGTCCTGTTTTTTCAGAGGCCCTCATCACTGAGCCGGTAGATCCCCTGTTCCCTCAAATGATAGGACATGCAAGAGGGCTTTTTTACGGCCGACAAACAGTTCACGGTCCATTTTTCTGGGGAGGATTTGTTGGCACTGAAAATTTCATCTATAGAACTGGTAAGCCTTTGTTTCACTTCATAGGCCCTGCCATTTGCAGGAGAGTTCAAGAATATTTTCCGGTACTAAAGGGGCTCAAAGTGATCCGAACATGGTCAGGTCTTATTGCAATGATGTCTGACGGCCTTCCTGTGCTGGGATTTACAGAGGAAGTCTCGGGCTTTGTGTTTGCCACAGGCTTTAGTGGGCATGGCTTTGGACTTGCTCCTATAATCGGTCGACTCATAAGTGAGCTGATCTTGGATTGTAAGACTTCTCTTCCCATACACGAGTTTTGCTATGGCAGGTTTTCGCCTGAGAGCGAACGCACTGAAGAGTGTGCGTGCAGTTCGGAAGGATCCTGTTCAATCAGTTCGGCCATATGCCCATATAAAAGACAGTATTTGCAAAGCGTATAATTGCAGGGTTTGAGAAATGATAGAATTAAGAGCCTTCGCAACAATTGATCGATTGCAGAAACAGTTTACAGGATTCATTGGCAGCACCGCGCTTGGTTATTACCCTGTCCCTGGTCAGGCTGCCCTTTTTATGGAGATTGCCCCTGGTATTGAAATCAATTCTCTTACGGATATTGTTCTAAAGAGAGCCAGTGTATGGTTAGGGGCAATGGTGGTGGAGCGCACTTACGGCATGCTGGAAGTTCACGCAGATTCTCCGGCTGATATTGAGGAAGCAGGCCAAGTTGTATTAGAGAACCTGCAACTTGACATATCACAAAGGTTGAAACCTAAGATCCTTTCTTCTGTGGTGATTGAAAGAACCGATCCACATATGACACAAATAGTGAATCGTTTCCGCGCTGCGAGCATGATCCTCAGTGAAGACACTATGTATATTTTGGAGGTTGTTCCCGCTGGATACGCTGGCCTGGCTGCCAACGAGGCCGAAAAGGCTGCAGACATAAATTTGGTGCACGTAAGTGTATTTGGTGCAAGCGGAAGGGTCTATTTGGGTGGTTCCATCTCTGATGTGTTGGCTGCAAAAAAGGCTGCTGAGGATATCCTTGCGGGTTTGTCCGGAGTTGAGCACTGAACAATGGCAAGTGGCAAACAAAAAAGCCCTCGCAAAGAACTCTTTGAGAAAGTGATAGACGTTTACCCGTCTCTATCATCCAAAAAGAGACGAATAGCTGATTTCATACTCAAGGATTACAAGAAGTTATTTTTAATGACTGCAAGAGAGATTGCGCAGGAATGCGACGTCAGCGAGCCAACTGTTATTCGATTCACGCAGGAACTGGGATTTTCAGGATTTTCCGAATTTGTGCAATACATAAAGGGGCTCCTTAGAATTGAGCTTACGAGCGTGGAGAGGCTGACCAAGACGAAACGGAAGTCCAAAGATGAAAGTACGTTGAAGAGATATTGTGACAATGCAATGGGGAATTTGGAGAACCTCATGAACTCCATCTCGGAACTGGAGCTCAAACGAATTGCAAGGACGATTTACCAGACCGAGCGCGTTTATGTGGTAGGTTACCGAGCTTCAGCTACCTTGGCCTATTACTTTGGTTACCTTCTAAAAAAAATTCGGGATGATGTGCTCATAGACATTAATCTTTCATGGGAGACTATTGATCTGATCACTAAATGGAACAGATCTTCGCTAATGTGCGTTTTCGCATTTCCCAGATATCCGAGGAGAACAATTGAGTTGGTCAAATTCGCGAAACAATATGGAGTCAAGATACTCGGTATTAGCGACAATCCCAGATCACCTATTATAACCTTATCGGATGAATACGTAATAATCGATGTTGAAGGAGTGTCTTTTATTGACCCGTTCTCTCATATAGTGACCTTTATTAGTGCACTTGTTCATGAGATCACTTTTATTGATAGCGAAAGAGCAAAAGAGCTGTTGGCCAAATTTGACGAAGGTGTGAGGGCCTCCAGGGAGTTTTATACAGAGGAGGGAATAAACGAAGAACTCGAGTACAAATTGGATGGCAAACACATCACTTCGCTATGGCCACAAAAGAAAAACTTGTAGGATCCAGGGACTTACTTACACCATATGGAGTTGAGATTATGCTTGATGAGAAAACTATCAGCCGTGTTATTGAAGAGGTAATAAAGAAACTGACAAAAGAGCAGAAATCGGAAGGAAAGGTTATCCCACAACGAGATATCTCCACAGGCGTAGAAGATGGCGTGTTTGAGGAAATGGAGGACGCCATAAACGCTGCATCGGCAGCACAAAGAGCGCTTGTACGCCTCCCTCTTAGCATTAGGGAAAAAATAATCCAGGCAATAAGGGATGCTTGCATGAACAACCGTAAGGAATATGCACAGATGGAGTGGGAGGAGACCGGCCTTGGAAGGATCGAAGACAACGTCAGAAAGATTGAGGCGTCATGTAATGTACTTGGTCTAGAAGATTTGAGGCCAGAAATTTATATGGATGACAGAGGAATCTCAGTTATCGAGAGAATCCCTTATGGCGTCATAGCATCTGTTAATCCTGTTACCAACGGTGCACCTACAATTATTTTCAATTCCATCATGATGATCGCCGGGGGTAATACTGTTGTTAATAACCCCCATCCCAAAACCAGGCTGGTTTCTGCAAAGGTCGTAAGAGACATTAACAAGGCAGTGATCCACGCTGGCGGCCCCCCTAACACTGTTTGCTGCGTAGAAGAGCCATCGGTTCCTTCCGCACAGTTTCTCATGACACATCCTCTCGTTAAGCTCATTGCTGTTACTGGCGGCCATGGTGTTGTGAACTTTGCTACGAAAACGGGAAAACGGGTAATCGCAGGGGGCCCAGGGAATCCACCTGTAGTTGTCGATGAGACTGCAGACCTGGAGCATGCAGCCAAGTGCATCATAGAAGGAGCATCTTTTTCTAATTGTACACCCTGTGCAAGCGAAAAGGAAATCTTCGTGGTTGACTCCGTTGCTGATGAGCTAAAAAAATTCCTTAAGAAACATGGCGCATATGAGATCAGTGCCTCAGAAGGCGAGGCCCTGGTCAAGAATATCTTCAAGGATACCGGAGAACCAGGAAAGCCTGGTGTCATCAACATGGATTTTATAGGTAAGCCTCCCTCGTTCATCCTTGATTCAATTGGGCTCAAAGTTGGAGATGACATCAAGATTGTTATCCTGGAGGCCAACTATGATCATCCCCTTGTCTGGACTGAGCAGATAATGCCAGTTCTGCCTTTAGTGCGATGCATAGATGCAGACGAGGCAATACGCAGGGCTGTGAAGGCCGAGCAAGGTCTTGGCCACACAATGATTATGCACTCAAATGATCTCAATAACCTGAGCAAAATGGCCAGCATGGCTGATGCCTGTGCATTTGTTAAGAATGGATCCTCCCTTGCAAGTGTTGGCGTGGCCGGAGCAGGGTATATTTCTTTTCATATTGCTACCGACGGGGATGGTCATACCAGACCCAGAACTTTCACGAGGGCAAGAAGATGCACTATGGCAAACGATTTCCGCATGAGGTTTGGAGCTGATTTCACATCCTGAGTTCGAGCATTGGCTTGTCCTAATTTACATGTGATTTTCATGCAGACATCAAACGTTGAGTCGACCTGAACGGACCCAATAATAAGCGTCATCACAAAGGAATATCCAAATGAACTTGTTGAAAAGAGTTAATTACTCATCTGGCGCTCCTTTCGAAGAAAAAGTGGGATATAGTCGGGCTGTTAAGGTAGGTAACATGGTCTTCGTGGGAGGAACCACCTCCACGAATTCAGAGGGGGTGGTTGAAGGAGCGGGTGATGCCTATCTGCAAACAAAGATTATCCTTCAAAAAATAGAGGATGTCCTCACGAAGGCGGGGGCTAAAGTCTCCGAGGTTGTTCGCGTTCGTTTTTATGTTACGGATATTAGTAAAGGACAAGAGTATCTACGGGCTTACTCCGAGTGGTACAAAGATGTGAAACCGGTGATTACCATGGCCGAGGTAAAGGCACTGGCACGACCCGAACATCTGGTGGAAATAGAGGTAGAGGCTGTAATCGGCTCTTATCCACTTAAGGCTCGTTAATATATCCTCATAAGTGAATAACCAGATTTACGCGCGTCTCACGCGGTATAGAAATGTCCTTAACCAGAAAACACCTTCTATTTCAAAGACAACGGCCAAATTCAGGAGGGTCCTGTCTTTCTCTTCTCTGCTCTCCAATTATATCCAACTTCAAACAAAGAAAGGGGGTGTATGAAAAGCCAAACAACAGCTTAGTGATGGGTTTTATTAACTCAACATTCAAAGGAAGGAGAAAAGAAATGAAAAGAAGCAAGGGACTACTTACCGGGGCGATTATTTTAGTAGCCATGTTTTTTGTATTTGTGTGCTTAGGGAATGTTCCGGCAGCGGCAGGTCAGAAGGTTTATCGGATGAAAATTCAGTCTGCATATCCAAGGGGCGATATCTCAATGGAGCTGCTTAAGTATTTTGCTGATCGGGCGAAAAAACGGAGCAATGGCCGAATCGTCATCTCTGTCTTCGCTGATCCTGAACTAGTGCCTGCTGAACAGCTTTTTGAAGCAACACAAAAAGGCACCCTTGATATGCTACAAGCCGTAGCAGCCATGTGGGGTGGAATAGTGCCCGTTGGAGAAGTGGAATTTGGCCTCCCTTATGCGTACAACATTCCTGGGGATAAGGACATTGTCGAGACTGGAAGGATAGTCAGGAACTTCTTTTACAATAGTGGTTTCGTAAAGCTCTTGCGGCGCGAATATGGAAAACATGGACTTTTCTGGCTGGACATGCATTCCTATGGCAAGATAATAACCATGTCAAAAACCTGTATAACCTCCTGCGATCAATTCAAAGGTAAAAAATTTAGAGTTGAGGGTTCTTGGGCAGATTATTACAACGCTTTGGGGGCACGAGGAACCTATATTCCCGGAACAGACGCTTATATGGGACTAAAGCTAGGCACCATTGATGCATCCCAGTGGGACATAAGCGCCATAACAGGCCTAAAGTGGTATGAGGTTGCTCCATATTGGCTGATAGGAGGCCAAAACGATGTGGTCCCTGGTCATATACTGGTCAACATGAAGAAATGGAAATCGTTAACACCTGATCTTCAGAAGGCATTGTTGGGAGCCGCCGAAGACTATTACCATAAGTTGTTGGACAGGTACATGGTTGAGTACAGAAAGGCTGACCAGTTAGTCAAAGAGGGGAAAATAACCAAGTGCGTCTTGGATGCTGCATGCGATAGAAAATGCGCAGAAGTGGCAAACAAGCTATGGGATAAAATAGCCAAAAGGGACCCCGCTGCAGCAGAGGCTATTGAGATGATTAGAAAGTGGCGGAAAACCTTGAAATAAGCAATTCAGTTAGAACCCGGGAGGTGACACGGTGAGGCTCATAAACAAAATAATGGACGCCGTAGATACCATAAGCTTGAAGTCAGGTAAGGCACTTTGCCTCACCGTGTTCCTTATAATGCTTGTTACCACCCTTGACGTGGTAGCAAGATATGTTTTCAATAGCCCACTGCTTTGGGGATGGTTGCTGAACAGACAGCTATTCGGGCTGTTCATTATGTTTGCAGGTGTATACACAATGGCCATGGGTGGACACATCAGAATCGAAATTTTTTACGATCATTTTCCACCAAAAGTGAAAAAGATAGCACGGCTGATTTCCCTTGCCAGCCTCCTAAGCTTTATGGGGGTTCTAATCACCCAGGGGTTCTGGATGGGATTCAACTCCCTGAAGATGAGGGAGCTTGCGCCTGGCGCTTTTCGCCTGCCCCTCTATCCATTAAAACTACTCATCCCCATTGTTTCCATCCTGTTTTTGTTAGAGGGCATCGTATTTTTCCTAAAACGAAAGGATTGATTTTTTCTGCTGACACAGCTTATTCCCCTAGAAATTAAGCTTGATCAGGTGCACATGCAATGTCGATAGAACTAGTCACTGTACTGCTGTTTGGGGGGCTCCTCTTCTTACTGGCGATAGGAGTCCCCGTGGTCTTTGCTCTCGGGGCAATTAGTGTCCTCATCACCTATGTTATAGGTGGTAGCAATGAGTTGTATGTGGTCGCAACGACCACATACAGAGAAATTACTGACGGCGGCCTGATAACTATTCCTCTGTTTCTTCTGATGGGTAATTTCCTCTTGCATTCAGGTATATCAGACCGCTTGTTTAAGGCATTGAATTACTGGCTTTCTGGCATACGAGGCGGCCTTGCTATTGTCAGCATCGGCGTTTGTGTGGCGCTAGCCATGTGTGGAGGCTTTGGTCCTGGCATCCTCACCATGGGACTAATTGCCGTACCTGCTATGCTCAAATATTCTTACGACAAATCTCTGGCACTGGGCACAGTGATGGCCGGCGGTGTTCTGGGTACGATAATTCCCCCCAGCATACTTATGATTGTGTTCGGCTATATAGCCCGTGTTTCCATAGGAAGGCTCTTTTTTGCTGGTGCTATTCCTGGCCTCATAACTGCGTTTCTCTACATTCTCTATGTGTTAGTTAGATGCTTTTTTCAGCCTTCCATAGCCCCAAAAACGTCCCAGGAGGTAACGTGGAAACTCCGGTGGGCTTCTTTAAAAGAGATCGTCTTTCCAGGCCTTTTGGTGGCATTGGTGTTGGGCTCCATATTCCTGGGTATCGCGACGCCTACAGAGGCCGCAGGTGTTGGTGCCATGGGTGCATGCCTGATGTGCATAGTTTATGGAAGGCTCACCTGGAAGGTGATAATTGACTCCTGCATAGAAACCATGAAAGTTAGTGGCATGGCATTGTGGATATTGGTTGCAGC
>CAZAKC010000029.1:0-24276 GCA_964485655.1 uncultured Desulfobacteraceae bacterium
AACCACGGTAAGGTGGACGTTTCCAGGCCTCACCCATTTTACATCCAATGAACTGCCCTTGAGCCCCTCATGGATTGTTGTAACAATGTCTTTAATCTGGCCTGGTAGCTCAAATGCCAGGAAGGAACGAATCGCCTCTGACATATCTCCTTATCCAATCCAAAGCCATCGTGGCACTTTGTAGCTTTATCTGGCCCCTGTCGCCCCAAAACCTGTATTGCCGGCTGAACACCTCCTGTCCCGCTGCCAGCCCAATGAAGACAGTCCCAACAGGTTTTTCATCTGTCCCGCCACTGGGCCCCGCTATACCTGTGGCAGCCACACCCACATCTGCCTCCAACTCTTGCCTCACTCCAAGAGCCATTTGCGTTGCCGTGAGATGACTTACCGCTCCGTGTTTTGCAAGTGTGGCCTCTCCGACCCCAAGCAGCTTCACCTTAGCTCTGTTGCTGTAACAGATTATTCCCCCCTGGAAATAATCACTGCTCCCGGCAACGCTGGTGATTCGGTGCCCGATAAGCCCACCGGTGCAGGACTCGGCAACCGCAACCTTCAGCCCTGCCTTGCGTAGCAGCCTGCCCACAACCTCTTCCAATGTTTCTTCGCCCCGGGCAAATATATAGGGCCCTAGCAACCCGCTTATCTCTTTATCCACCCTTTCGAGTTCCCCGGCTACGGACTGCTCATCCTCTCCTTTGAGGCTCAAAGTAATGTGAATCTCTGGGAAATGGGGATAGAAGCCCACCAGGACCTCGCCTGTCCTAGCTTCGACCTGCTTGAATATTTCAGACAGATCAGGTTCTCTCAACCCAAAAATCTTTATTATCCTTGTATGTATGGCCTCACCAGGCCATAGACTTAGTAACTCAGGGATCACCACTTTATCGAGGAGGTACCTCATTTGCTCTGGCACCCCTGGCAGAAAATAGAGTCTGATACCCTTTTCAACCAGACAGAAACCGCACGCATGGCCTTCGGGGTTCAAGATCCGTGCACCATCGGGCATCCATGCCATCTTCTCAAGGGAAGGGGTAAGATCGATTCCCATATCTTTTACGTACTTCTGTATGAGGCGAAGCATGTCTTTGTCGAGGCATAGGGGACGCTGAAGGGCCTTGGCCACGATTTCACTAGTCCGGTCATCCTCCGTAGACCCCAATCCCCCTGTCACTATCACAAATTGTGACTCACCTATAGCCCTCTTCAGGGCCTCTGCCACCATGGGATAATTGTCTCCCACGGAGGTGATCCTCTTGACCTTCAATCCGCACGCTGTGAGCCTCCCTGCGGCATATCGCGCATTGAGATTAAGCTTTAGCCCCGAGGTCAGCTCATCACCTATTGTTATAATTTCACCGTACATACCAACATATAGGAATTATATCTATCCAAAGTCCACCTTTCGCAGATGCCCCGTAGGCGGCCTCAACTTTTTATGAACCACTCAAGACCACTACAATACCCTTCACAATAATGAATGCGCAAAATCCGGCCAACAGGTCATCCAGTACAATTCCCAAGCCGCCCCGGACCTTCTTCTCAATTTGCCGAATGGGGAATGGTTTTAATATATCAAAGACCCTGAAAAAAATGAATGCCAGCATGAGGATTATTATAGAATGGGGAAGCAGGCAAACACCCACAAGGTACCCCGCGACTTCATCAATAACAACAACTGAAGGATCTCCCTGCCCTAGAGCAGAAGCCGAAATGGCAGAGGTCATTATGGCCAAGCCTGTAAGGCCTCCTATCAGGAGTCCCCGCCACAACAACGGAAGATAACCCAGCACAAATGCCGGGATGACTGCTGCCACTGTTGCAAATGTTCCAGGGGCTCCAGGAAGGAGGCCACAAAAAAACCACGAAGAGATCACCAAGGAAGCCTTTTCAAGGCCACTGGCCCCTGCAAATACCTTCCAGAAACTATGTGCTTCTTGGCTCTCCCTTATCACTTTGAATTACCTATATCTGTCCCCCTCCCTTGTACCCAGGCATAGACCTGTTTCAAGGGAATCTTATGCTTGCTGGCAATTGTCCTGCACTCTTCGTATTCGGGCACAAAAACGTCCTTACCCTGACTTTTCACAACCTTCACCTTTATTTTGCCCCACGGGCTGTCAAGGATTCTGGCGTCCCTCGACGCAACCCAGCGCTGCTCAAACCTGACCCGTATCCCCAAAGTAGTGGTTTCTTCAAAAACAATCTGGGACAATCTTTGGGTATCCTGTGGCAGGCTAATAACCTGCACCTTAGCGCCCGGGCGATTCTTCTTCATCTGAGCAGGGAAAAATGCCACGTCAAGTGCCCCCTCGTCCAGAAGACGGGCCATTAGGTGACCCAAAAGCTCAGGGCTGCTGTCATCAATATTTGTTTCAAGTATCCCCACCAGATCTGACTCTACGATGCCTTCATCGTTACGCTGACCAATTATAACGCGCACAATGTTCGGTCTGTCAGGAATATCTCTCGAGCCCGCCCCATAGCCCACATTCAGGATCTTCATGGCTGGCAAGCCCCCAAACTGCTCCGCGAGCTCGGTCAGCAGTGCGGCCCCTGTTGGTGTGACCATCTCTGCCCGGATACCCGAATCATACACAGGTACTCCCTTTAATAGCTCAATAGTGGCAGGCGCTGGCAGGGGCAGATTGCCGTGTTCAGTGGCAGTAAATCCTGAGCCAAGGGGCAGGGATGAGGCAAAGACCTGTTTGATATCCAGTACCCTAAGGGCCACCAGAACTCCTACAATGTCCACTATGGCATCTACAGCCCCTACCTCATGAAAGTGAATCTCTTCTATGGGACATCTGTGTATCTTTGCCTCCACATTGCCAAGCCTCTGAAACACCCTTATGGAACGAGTTTTGACTTCATCGGGTAAGGATGAGTCCTGAATGATCTTTTTGATATCGGACAATCGGCGGGGGGGCTGTCGTTCCTTGGAAGGTTGGATAATTATCCGGGTTGCTGAAATGTGATTCTTTAGAACCTTTCTTGACCTGATACTGCATTGTTTCCCAAGGCCAAGGGAGAAGATCGCCTCTCGAACCTTATCGAGCTTCATTCCAGCATCAAGCAAAGATGCCAAAAGCATGTCGCCGCTTGCGCCGCAAGAGCAGTCGAAGTACGCAATTTTCATCTGGATCTCCTCCTCTAAAAATAACAAAGCAGCCACGCCAAGGGCAAGGCTGCTTTGTTTATAAAGGTTCCGTGGGGCCAACGGCAGGGGGGTGTGGCCCCACACTATAACGCCTCTGCTATAAGCTCCGAAATATCTTTAACCTGGATGACATCATCCTTGTTGGTTGTCTTGCGGCTGTCTTCCAGCATGGAAACGCAATAAGGACATGCTGTGGCCAAAATCTGGGCGCCGGTATCGCATGCCTCTAATATCCTCAAGTCAGAGAATCTCCACTCGGGCTTTGTTTCCATCCAGATCCTGGCACCGCCGCCACCACAGCAAAGGCTTTCTTTACGGATTCGCTCCATCTCTACGAGATTCCCGCCGGACACGGCAGAAAGTAGTTCTCTCGGCTCCTCATATATCTCGCTGTGTCGACCAAGATAGCAAGGGTCATGGTAGGTCACTTTTGTGTCAAGCGTCTTGTTCAGTTTGAGTTTTCCATCCCTCAACAGGTCTGCGAGGAGCTTTGTATAGTGAACCACCTCAAAGTCGCCACCCAACTCATGATATTCATTGGTAAAGGTATAGTAGCAATGGGGTGAGGTGGTAATAATCTTTTTGACGCCCTTGTCCTTATAAAGCTGGATGTTTTTCTGCGCTGTATTCATAAACAGCTCTTCATCACCTATTTTACGGATCGATTCAGCACAGCAGCTTTCCTCCTCGCCGATCACGCCGAAACTGATCCCGGCGGCCTTCAGCACCTTGACGATAGATCGGGCAATGTTTCGGCTCCTCTGGTCGTAAGCGGAAGTACAACATACAAACAGGAAATACTCAGTGCCTTCCTCAAAGACCGGAACCTCTTGGCCCTCCATCCATTCCGTTCGTTTTTCCCTTGGCTCCGACCAGGGATTTCCCTGGCTATGCACGCTCCCTGTGGCAGTCCTCAATACCCCCGGAATTGCCCCTGTCTCAGCAATCATTGAACGCATCGCCCTCACCACGTCTATGATGGTCACCCCGCGGGGGCACTTAAGCACGCACTTATTACACGTGGTACAACCATAAAGGATGTCGTCCGATTCATAGCCCTCTACGCCAAGCTGGGCCATACGAATCAGGCGCCTTACATTAAAGGGCCCATCCACTATACGCCAAGGGCATGAACCCGTGCACATTCCGCACTGCATACACAAATTCAACTTTTCTGCTCCCATGGCCACCAGGGCCTCATTTACTTCATAGAAAGGGGTTAGTGCTTCCATATTGTATTTTCTCCTTTCAAACCCAGAATTGATAAACTAGCAAAAGATCATCTAGCTAGATAGTATAGAAGGGCTTTTTACGAAGCCGGTAAATGTGATTTCTGTAACAAAGTTACTGTCCCCATGTCAACCATGAACCATTAGTTATCCCAGTTTTGCTTTCCCTGTGGAAGAATCACTCAAATGGCTGCTTAGCTGTAAAATCTGGCACAAATTTGGGCCTTTCGTGTAATCCGGGCTCCGCTTGATCCGGAAATTGCACGAAGAGGTTCTCAAACCCAAGATCTATAGCATGCTTCAGAACCCTATCAAACTCATCCTGTCTCAGGGTTCTGTTAAGGCTCTTTTCTTTTTGAGGCCTAACCGGAAAGTACTGGCTCATCAGGCTGAGGGGAAGGCCCCGGCCAAATTCCACCCTTAGCATGGTAAGGGCAGTGCAGGAATTGTCCATATGGCCCGGGAGGATGAGATGCCTCACTAGTACCCCTTTGGTAGCTAAGGGTGGATTGGTGCCAGATGTCCTCAAGTATCCTTTTTGCCGCAACATCTCATCCACGGCAGCAAGTGCCACCTCTGGGTAATCGGGGCAGGCCGAAAGTCTCCTGGCAAGATCGGTCTCGGCATACTTAAAATCTGTAAGATAAATATCAACAAAATCTTTCCCCATCCTGACCATCTCTACCGACTGATACCCCGAGCAATTAATCACAACTGGTATGGACATGCCATTAGACCTGAGCAGCCAGATGACGTGGAGAACCTGAGGGTAAAAGTGATCCGGGCTAACGAAATTTACGTTGTGGACCCTCTCTATCTTGCACATTTCTTGTATTTTTTCAGCCAGCTCATCAGGCGAGGTCCTGAGCCCCAGGCCCTCATGGGAGATTTGATGGTTCTGGCAATAGCAACAACGGAGGCTGCACCCAGTTACAAAAACAGTACCCGATCCCCGTGTCCCTGTTATCGGAGGCTCTTCTCCCCTGTGCGGCCCCACATATGCCACTTTCAGTTCCCCGTCTTGCCTGCAGAAGCCTTTGCCGCCTCCGCGCCCAAGGCTGCCAACTCTGTCAACCCGACATGCCCTTGGGCACAGTTGGCAGCTCCTGAGTGATTCATAGGCATCTTGTAACAAGGGTGGTATCATCTTTATGAATCCGGGAACCCTTTTTACGTGGCAGGACTTGAGTTACACTTTACCATGATCGTCCAATGGCGTCCAAGATAGATCTAAGCCGACAATACAAACCTAGTAATATTAAGGCGCTTGGTGTGAGCCACTAGGCATAGGGGATGGAAGGGAAATTATCTGGTGTGCTATTTTGTTGAATTTTATTGACATGTTTGGGGTTTGCGAATAAAAATAAAAATTTTGGCTGTTATGAACTTAATGAATCAGTAGAAATGAGAGTGCCTTTTGCCGGGCCATAGGCTTACAAGATCACATGCAAGGAGAGGGTACCATGAAAGAACAACTGGCACCCAGAGCAGAGACAGCCCCTTGGGGGATCCTAACTAGTCTTGATATATATGATTGTAACCCGATGACCATCCGCGACGCTGATGAAATACGACGATACGTGGTGGAATTGTGTGATCTTATTGGTATGCGTCGGTTTGGACCTTGTCAGGTGGTACACTTTGGCGAGGACGAAAGGGTAGCGGGTTATTCCATGATCCAGCTTATCGAAACTTCTCTTATCAGCGGACACTTTGCCAACCTCACCAATGCCGCTTATATCGATATATTCAGTTGCAAACCTTACGCTCCTAAAGAGGTAGCTGAATTTACGAAGGAATTTTTTCAGGCTAAGTCCATGGCTATACATGTAACCAGGAGGATGTAATAACCCTTCTCACGGACTGATCTATCTGTTGATGCCGTCAAAAGCCAACCCAGAGGGGGCCCTGCCCCATCCACGAGGCAAAACAGCAGGTATCATACTTGCGGCCGGGGAGAGCAAAAGGATGGGCAGGCCCAAGCAGCTCCTTTTGATTCGGGGAGTGCCGCTCATCTGCCGAAGCGTTGGTGAGGCCCTGGCCTCAAACCTTGACTTTGTCGTGGTGGTCCTTGGTTACAGAGCAGATGAAATCAGGAGCGTTTTAGTTCAGCAGTACCCCCGAGGAAGGTACCAAATCGTTTACAATGATAAATACTATGAAGGCATGGCCTCCTCCATGCGTCTGGGGATAAAGGAGATCAGGGGGACACATGACCATGCCATGATTATATTGGCCGATATGGTCCACATCGATGCGCTGCTGATCAATCATCTCTTGAGGCATTACCTTAATTGTGGCAAGCCTATTGGCGCCATAACTATCCAGGGCCGCAGATCCCACCCTGTGATCTTTAGCAGATTCGTGTATCCGCAACTACTTGCCATTGAAGGGGATAAAGGGGGAAGGGACCTTTTCCACTCGTATCAAGGTAATATCTGCCTGGTACCGGCTCCTCCTGGCTATAAGGAAGTGGACGTGGACACCCCCCAAGACTACGACCATTTAGTATCAGAGTGTTAATCCATCATCTCACTTCGTCGTGCGCCAAAAAGGTGACGTTGGGTATCTTCACGCCTTGCTCGCTGGGTGCTCAATTTTGGCTGGTTGAGGTTAACATGCTGGATTCACTGTTATTATCTCACATATTTCAATAAACTATCTACCTGAACCTGGCTGGCACAAATCTTGAT
Source organism: uncultured Desulfobacteraceae bacterium (assembly GCA_964485655.1). Lineage (GTDB taxonomy): Bacteria > Desulfobacterota > DSM-4660 > Desulfatiglandales > Desulfatiglandaceae > B111-G9. The sequence continues at coordinate 7,080 of CAZAKC010000029.1, forward strand.
AATTAGAGAAGGTGCCTCAGTATCATTGCAGTGCAGGAGGAAGCAGATTGGCTAAAATAGATGTGCTACTGAAGCTTATGGTGGAATATGGAGCCTCTGATCTGCATATTTCAGCGGGTGAGCCACCCATTCTGCGCATAAACGGGTATCTTCAGCGGACCAAATACCACGACCTTACTCCCGAGGAGGTGGAGGTGCTCCTCATGGAGATCCTGGATGAAGACCATCTGACGCTTTTCAAGAAACGCAAGGACATCGATTTTGCCTATGAGCTACCCAGCCTTGGTCGATTTCGTGCAAATGTATTCATGGAACGCAAGGGCTTTGGGGGCGCATTCCGATTGGTCCCCAGCAAGATCAGGACTCTCCGAGAGCTTGGCATTCCCGAGTCTGTCTATGGACTGGCACGGGTGAAAAACGGCCTCGTGCTAGTCACTGGAGCAACAGGGTCGGGCAAATCCACCACTTTGGCAGCAATGCTTGATCTGATTAACAAAGAAAAAAATTATCACATAATTACCCTGGAAGACCCTATAGAGTTCATCCACCCAAAGGGCAAATGTCTCATACAGCAAAGACAGTTGGATGTTCACATGGAAAGCTTCTCTGCAGGTCTCAGGGCGGCCTTGAGGGAAGACCCTGACGTGGTGCTGGTCGGGGAGATGCGCGACCTTGAGACGATTCAACTGGCCCTAACAGCAGCCGAAACGGGCCTCCTCGTGCTTGGCACATTACACACCTCAAGCGCTCCAAAGACTGTGGACCGAATCATAGATGTCTTTCCCACTACCCAGCAGCCCCAGATAAGAACCATGCTGGCCGAGTCACTACGGGGAGTTGTTGCTCAAAAATTGCTGAGAACTGCCGATGGAAAATCTAGGGTGGCGGCCGTTGAGGTCATGATATGCACGCCTGCCATCCAGAATTTAATTAGGGAAGCAAAGACTTATCAGATACCTTCTGTCATGCAGACAGGCCGTAACACTGGTATGCAAATAATGGAAGATCACATAAGGGCCCTGCTGGACAAGGGCGTAATAGATGAGGAGGAAGCCACACAGCACCTCAACAAGGTCGAGGCATAGCGACAACACCCTATAGCTGGTATGAAAAGAGACCAGGAACTTAAAAAGTACATCCTTGAAAATGGGCTACTGGACCAAGAACAACTGGCCCAGGCTGAGGACTATGCTCTTACCATGGGTTTGGCGCTGGAGCAGAGCATTGTATTCCTCCAATTAATGGATTGTGCTGAACTGGGCCGGGCCCTGCAAACCATTTACGGCGTCCCTTATAAGCCTTTACTTCACCAAGCCCCGAGTGAAGAGATGAAGAAGGTGATCCCACTTTCTATGGCAGAAAAATTCGGTGTTTTTCCAATCCATTACGATCCCGGCCAAGGGCGAGTTATCCTCGCGGTTGATGACCCACTTGACCACGAGAGAGTGGAGAAAATAACTTGCCTTCTTGCGCCCTCAAATTCAGTGGAATTTACGGTTGCTTCGCGGGCCGAAATCAATCAAGCCATAGACGTCTACTACAGAGGTAAAACATATGCTCCTCAAGTACAGGTGGAGCTTCCTAAAGAATTTACTATCGTAACGCCACACCCACAGCAGTCAGCCGAAAAAAAGGAAAGCCCCGCTAAGAAAAAGGCCGTAATAGTGGATCCAGAGTTCGAGCGTTTCAGGGCCCTTAAGACATTGCTCAAGATCGAGGATGTTGAAGCTCTTGGCTGGATTCAGGGGCCCGAAGACCTCCACAAAATCGCTGATATTGAACATGCCAATCTTGTCCTCATAAATGGTGAAACATACAGAGACCATCAGTCCACTGTCTTGGCCCTACGTGGACAAGGCTCCTTTCCCCCTATTTGTTATTATTACCCGAGGGCTATGTTATTAGACCAGGCTCCTCCATACAGGGAAATGGGGGAAGCTCTCGTTTCATTGGTCTCGTTACTTGTGAAGAAGGCCTTGAAAAAGGCTCCTTCCAAGCTTACCCACACCCTGTCTCTTGTGAGATATTGCAAGCTCCTTTCTTTGAGGCTGGGGTTATCGCCCCCCCAGATTGACGCTGTCGTTCTGGCGGCCTGGCTTTGCACGTCTAATTTTGGATCAACTCTGGCTGAAAGCATTCAAACTCCCTATAGCCTGAACCAGGTACTTGCGCCGGGGGCCGATAGCTCCGGCGCCAATAGGATCGAAAAAGATATCCTCTTATTGGTCCGGGAATACTTGAACAGGAAACAGACCGATCCAGAAGCAATCAGGGACACAGAGGGGATCCGCAAGACCCTGGGATCACAGTATAAGAGTGGGCGAAAGCGGGTAATCTTTGAGAAATTTGTCCAGGTAATAAGAGATGAAGGATTGCTAGAGGGAATAGAACAAGACAGGGGAACAATACTGATTGTAGCTGCGGCAATGGAATCCGATTCAGACCTCATTCTTAGACTCAATACCGAGGGTTATGAAGTTCATTTACGTGAAACACCTACTGATGGGAAGGACTCTATATTCTCTCTGACCCCTGATATTATCCTCTGCGAGATATCGGCAAATGGCAAGGAAGCCATGGGATTATGCAAGACAGTCAGGGAAAATCCACACACCTCAGGCATCCCATTTTTCTTCATGGCAACTGAGGATGCAGCACATCTTGCTACTGAGTGCCTGGAAATTGGGGCTGATGACTTTCTGGTCCAGCCCATTGATCCTGACCTGTTGACCCTGAAGATAAGGCGGGCCTTAAGTGCATGGTCCACCACCAGAGCCCCAAAGGGGATAAAGGGCTCACTGACTGAGATGAATGCCATGGAAATTATCCAGAGCGTGGCCACAGGAGACAAAAATGTGAGGATAACCTTGGAAAGCAACGGCAATAGGGGGTGCATATTCATAAAAGGTGGAGAAATAATTCATGCGGAAGCCGGTTCACTGGTGGGCGAAAAGGCCCTCTTTGAGCTTATGGCCTGTCAAGATGGACAATTTCAGGTCGTATCGTGCAGTTCTTTCCCGCAAAGGACTATACACGCCGGCACCATGAGCTTGCTTATGGAAGGGGCACGGCTGGCTGATGAGGCCAATGCAACCAATGAGGTGGAAAACACATGAATTCCGATTTCCCCCCTTACAGGATAGAGACCCTCCGGAAACCTGGACGAGTCTTTCTCGCGGGAGGACAGACATTGCAAGGCACATTCTTCCTCTCTCCAATATCTCCCAGTCACAAAGGTCCGGAAACGGTTCTGGAGCTTCTATCCGGCGAGCGAAGCTACCTTCCCTTTGAGACAGATCAGGGCAAAGTAGTCCTGGTGCAAAAAACAAGTATCGTCAAGATATTACTAGATGAAGAGCCCCTCGATTCACCGGGCCCCAAAAAACAAACCCGGATCACACTGTGGTTCGTCGATCAGTCTTCCCTAAAGGGCCAGATGTGTTTCTTGATGCCAGTCAGTCATTCGCGTGTCTCAGACTTTCTCAATTCAGCAGGACAATTTTTCTATGTCCATACCAATGCTGGCACCTATCTTGTAAACCAGCGTTATGTGAGCTTTGTTGAACTGCTGGAGGAGCCCTGAGCCGCATTGGTTAACTTTTTTACTTTCCCACCGATAAGTGCTTCTAGCCGTGAGACCAGTTCTGCCGAGGGCAAGACCCTGTAACGATTATGTGCTCTGACAAGGTATGATGTCCCGTTGCCAGCCATGATACGGAAACGCAACTGACACTCACCTGGATATGTAAATGCCAGGGCCTTTACCTCCCCGAGCAAATCATCCGTGATTTCTTCTGAAGATAAAGTAAGTTCCAAAACCCGCACGTATTTCTCCCGTGCAGCATCAAGCGTGGTCAGTTCCTTTCCGATGATCTTTAGTGATGTCTCGGTCTTTTCAAGACTACCCGTTACTAACAAAGGATCATCGCCCTTCAGCAGGGAAGAGGAGGATGAAAACAGATCAGGAAAGATAATTACCTCAATGGCGCCACTCAAATCCTCCAGGCTTATCACGGCCATCTTATCGCCCTTTTTGGTCCTCTTGACCTTGAGACTTTCCACTACCCCTGCAACATTTACAGTAGAACGATCTTGCTGATGAGATAGGTCCTGTATGCTGCAAGTGACCAGTCGAGCCAGGTCCTCTTTGAACCTGTCCAATGGGTGCCCCGTTATGTAAAAACCAAGGGATTCCTTTTCCCTCCGCAATCTTTCCTTCATACTCCACTCTTCCACCTCTGGCAGTTCAAAAAGTGGTGTCGCTCCCGCTCCATCGGTCCCAGGACTAAACATGCTTAGCTGATTAGGGTCATGGGAGGCCCCGCAGAATCTGGAAATATCATCAAGGCCGGCGAAAAGCCTTGCCCTGGCAATACCTGTAAAGTCAAAGGCCCCACATTGTATAAGTCCTTCCAGAACCCTTCTATTTACTTTGGCACCCTCAACTCGCCTGCAGAAATCGTGAATGGATTTAAAAGGACCATTGGCCTTTCTTTCTTCTATGATAGACTCGACCGCCTTAAGACCAACGTTTTTTATGGCACCAAGGCCAAACCTGATCTTGCCACCCACCACCGAAAAATCAGCCTCACTTTCGTTTATATCAGGAGGAAGGATTTCTATTCCCATCTCCCTGCACTCGGCAATGTTCTTTATTGTCTTATCTTGGTTACCCATGTCCTGGGTCAGCAGTGCTGTCATGAACTGAACAGGATAGTGGGACTTTAGGTAGGCAGTCTGGTAGGCAATCATTGCATAGGCCACGGAGTGGGACTTATTGAATCCGTAGCCTCCAAATTTTTCTATTAACTCAAAGAGTCTCTCAGCCGTTTCTGTTTTGACTCCGTTTCTGACTGAGCCTTCTATAAAACGCTCTCGATGCTTGGCCATAACCTCGGGTTTTTTCTTACCAATGGCCTTGCGCAGCTCATCTGCCTCTGCTAGAGAATAATCGGCCAGGACCTGGGCAATCCTCATGACCTGTTCTTGATATAAGATCACTCCGTAGGTCTCCTTGAGGATTGGTTCAAGTTCGGGCAGGATATAGTTGATCTTCACATTACCATGCTTTCCCTGAATAAATTCATCGATCATGTTGCTGCCCAAGGGCCCTGGTCTGTAAAGGGCAACCAAGGCAACCAAATCCTCAAAAACGCCGGGCTTCAGGCGGCGCATTAGTTCCTTCATTCCGTCACTTTCAAGCTGGAACACCCCCGTTGTCTTACCATCGCAGCAGAGCTGAAATGTGGCTTCATCTGTAAGGGGAATCCTTTCTATGTCAACTTTGTGGCCGAGGGTTTTTTCTATGAGATCCAGTGTGTGTCTGATAACTGTCAGGGTCCGCAGACCCAGGAAATCAAACTTTATAAGGCCCAATTGCTCTATTCTGTCCATGGTGAATTGGGTCATTATTTCGTCACGGGCTCCCTTATAAAGAGGCAAATACTCCACCAGAGGCCTGTCAGAAATTACCACTCCTGAAGCATGAGTTGATGCATGCCTGGCCAGGCCCTCCAACGCCTTGGATATGGCCAGCAGCTTCGCCACATGAGGTTTTTCCTTTTCAAGGGCCTGCAATTCGGGTTCAGTGGCCAAGGCCTTTTCCAGGCTAACCTTCGGTCCTTCTGGGACCATCTTAGCAATCTTGTCCACCTCACCCAGGGGGATATTAAGAGTGCGCCCCACATCCCTAATAACCGCTCTGGCCTTCATGGTACCAAAAGTGATTATCTGGCAAACATTATCCTTACCATACTTTTCCGAAACGTAGCGGATGACATCATCGCGACCTTTCATGCAAAAGTCGATATCAATATCAGGCATGCTGATCCGTTGTGGATTTAGGAAACGTTCGAAAAGCAAACCGTACTTGATGGGATCAATGTTGGTAATCCGTAGGCAGTAGGCCACCAGTGAGCCTGCAGCCGACCCCCTCCCAGGCCCTACCGGTATACCGGCCCTGCGGGCGTACTCAATGAAGTCAGCCACAATCAAGAAATAGCCAGAAAATCCCATCTTACAAATGATCTCCAGTTCATATTCAAGCCTTTCTTTATACTGGGCTCGGCCTTGCTCTCCAAGGGGGCCCTCCTGTTCTTCTTTTTCCTTCAATCGGATCGAAAGCCCCTCTCTGGCTTGCTCCCTCAGTAAATCTTCCAGGCTCTTACCACCCGGTACATCAAAAACCGGGTATTTGTATTCGCCAAATTTCATCTCAAAGTTGCAGCGTTCGGCAACCAGCCTGGTATTATCAAGGGCTTCTTCGAACCCAGGCAGACCAGCCTCCATCTCTTCCCTGGATTTGAAATAGAATTCATCGGTGGGAAATTTCATCCGGCTGGCATCATCCACTGTCTTTCCAGTCTGGATACATAGGAGGGCATCATGGGCCTCCGCATCCTTTCTGTCTAGATAATGGCAATCATTCGTAGCTACTAACGGAAGGGACAATTCCTGCGCAAGCTCGGCCAGGACCGCATTGACTCTTTCCTGATCTCTCATTCCATTGGCCTGTACCTCCAGAAAAAATCTTTCATTGTCAAAAATAGTGGCCAACTCTTGAGCTCTCGTCCTGGCCAGTTCCATCTTTCCTTCTCTTATAGCAAACGCTATTGGTCCTTTGAGGCAGGCCGAAAGTGCTATCAGCCCTCCATTCAGTTCCCTGAGTAACTCTATATCTACCCTAGGATGGTAATAGAAACCTTCCAGGTGACCCAATGTCACTAGCCTTGACAGGTTCTTGTATCCGGTCGAATCCATCACAAGCAGAATCAGGTGGTAGGAGCTGGGTCCGCCATTGGTGGGTAAGGACTTCTCTCGTCTGTCACCCGGGGCGAGATAGACCTCACAACCCAGGATTGGCTTAACACCACTTTTTTTTGCCTCGTCGAAAAACTGTACTGCACCAAACATATTGCCGTGGTCTGTTATGGCCACTGAATCCATTCCCAAGGACCATGCCTTGTCCAGCATGTTTGGGATCCTTATGGCCCCATCCAGGAGGCTGTATTCCGTGTGTACATGGAGATGCACAAATGACTTTCTTGGCGCCACTGTTATTGCTGTCCGAGTAGAGTTCTTTGTTGTGATCCAACCCATTGCTATGATACGTTATATACTCAGGAGCATCAAGACCAATCTCAGTGGACACCTATCAGCCGGCTTGCTTCACAATGGAAAAGATCATTAAGGACGCACTGTTAAAAAAGATTTCCCGCCTTGAGAAAAAGATAGATTCCTATCGAGAAAAACTGAGACAGACCAGGATAGAAAATCAGGCTCTGTCTAGAAAGATCAGAGACCAAGGGCTAATTCTGAAGGAGTTTCCGGGCTGGCTTATCCTTATTCAGAAGGGGGAGATCCTTTTTACGAATAATAAGCTCCTCACAGACCTGGGCTACAAAGAAAATGAAGTTCTGGAGCGGCCTTTTGAGGCATTCATTCATGAAGACTCTCTGGACTATGTAAAGAAAATTCATAAAAAGAGACTCTCAGGGGCGGTCGTACCCGATATATACGAGCTTAACCTCAAGACTAAAACAGGGCAAAAGATACCCTGTGAGGCCAGGATTTCAAAGATAAGGTACCATGGGCGAAAGGCTTTCGTGGTGGGGCTGACTTCGCTTGAGAGACGAAGAGGGCTGGAAAAGAAAATGATCGAGGAAGAAAAACATCGTCTTATTTGTTCTGTTTCAAGCGGACTCGCTATTGAATTGAGGACCTGCACGGAAATTCTGGCCAATTGCCTCACCAACGCACGAAGCCGCAACTTTTCAAGCAAACAGTTCCTTCATCAATTGCAAGGTGTTCACAAGCACCAGCAAAAAATAGTTACCCTCCTAGAGCAGCTTGGACAGGCGCAAAGGCGCCACCAAAGCGTTATAGAGTTGCCCATAATTATTCGTGAGGCAATCGAGGCTGCAAGAGAAATTTCATCATCTGATTTGTCAGATCATCCTTCCCCTGTGGAAATTAAGACATTTTTCAGGACATCATCCCTCGTAAAGGTAGACCCAGATGCCCTTAGGACCGGGATTACCTGCGTGATTTCCAATGCCATAGAGGCCTGTTCTCCCGAGGGAACCATTTTGGTTACACTAGAAGAAACACCCGGGCTCGCGCACATTTATGTCCAAGACAATGGCCCTGGAATTCCAATTGAAGAACATGAGAGAGTATTTGAGCCCTTTTATACTACGAAAAATAATCATCTCGGACTTGGCCTCACAGTAGCCTCAGCCGTGTTCAGGATGCATAGGGGAAAGATTGAGCTTAGCAGTCGACCGGGTCATGGGGCCTTCTTTTCTCTGATGCTGCCCACCACCAGGAAAGCAAGTCGGGTCAAGCTTCCTCCTCCCGGGAAGGCCCTTAAACACAAACGCATAATGATACTAGGCGAAGATGACCTCATTGGAGGGCTGGTTAGTGAGCTACTGATATCCAAGGGCGCTCAGATTCTTGCAGCGCACAACCAACACAAGGCCATGAAGCTAGTAGCCAAAGGCAAAATAGATCTTATTGTCGCTCACTTGCAGTCTGCCGCCTCGGAAATCATTGGAGTTGTGACAAAGGCAACCGAAATTAGGCCGGGGTTACCTGTTATATGTACGCTCACCCACGGGAAAGGTGATCAAAGTGCCTGCAACCATACTACCTTGGGGGGTAGAAAAAATGTTGTGTTTCTGTCCCGACCCATCAATATGGCACATTTTCTCGTAACCGCTACGCGCCTTGTTACCCCCAGTCCGGAAACTTTGTCAAAGCCCTTGTAATAGTGCCTCGATTCGGTGTATAAGGCTTTCTTGGAGCGTGTTCAGTATCGCCTGTCAAAAATTCATTTATTAGGAGGAGATTCAAAATGGCCAGAATAATTAAATGCGGGCTGATCCAAACCCATTGCGAGCTTTCAGGAGAAGAATCTGTTGACAAATTAAAAGAGCACATGATTGAAAAAAACGTAGCCCTGATCGACGAGGCAGGTAATAAGGGTGTACAAATATTGTGCCTTCAGGAACTATTTTATGGACCATATTTCCCTGCAGAGCAGAATGTTAAATGGTACAGCGCTACAGAAAAAATCCCAGAGGGACCTACTGTAAAAATGATGCAAGATAAAGCTAAACAATACAATATGGTAATGATCGTCCCCATCTACGAAGAAGAGATTACGGGCGTATATTACAATACTGCCGCGGTGATTGACGCCGATGGCACCTATCTTGGCAAATACAGAAAGAACCATATCCCTCATACTCATCCAGGGTTCTGGGAGAAGTTCTATTTCAAACCTGGGAATCTTGGTTATCCCGTGTTCAGAACTGCGTATGGTGATGTAGGCGTATACATTTGCTATGACCGCCATTTTCCCGAAGGTGCAAGAATCCTTGGCCTGAACGGAGCTGAAATCATATTTAATCCATCGGCTACAGTTGCCGGGCTCTCTGAGTACCTGTGGAAACTGGAGCAACCAGCTCATGCAGTAGCCAACGGCTACTTTGTTGGCGCAATCAACAGGGTGGGCCATGAGCAGCCTTGGGACATCGGGGAATTCTATGGCACAAGCTACTTTTGTGATCCCCGTGGGCAAATTGTGGCTGAGGCTGCAAGAGACAAGGACGAACTGGTGGTTGCTGACCTTGACTTTGACATGATCCGGGAGGTACGCAATGTGTGGCAGTTCTTCCGGGATCGTCGCCCTGAAACATATGACGAGATTATAGAGTTATTGCCATAGGGATAAATCTTTATTGGGAATGGAAAGGAGAATCCCATGACAGATCTGGAAAAAAAGGTTATTGAATTTACGCAGCACACCTTTGGCACATGGAACAGACAGAGCGCTTGGCATACCCCGATGGTGGTGAAAGACGCCGAAGGTGTATTCTTCTATGATGACAAGGGGAAGCCCTATATAGATTTCTCCTCCCAATTGATGTGTTCCAATCTCGGACATAAGAACAAGGCAATAATCGAAGCGGTGGTAAATCAGATAGAAAAACTTCCCTATGTGGCGCCAGGTTTTGTAACCGAGGCAGCCATGGCAGCGGTAGAGGCCCTCAAATCAGTCTTGCCAGAAGGACTGACAAAGTATTTTTTCTCAACCAGTGGAACAGAGGCGAACGAAGCCGCACTCAAGATGGTGCGCCAGTCGAAGGCCCCTGCCTACAAGATCATATCCCGCTATCACTCCTACCATGGTGCGACCCCGGCTGGCATTACGTTCACTGGTGACCCCCGCAGATGGTATGCTGAGCGAGCCCGTTGCACCGTCCAAGGAGTGCGTTTTGCCCCCGACTGCTATTGTTACAGGTGCCCTTTCGGGCTGAGTTACGGACAATGCGATATTCAATGCGCTCGTTATCTTGATTACATGATCAAGGAAGAAGGTAATGTTGCTGCAATTATCGTTGAACCCGTTGTTGGAACTAATGGCAGGATTGTGCCTCCCCCGGAGTACTTCCCTATGGTAAGACAAATCTGTGACCAAAACGACGTATTGCTTATAGCAGATGAAGTCATGACAGGATGGTTCAGGACAGGGAAGGCATTCGCCGTGGAGCATTGGAGTGTAACCCCGGATATACTTTCAACCGCAAAGGGCGCAACAGGCGCATATACCCCTGCTGGCATAACCGCCGCCACGGAAAAAGTGGCATCGTTCTTTGATGACGAGGTTTTCTGCCATGGCCATACTTACGCCTATCATGCAATTGCACTGTGCACCATCCCCGCAGCCGTTGAGGAGTACAAGAAACTCATGGCAACAGGACTACCCCAAAGGGTGAGTGAGTATCTGAAGCAGAAGCTCTACGATCTTGCAGACCGCCACATATCCATTGGAGATGTCCGCGGCATTGGCCATTTCTGGGCTCTCGAGCTTGTAAAGAACCGTGAAACAAAAGAGCCCTTTAATATAAAGGCAGATAAATTTGGCGGAGGCCCATTGATGACGGGTCAGGTGGCAGCACAAGCCATGAAAAACGGCCTTTACATGGCAGCATGGTACGACAACCTTGTAGTGGCCCCACCTCTGATCATAACAGAAGATGAAGTTGATAAGGCCATAGAGATTTTGGACAAGGCTCTTGAGATAGCTGACTCCGAAGCGGTAAGTACAAATGTAGCGGCATCGAGGAGTTCTGAGTTTTCAAAATAGGGATTATTTATCCCTCTAAGACTCGGAGAGCGTCGAGAATCGCTACACTGCTTTCAAAAGGCGCTTCCCGTCGAAGCCCCCGTCCGAAGAAAGCGCGCGTGGGGGCGGGACTAATGACCTGAAGACATTAAAAGGAGGTAGGACGAATGGCTGGCAATGTGGATATGGATTTGTCTGTTGACTTCTGTGGCGTGAAGTTCAAGAACCCTTTTATCTTAGCCTCTGCGCCACCAACGACAACGGGATCTATGATAAGCAGAGCGTTTAAGGCCGGATGGGCTGGCGCTGTGACTAAAACCCTTGTGGTAGATGCGAGCACCATAATTAATGTTACACCTCGTCTTGCCTCCCTTGGGTTTAAGGATCCTGAAAAAAGGAAGAAGAAAAATTATGCCCTGGAAAATATCGAACTTGTGACCGATAGGGAATTTAACGTATGGCTCAAAGAGATTGAAGAACTTCGTACCAAGTACCCTGATCATGTGGTCATCGCCAGCATCATGGATGATGCCAGTAAGCCCGAAGGATGGCAAAGGATGGCCAGGAAATGTGAGCAGGCCGGTGCAAACATTATCGAATTGAACCTGTCTTGCCCGCACGGGATGCCAGAAAGGGGCATGGGATCTGCCATAGGCCAGAATGCCGAGCTTTCAAAAAGGGTTACTGGTTGGGTGGCCGAGGCAGTGAACATTCCTGTGATAGCCAAAATGACGCCCAATGTAACCGATGTAGCGATGGTCGCTGAGGCTTGCCTGGAAGCAGGGGCAAAAGGGATATCTGCCATTAATACAGTTGCAGCAATTATCGGCGTCGACTTGGACACCCTGGTACCACTGCCCAATGTCTCAGGATATTCTGCTCACGGCGGACTCTCTGGCCCCGCGGTAAAACCGATCGCTCTTAAGGCCATAGCCTCTATTGCAAAGGAGACAGGTGCCCCCGTCTCAGGTATAGGTGGCATCACTACCTGGGAAGATGCAGCCGAGTTTATACTATTGGGTGCTTCCACCCTTCAGGTCTGTACAGCAGTTATGTTCTACGGTTATTCAATAGTTACGGATCTGACCAACGGTCTTTCCCAATATATGAAGCAAAAAGGCTTCAGCAGCATTGCTGATATGGCCGGGGCTTCGCTGGACAAACTTGTCTCCTTTGGTGACCTGGATAACAAGACACGCCGCAAGGCATATATAGACAACAGCCTGTGCATACAGTGCGACGCTTGCTTCATCTCATGCAGGGATGCCGGTTACCAGGCGATCACCCGAGGATCGGATAAGGTATACAAGGTTACAGAAAAGCTCTGCACCGGATGTTCCCTCTGTTACCAGGTCTGCCCCGTAGATGGGTGTATAAGTCTGCGGGTATAGCCAGACAGGGAAGCGGCGTCTGAGAGTATGTATTGTCAGTGTCGGTCTGTTTTGTGCACGGAAAGACATTATCAACAATTAAAACACAGGAGGGGGTTATGGACTACAAGATCATTAATGGTACCATTGTAACGGCCTCAGATACCTATCGCGCTGAGATAGGGATCCAGGGCGGAAAAATAGTCCAAATTGCCAAAAAAATAAAAGAACCTGCACAGCAAAATATTGACGCTAGAGGACTCTATATTATGCCAGGGGGGATTGACATCCACACCCATCTTGACATGCCTTTCATGGGCACTTCCTCTTCAGATGATTTCGAAACAGGGACCATCGCTGCTGCCTTTGGTGGCACAACATGCATCGTCGACTTCGCTATTCAGGGCAAAAGACAAAGCCTTAAAGGCGCTCTTAAGACATGGATGAAAAAAGCTGCTAACAAGGCCGTCATTGATTATGGCTTCCACATAGCAATAACAGATCTTAATAATAAGGTGCTGGCGGAAATCCCTGAAATGGTTGCTGCGTTTGGCGTTACAAGCTTCAAATGCTTTCTCGCTTATAAAGGCGCGTTGATGATCGACGACGGAGCACTGTACAGGGTGTTACAAGAATCGAAGAAGGTCGGTGCCCTGGTAATGATCCATGCAGAAAACGGAGACGTGCTTGATATTCTCATTAACGATTACATCTCCAAAGGCCTCACAGAGCCCAAGTACCATGCCCTCAGTCGCCCCCCTGAGGCTGAAGCAGAGGCTACAGGGCGGGGTATAGCCATAGCCCAGATGGCGGGTGCGCCCATTTACATCGTACACCTCACGTGCAAAGAGGCCCTGGCAAAGGTTAAAGAAGCAAGGGATGCCGGATTCCCTGCCTATGCGGAGACCTGCCCTCAGTATTTGTTAAAGTCTTATAACAATTACCTCGAACCCAATTTCGAGGGGGCCAAGTATGTAATGTCGCCACCTTTGAGGGACAAGTCCAATTGGGAACCACTTTGGAAAGGCTTGGCTTATGGAGATCTTCAGGTTATCTCCACTGACCACTGTCCTTTCAATTTCAAGGGCCAAAAAGACAGGGGCAGGGACAACTTTGCCACTATCCCCAATGGTGCCCCCGGCATTGAGCACAGGCTCATGCTTATATACCATGAAGGTGTTAACAAGAAGCGTATAAGTCTTAATCGCTTCGTAGATCTTGTTTCCACAACACCTGCCAAGCTCTTTGGTCTATTCCCACAAAAGGGTACTATAGCCGTTGGTAGTGATGCTGACCTTGTGCTGTGGGACCCTAAGGCCCAGTTTGTGATCAGCGCTAAGAATCATCACCAGAATGTGGATTACACACCATATGAGGGATTTAAGGTCAAGGGCCTGCCCAAGGTAGTGCTGTCCAGCGGCAACGTGGTCATAAAGGATGGCCGGTTCCTAGGCACACCAGGGTCCGGTAGATTCATAAAACGTAAACCAGTTCGATTATAGGTATCAGTAAACTCTGCCAGAGAATAAAAGGCGCAGGTTAATTAAATAGCCTGCGCCTCTTTCTGTCCCAAAAAATTAACTCACTCTTTTTAGCCCCTACGTCAGTTGGGGGGTCTCGTGAATCCGTAAGGGAATATAAATGGCACCCTATTTCTGTACTGAAGGTACCTTTCTCCAAAAAGCTCAATCATTCTCTTTTCTTCCTGCAGTGCTTCATACAAAACGTATATTGTAAGAAGCGCATTATAAACTATCGTTAGAAGATATGGCCTGCTCAATACGATCCCCCAGCTAGCTATCAACCACCCTGCATACATGGGATGCCGGCATATGCTATAAGCCCCGGAATAGTAAAAAACCTTCGGGTACTCCCTCACTCCAAAAAACTGGGGCAGACGGCGGCTTTTAGCCACTTGCCCCAGCGCCATACCAGCGATCCAGAAGGCAAACATCGTTGGCACTATCGCAATCAGACCCATAACAGGATGAAAAATTCTCAAGGTCCCAGGTGCCCATTTGAATAGCGCCACCAGCGATAGTACAAGTAGTGAAAGCGATACAAAAGAGCGCAACAACGCATAAGTTGATGTACTCAGATGAAGCCTGGAGCGGATGCCATTTTTTATCTGTTCTCTGCCCGTCAGGCTGTGAAATGCCCCAAAACACACCATAATGAGGCAAATCCCCACATATGGGTACATTAAAGAACCTCAAAAATACTACTTGGCACCTTCAGGAACAGCCGGAAAATACTTTTCATACCAGGCCTTGTAAAGAATCCAATAGGCGAAAAAGCCTATAATTGCCCCAACGAACCATGTCCATTGAGACAGAACAGAGCTGTACTTAGAAAGTACGAGCGAGCCCACAACCCCTGTGAACAATGCAAGCACTCCCGCAAAGTTCACTCCTTTTGCCCTGCTTATATACAGGTAAATACCTGCCGCCAGCCCTAAGAATAAGACCAACGTGGTCAACGTGGAAGGCCAACCGGTCCCCAGAATGGCACCAGCTTTCCATAGCCAAACTGTTGCTGCCAACAGGATGATCCCATATATAACCGCCACCCAACTGGTCTTGCCGGCATCGAAGTTATAATACCCGTCTCTAAGGTAAATATCATACAGTTTGATCTTCTGTTTTCGAACTACCCAGTAATCGCAGATGATCACCCCCGCAATCCCTCCTGTAAAGGCACCATAGCCAAGGAGCCATGTCCAGATATAGGCCTTGGGATCAGCCAGGAATTTCCAAGGCTGCATTAGCACACCGATGAGAGCAATAAGGATGGTGGTACGCTCCCAATTCAGATACTTGGGGATCAAGTTCATGAAGTCATTGATGGGAGAAACCATATTTGCTGTTATGTTTGTTGTAAGTGTCCCTAGAATTACGAAAAGAAGTCCCACAAAGATATAAAATGGAGTTCCGATCTTGATCATCAGTTTGATGGGGTCCCAAATAGCCGATCCATAGATAACCACCGTTGCGGAGGTTACTGCCACCCCAAAAAACGAGTAAGCTGTCATGGTTGGGGGAAGCCCAAGGGCTTGGCCCAGGTACTGAACCTTTTGATTCTTCGCAAAACGGGTCAGGTCAGGAATATTTATGGCCAAGGTTGACCAGTAAGCGACCATTGCAGTGAGGAACGCAGGCCATTTTGACCAAGGGGCGGTACGGGGTTGCTCCAATATGGGGCCCCATCCACCCGCATTCTTAACTCCCCAAATGAGCAGCATAATGCCTATAAAGATCAAAACTGGGGAAGCCAGATCGTTCAGCCATTTAATACCAGGGGAGGCCTTCCACGGTGGAGAGACATAGCAAATAGCCACCGTCATTAGCCATGAGATCAGAAACGAAATAACGACATGGCCCTCTAGGCCGAAAAAGGGAACACTACCTTTTATGGCTCCATATGATGGAAAAATTTTCACCAGTATCCCATCAATGGCATAAGCCATAATCATAGTTTGGATACCAAACCAACCACAGGCAATGATACCCCTCAGCAAGGCTGGAATGTTGGCCCCGAAAAGCCCAAAGGCGGAGCGCAGAAATACGGGGAAGGGAATGCCGTATTTTGCTCCAGCAAATGAATCCAAAATCATGGGTATAAGCACAATAACGTTACCAAGAAAGATAGTAAAGATGGTAGTCAGCCAGTCAAACCCCGCTGATATCATACTGGCGCCCAGCATCCACGTGGGTACGCAGACACTCATTCCCACCCACATGGCGAAATACTCATAGTAGCCCCAGGTCCTTTTCTCTAGGCGCACAGGCGCAAGGTCCCTGTTGTAAAACTGACTTGCGGGTAGCTCCTTGGTTAGCTCAAACCTGCCGTCAACCTCTCTTACAATGTCCATGTGCACTCCTCCTGTTATTAGTTATTGCCAATCCAGATTCCTTCTCAGGAATCAACTCATTTCTAGTCAACTGAGCGCCTCAGGAGAGGCCACACTTTCACAGTCTACGTTGATGTAGGGATTTTACCAATCTCCGTCCCCATAAACAGATGTGACAAGTCGCTATCAGGAGCTACAAGTCATAGTAGGAATACTAGCGCACTATTGCAAAAACCCTTATTCGTGTCAAGGGCAGTTGTAATGGGCGCCAGCTTTTGACTTTCTCAATGTCTCAGTACTGTCCAGAGAAAAGAAAGGCTCCTCCATTTTTTATTGCCCTGTCAATGTGGAGGAGCCTCATATTCTAAAACAATTCATGCTTCAAAAAGACTTCTTACTGTAACCTTCGCTCTCTTTTCTTGGCTATTTTTCTGAGCACCCTGGGTATGTCAGCTAGCAAACCTTCTGACAGCTCTGCTGCCTTGAGATAAAAATCCTTGATTTTTCCCTCTATCTCTGCAGCCTTCCTCTTCACCCAGGAGCTATCTGCGTCCTGAGGGATCTCTGTGCCAAATTCATATCCCTCTGTGTCCAACCCCTCAAAGGAAAAATTGGACTCTATCGTATCCGTTATAACCCCATAGTACGTCCTCTTTATGTTCTTCTCAAACTTGCGGTTCTCCTTGCTCCAGGAAAGCAGTTCTTCCTTGAGTTCGGGAAACCTCTCCGCACACTCCTCATAAAAGTCCGCAGAGGCCTCCTCTACCTTCGTTATAAACGTCATCACTGCTGCCATCGTATTTAACTTCATTAGAACCACCTTTGTATAACTATTTTGCTCTC
>CAZAKC010000030.1:0-12155 GCA_964485655.1 uncultured Desulfobacteraceae bacterium
TTGGAAATCTGTTTGACCATGTCAGGATTGGCGTTTCTTCTTTTTCCTATCTGTATCCAACTAAACTGTCTTATTAAATAGAGATACGTTTGCCCTGCTAGCACCGGAAAATATCCTCGCTCCACTTTTCCCTTACCACTAACTGCCTTCTTAGCTTTATTGGCGGGTGCAGGGGCTTTCCAGTTGCCCTGGCCATGGTCCCCGTGGCACCTTACACAATTCTTTTCATAGAGTTTTTTGCCCAGCTTCAGGTCTGTTGACCAATCCGCATTCTTCAGTATCTCATCTTTATACTTTGCCAGGGCCTTGTCTCCTATGGCCTTTTTGACCGCTTCCAGGAACGCATCTTTTGACCTGAATTCCTTATCTTCAAGGGTCTTGAGCTTTCTGAAAATTTCATCTCCAACCACCTTCTGGAGCCTGTCAAGGGATATCGGCCATACCTCCTTTCGCATGTTGGTCAGGATATATGAGGGGCCTCCCGGTCCAACATAGGGGTGGGGATTCTGTTTCAGGGTCTGTATGTATGTGCAGACGTCCCTGATATCCTGGGGACCCTGTATCTGCATTGCAAAGGGGTACATGGTGGGGTTGTCCCTATTCCCGGCCCTTATGTCCGCAATTTGTTTGATCAACACAGTGGCATGTTGCCCTGCTAGTTGTGGAAAAACCCCCATCGGATCCCCCCAGCCTGTAGGTTGATGGCATGCAGCGCACACTGTATAGATGTCTTGTCCTTCCTCAGGATCCCCCTTTAGCTTTAAAGCTTCCAGTGCCTCTTTTGCCGTGGCCCTCCATACCCCGCCAGGTGGGGACTTGAGAAACTTTGCAGCCTTTGCAGCCATAGCCTTTCTCAGTTCCTCTGGAGTCATGGGCTTTTCCCCAGCAGTTGCGAACATCAGAGGACTAGCGAGCATGAATATGGAAACCAAAGCGATTAATAATGGCTTCACGCCCAAGGTGCTATTTTTCATTTGGTCAATTACCTCCTGTCCAGAATTACTTTCTAGGGGTTGCTGTTCGAAGCAGCCTTTCTTGCCCTTTCCTACTATTGAACATGGGAAAGATAGTCCGCAATCTTCTCAAGGTCCTTGTCAGTTATTTTATTTTTATCAAGAAAGGTCTTGATGCCCCTCATTGCGCCTGTATTTCCATTTGTTCTCTTCCCGTCTAATATGTCTTTCATCTGACGGAAAAGATATATCTTTTTATTCCCGGCAAGCCTCGGATAGCCCTCGAACCCGGGAATAGGATCTCCCTTGTGGTAGTAAACTCTTATCGCGATTTTAATGATAATATCCTTGTATTTTTCCGTATTCTCGTGACCAATGAGGCTTTCAATGGCCTTAAGAAACTTCTCTTGGCTCCAGAATCTTTTCTTATACAGTGGTATCAGTTTCCTGACCACCTCAACGGGTATGCCCTCCCTCACCATTCTTCGGTACATGGCCTTCCTTTTGAGGAAAAATCTTATTCTGTCCTTTGTCCGAACCATGCCTCTGCCCTCTGGACCATGGCAGGTATAACACGGGAGTTTCTTATTGAATAAGATGGCCCCATCACCGGCCAAGACAGAATAGGGAAGACAAAAAAGTCCTGCCAATATCAATAACGTAATGATTGAAAAAGGATCTCTCTTCATATATCAACTTATCAGGTGATGATGGGAACAAGTATCAAGAGCCTGTCCCCATCATAATTATACAATAGATTTGTGTTTTTGCCGTTCATGGGCCCGAATTCAGCTTCACTATGTCGCGTCGCTGAGTGCTACGGGCCCATGCCCACTTGCCTATTCACCACTTACGAGCTTTTTTGCAAAAATTCCCCGACTCGCACACTTTACCAGGTACTGCCATGCCATGTTTTCATTAAGCAGTGCATTTTGCCAGTCACCTTTCTTTGCGTATTCCGTTGCTTTTTTGCGGTAGGGAATATGCTTCTTGAATTGCTGCACTGCATCCCAGAACTGTAGTGCCGCTTTCTTGTTGAGCAGGGGTGGCATCTTTGCATCTTCGATGTCCTCTTCGCCCTTTTTCCAATACTTTTCCATATACTTTTCTACTGCCAGAGCACTTGCCACAGGGTCCTTAGGATTGCAACATTTGGCTGTGGAAGGGACAATCCTTGGGCAAACATAGTTTATTACCTCACCGATCTTGGCGATCGTTGCGTCATTAATTTTCACCTGTTTCTCATACTGGGCCTTGTAGTTTTGGGCCCTTGCCTGGCAGGCGAGACCCAGGATGGCAGCCACGGCGAAAAATAATGCTGGCCAGCTTAAAAGCCTTCTTCTCATAATTCATTCCCCCTTTCTCCGGGATTGCGCGGCTCTCTGGACACCGTTTCCAGTTCACATGCTACGGAAGGAAAGCGCACATCCCATAGATTTCGCCATCAACAAATTATGGCTTTACAAGCAGGTATCCCATCATCTCCAAGTGCAGGGCCGAACAAAACTCCGTACAATAGAACGGAAAGACTCCCGCCTTGTCCGCTGTGAATTTGATGGTTGCAGTCTCTCCAGGCTCTAGACTGTCCATGATGTTATACATGTCTATAGCAAAGCCGTGAGTCTCGTCCTCGGCCCTTTCAAGGTTTGTCAAGTACCAGGTAACATGATCGCCCTTCCTCAGTTGTATGATCTCAGGGCTATAGTGGCTTCTGATTAAAGTTCCATAGATAGTAACATTGTTGCCGTTTCTGACCACTCGCTCAGTACCCGGGGTAACATGGTGCCTAAACCATCTGTGTTTGTAACGTTTGAGTGCATGTATCTTGCTGGCCCTGATCATGACAGCATAATGCGGTTCTCCCAGTCCGATGGGCAGGTCATAAAGCAGCCGCATTGGATGGCCTGGCGAAATATCAATCAACTGATGGTTTTGAGGGTGAAGCGGGCCTACAGGTAGAAAACGGTCAATAGACAACTTGTTGAGCGAGATTAGATATTTTCCTTGGGGGTCACAAGTATCGCCCTCCGGAGTAACCAAGTGACCTACGTTGTAATGGATAGGTATCTTTTGTATCAATTTTAGATTAAGATAATCCCACTTGGCAATAGCGGAATCAACGAACAATGAGGTATAGGCAATCCCTTTTACCTTGTCATACTGGGTGTGCAGTGGACCCAGACCAAGCTCCACCTGACCATGCAGCGAGTCTTTCATGCTGAGAATAGGAATACCATATGGGTCCCTACCAATATACTTTTTGGCATCTATAAGCTTCTTGATCTTTACCCAATCATACACTGAGACGTGGGTATCCAGTTTTCCAGATACAGTGATGTACCTTCCCATAGGATCAATCATTACGCCGTGGGGACTTTTGGGTTCGGGGATCAGGAAGAGGGCGTTGTTTTCGACCATGGTTTTCATGGGGATCACCGGATGGCCGTTATACTTTACATATTTCCCTTCTTTGTAAAGCCTCTCCGCTACTTTCCAATTGATTACATGCAGGTAGTCTGTATCCTTTACAGAACACCCTGCCTCGAAAGGTAACCTGTTTTTCCACTTAGTGTTGCCATTTCCAAAACCGCCGATATACCGCTCAGTATTGAAAGAATTACAAAAGGCCCAGCCATCGCTGACCTTCTTGCCCGCATCAGCTAGGTCCTGGGCGTAGGGAGGTAGCTCAACAGAAAAAGACAGCTCAGGAATTATCTTCCCCTTTCTCCTGTCGAATTTCCAGAAGGTCATGGCCCCACGGTACTTGTCATTAAATTCATCTAGTGAAACGTAATCATTGGTAAAAGGAGCGGGGTATTGAGTAGTCTCAATGACATACTCTGTATTAGGTGTTACGAAACAGGCGCCATGGTCAGACTTCATGATGGGATTGACTACAATCTGGATGGTGCTAAATGTTTTGAGACTGATGACCGCCACTCGGGGATTTGCCTTATCATTGATGAAAAGATATTGACCATCATAACATCCGTTGGTCTCTGACAGCGCAGGGTGATGCGTGTCTCCCCAGGTGATCTTGCGGCCTCTCATGCGCCCTTCGTCAAGTATTCTGTCTGTTACTTCATTGCCGTAACCATATCCCTGCCATGGCTCTGGGGTGAATACAGCGATGTATTTCAGGATCCTCATGGAAGGCACTCCGTAGACGATAACCTGTCCTGACTGCCCCCCTGATGAAAAACAATAGAACTCATCCCATTTTCCTGTCGGAGTATAGGTCTTGGCCGCAGCAAGGAGGTCTTGCTGCGTCAAGCCCCTTTCCTTCATGACCTTTTCCAGTTCGGATTGGGCATTTGCGGTTGCGCACAGCCCAAAGGCAACCATGCCAAACAGGACAACCCGAAGAATAGTTCTTAGTTTCTTCAGCATTTCCTTCCTCCTTTTATGTGTGAATATTGCGCTTAAACCCGGCCCCAGAAGGCCCCAGCCCACAGAACACTGAAAAACCTGATTGCACTCTCAACCCCCTTTCATTTTGAGAATTTGGCTCCTATGCCTGGAGTGCCACCCGTCTAGCTGGCTGATTATGGAAGGCAGCACCCGAAATCTCCCCCTCGGGAAAGAGGGAGGTGATGCCTCGTTTTATTTACTTTGACCAGAGGCCGATTTATTGGCCCCGGGTATGAGCTGTGCCAAATGACCGAGCAGAGAAAAAGTAATTACAATGCCAAACAGGCCCTGAAGCAAAAACAGAGCAATACATACAGCCCATGCAATCAGCGAAAAAAATCCATTTACCATGGTATCTCCATATCTATTAAGGTTCGTCCTGTTCTTTAACGAGCAACGGGTCAGCCAGGGGTAGCACCGGCACCCACCGAAAGAACCACACATAAGTAAGAAGAAAAATAGCCCCAACCCCCAGAGCAATGGATACATCATAGAGGTTCAGGGAAAACCCTGGCAGGCCCTTTGTGGCCTCTATTATGCCTGCCCTTGCGTTATTTTCCTGAATGGAGGGTACCACCAAGAAGTATTTTTCAAGCCAGCCTCCAAACAGCATGTCCACGGCTATTAGCCTTGAAAACCAGATGGACCTGCATGCCCGCCGGCTTAACAGTCCAAAGAAAGGAATGATGGCCATAAGGATAAAAAGAAGCCACGAGACCCAGCCCCATTCCAGCGATTCCATTCTTAGGACAAGAAACGCTGCCTCATGGGGCAGGTTGCCATACCAAATCACCAGCACTTGGGCGAAAACAAGGTACGCCCATAGGGCGCAAAGGGCGAAGGTCAGTCTAGCTAGATCATGGTAGCGATTGATGGTGATGTAATCTTTGAGTCCGAACTTTTCTCGCACGAACCCGGCAATGATTAACAGTGCAGCCCCTGCACCTATCAGGTTGGAAACTGCATACTGGGCGCCGAACATTGTGCTGTACCATTCCTGGTCAAGAGACATTATCCAGTCAAAGGCAATCAGTGTGCTTACCAGGAAGAACACCACAGCCAGGATTGGGGCCAGGGTCTTTGTCCTTTCTTGGGCCAAGACCATTTCCTGATCGTGCTGAGTATAGTTCTTGGATACCCACTGGCAGAGTTTGTTCAACGGCCTGTCCCAAGGACTTGCAAGGCCTAGATCTGGCCTGGCACTAAATTTAAGGTAAAAGATGCTCAGAGCAATAATCAAAGCCAGTGCTGAGATATTGCGAATGACAAAGAAGGGCATGTTGAGCCAGCCGTCTTTCGCCGCTATTACCTTTCCGGGATTAGCCCATTCAAACAATCGTGGTGCACCGAAGAAAAGAATAACAAACAAAAGGGCAGCAAATGGTATGAAAACTGCGAATCCTTCGGCTAATCGTTTAAGGGGTCTTCCCCACTTGGCATTTGTGATGGTAAGGATTGCGGTGAATGCGAGACCGCCCAGCGCTATTCCGCCAAAAAACAATGTGTTTACCAGTAGCGCCTGCCAGGCAAGATAAGAACTTCGACTGAGAAGCCCAATTGCGAAACCTATAATACCTATAGCCACAAAGGCGTAAAGGAGCTTCTGAGTCCTGTCGCTAAGGCGAAAGTTGGTTTTATCAAGAAAGGCTTTGGCTTCCTCGTGCTCCATCACTTGCGTTTCTCCATTTTGCGGATGTAATTAACAATGTCCCATCTTTCCCTAGCAGTGGTCGCATATCCCAGGGCTGGCATCAATACACCACCGTATTTCGCCTTGTGGTAGATGTATCCGTCACTGAAAAAAGGAGTCATATAAAAGATATTGGGAGCGATCATCCCGAGTTCGTTAATCTTTGCTTTGGCAAGGCCCTTCTCATCATATTCTTTCGTGGTCCCATGGCAAGCAGCACAGAATGTGTCGAATTTCAGCTTTCCGTCAGCAATCGAGGCGGCATCGGGCTTGACAGGATTAAGGGTCGCCTTTTCTGACAGAATGTCTTTCAGCATCTGGCTGAATCGATCACTTGGATCCTCGTAATACCTCCCGTCCACCGATACCACGCCGGTGGGAAATTGCTCTATGCTTCCCTCCTCCTGCGGCTTGATGCTCGCTTGGTTGAACATGTCTGTGAAAAGTGTAAAGAGCGCAGACCTTGCTTGACCCTGAGATGGCAGGACAATCACAACGCACAGGATACCGAGTAGGATCAGGATCTTATACTTCAAGGTTTACCTCCTCTGCTCCATACTTCTTCAGAATCTCTGTTGCCTTGTTAGTCTTTTCATCCCTACATGGAATCACGATCCCAAAGCGGTCCCGCATGAATCTGTCATACTCCTTGTAGTGTTTGCTTTGTGGGAGCGGATGTCTCCTCAGATCCCTAAAGATCAAGAAAGCCATGCCGCCCACTGTAAAATATACGGCAATGAGTACGGAAAAGACGAAGGTTACAGGTGCCATGCTCGGTACTGCTACTATTGGCTTGCTTGATACTGGCAAGATCCAATCGAGGGCCATTTTCATCATAACACCTACTATGATAAGAAATCCTACAAAAGCACCGAGCAGTGTAGCGTAAGGGATCTGACTCTGGGGAGCGCCCAAGGCCTGATCAATCTCATGGCTGGGGCATGGTGCGTGAGTGGTCAAGTCGTCGAATCCCTCCCTCTTCAATTCCTTAATGGCACCTACCATGTCATCGAGATATTCGAATGTCGCCCAAACACCTGAGAATTTTCGCTTCATTTCCTTTTCCTGAATGGAGGCATCAGCCTTTCTTTGAGTTCTGAAATAGCGATAAAGGGAACAATCTTTGCCAGGATGAATACCCACATAAAAAACCATCCAAAACTCCCAATAGTGATCCATATCTCCGCCCATTCGAACTGGTACTTGGCCCAAGTGAACGGGTCCGGGCCATGGGCCAGTGAAGAGACCACGATAACGAAGCGCTCCAACCACATGCCTACGATGACGAGGAGCGCAATAATAAAAAGGGCGGCAATATTGGTACGGATTTTTTTGAAGAACAGAGTCATGGGGATGAAAGAGTTGCAGGCCACCATGAACCAGAACATGGGTTTCATATCACCAAAGGCCCTGTACCAGAATATAGCCTTTTCAAATTCCGAGCCGCTGTAATAAGCCATAAAGGCCTCTACAATATAAACGTAGGTGACGATAAGACTGGTGAATATCAGTAGCTTAGCAACGCCTTCCAAGTCGCTGACCTTAATAAGGTCAGTGAATCCAGGGAAGATCCACCTCAGCGGTATAACAATTACCAGGAGCATGGCGCATCCTGAGAAAATGGCACCGGCGAGGAAATATGGGCCAAATATCGTAGAGTGCCACCCGGGGACGCTGGCCATGGCAAAGTCCCATGACACGATTGATGCAACAGAGAATATCAGTCCCGTGGCAAGGCCGGCGAAAAGGAGATATCCCCGTACATAATGGAGCCATTCGTGATTGGTGCCTCTGAAGGTGGCTGAAGCCATTCTGTAAAACAGCCGTCTGATTCCCTTGGATTCCTCACCCATTGCAGCCAGATCAGGGATCAGCCCCAGGACAAAGAAGGTCATGGAAACTGAAAGATAGGTTCCTACAGCAAAGACGTCCCAGATCAAGGGGGACTTGAAATTGACCCAGAGCATTCTCTGATTAGGGTAAGGAAGGAGCCAGTAGAAAAACCATACTCGGCCCATATGAATGAGAGGGAACAGACCAGCGGTCATCACTGCGAACACTGTCATGGCTTCCGATGCACGGCAAATCGAATTGCGGAAGCGTGCCCTGGCCATGTAAAGGGCCGCGGAGACCAGAGTTCCACCGTGGCCAATCTCGATCCAAAACACGAAATTGGTAATGTATACGCCCCAGGCTATAGGGTGGTTAATTCCGCTCCACTCCAGACCATGGCGTATCTGTACGGCCAAAGCGAACGCGCCCATAAACAAGGCCCCCATGATAGGCACCATGCCAGCTACCCATGGCTTACCGGGTAAGGCGAGGGACCTTGCTACTCTAGTGTTTATCTCTTCGTATGTGAGTTCCTCCAACTTACTTACTCCTATGCCTTCTGACCCTCGTGATTCACCTTTTTGAGGTAGGTTATGGCGGGCTGGTAATTGAACTCCTCCAGTTGAACGTAGCCACGCTCCGTCTTTTCCTTTCTCTTTCTAACCTCGCTGTGCTCATCCATGAGATTCCCAAATATGATGGCATCTGCAGGACAGGCCTGCTGGCAAGCCGTCTGGAGTTCTCCGTCACTGATCAAACGGTGTTGGTCTTTGGCGAGATCTTTTGCCTCCTTGATTCTGTGCTCGCAAAAGGTGCATTTTTCCATTACTCCTTTGACCCGAACGGATACAGAAGGATTGAGCTGGTAGTTGAGGGGGAAAGGAAAAACATAAGATCTCCAATTGAACCGCCTCATACCAAATATGCAATTGTTTGCGCAGAATCTGGTGCCTACGCAGCGGTTGTAGATCATGGCATTGAGCCCATCGGGCGTATGATAGGTAGCGAAAACAGGGCAAACTGGCTCACAACCTGCATTTTCGCACTGTTGACACATCTGAGGGGTATAATAGGTTTCCAGCCGGCCCGTTCGCTGATTGTGTTCGAAATATCTTTCAACGCGGATCCAGCTCATTTCCCTGCCCAGGGCACAGCGGTCCTTGCCTACAACGGGGATGTTGTTCTCAGCATAGCAGGCGGCAACACACGCTGAGCAGCCCGTACATCTGTCAAGATCGATAATCATTGCCCACCTATAAGGTTTATAGTATTTTGGAGTCGGGCTACCCGATTCTTTTGCTGCGTTCTCTACGTTTTTCTCCAGTGAGTCATAGAAACTGCGTTTATCGGCGCGGCTCAGAGTATAAAAATGCTTCCTGAGGTGATGGTGGGAGGACTGGTCCTGTAACGCTCCATTGGGGCTAATTGCTATTACCTGAACCAGACCTCGCCCTTTCTGTCCACGGTCGCCGAACCCCGTTCTATCATTTGCATGGATGCCTGCTATGTCCTTGTGGTACTGGCCATCCATAGTTACCAGGTCAGCCTTTTTTCCGGTAGGTTTGATGACCACTGGCTCTGCGGCAAATACGAAATCCCCAGAAAGGTGGTCTTTCCTTGATGGCAGCAGTTCCATGGCATTGATGCCCACCTTTATCTTCTTCAGCCCTACCTTACCCTCGAGCACGGGGACTAATCTGCTTTTTCCGCGGCTTGTTGCATAATTGGGGAAAAGAAGCTCTCTACCCATCCCTGCTGGTAGTGCGACAGTGTGTTTTTCAATGCCATAATACACATAGGCGGGGGCCTCAGCCCTACCAGCAGAAGTAACTATCTCCACCAAGTCCCCGTGCTGGATGCCTAGGCGCAAGGCAGCATCAGGATGAAGCTCAACCCATGAATCCCAGACAACCTGGGTGACAGGGTGTGGTATTTCATGTAACCAGGGCCTATTAGCACCTCTGGCATTGGCATTGTGCAAATTGGAATTAACAACGATTAGAGCGAGCCCATCGACGCCCTTGCCCTTCAACCTGGAGAAATCCATATTGTATACTTGGTCGTTGAGAGTCACGTTAGAGGGGATGAAGTCCTCATAATGCCCACCTCTTTGAAGGGAAAGTTTCCAGAACTGCTCAAAGGGCAGAGAGGTGTGAGCCTCCTCCTGATGAAATATCTTCCAGTTGGCCTTGATATAGTCACCATAAGTACTTTGGCCCAAGGTCTTCACGCCGGCTCTATGGGCCACCTCCAATAGCAAGTCGCCGATTCCCCTGGTATCATAGCCCGGAACTGTGGTCATCGCAGGCTGTTGCAAACTGAATATGCCATTCCTGGGTCGAGCGTCCCCCCATGTTTCGAGAAAATGGGATGTGGGCAGATGCAGGTCAACAAGCTGCGATGTTTCATCGTGTTCTGTGGATAGAGAGACAAGATAAGGGACGGTCTTAAAGGCCTCTTTCAAACCCAGATCTGCCGGGAGTATGAAGATTGGATTCACATTTTCAATCATCACCATGCCGTAACGGCCCTGGCGCATATCGGTTACGGCCGATTCCACCTCTGCCATGCTGGCCCCGCCTATCCGGTAATCTGCGCCGAAGACAACAGTGCGTCCGATATTGCCCGCAACATAATTGAGAATGTTTACCGCAACTTGCAGTAATGTGGCATTCGTAGTAGCGTTGCAGTTGCCACCAGCCAGGGCCAAGCTCCGGCCATTATTCCCGAATTGATCTACAAGCCTGTTTAATACCCTGCTATCCACCCCTGTGTTTTCAGCAACCTTATGTTCGGTAAATGGAGCAAGGAGTCGCCCAAGACCCTGTCTTTCATCCTCGGATAGATGGGTTGCCCTGGCGAGAAGCATCCGGCTCATTGCGAGGGCAATCCAGGCCTCCGAGCCGACGGGACATGGAATCCATTCATCAGCATTGGTTCCTGTTAGAGACATGTGCGGCGAAATATGGATATACTTGCCCTTCCTGGGTGATGGGGCGTCGTTGAAACCATGCATTCTGGTATAAAGCCTGGTCATTTGGACGGAATTGAGCCAGCTCTCTAAGAAATCTGCGCCGAAGTTAATCAGTACCTCGGCCTTGTCCAAGGCAAAATGGGGGATCTCCTTTTTCCCGAAAGTTATATGATTGGCCTTCTTGAGGCTGTGTACCGGAGTCAAGTCAAGTGGGAGGTAGGTTCCACCACCCATCTGCTCCAGCCACGCATCTATCAGCTTGGCAAATGTCCCGGTCCTGGGAGGGCCAATGTATAAAATGCCCCCTCGTCTGTGCCTGAAACCCACCAGGATGGATGCCAGTTGTCCTGTTGCCTGCTTCCAGGTGACGGGGCTCCTTCCGCCGCCTCTGATTGTCCGCGTAGGTCCTGCTGCCCTTGAGGGGCTGTAAAGGCCTTGAAGCGACGCCTGGCCCTGGAGGCAGATCCGACCTTTACTTATAGGGTGGTGCGGATTGCCTTCCAGCTTTATCACCCTGCCTTCCCTGGTTCTGGCTACCATGCCACAGGCAGCAGAGCATTCTTGGCAAGTGGTGGCAAAAAAGATAGATACCCCGGGAGCATAGTCATAGGGGGGGAGCAGCGTGGGCATCAGCTTCTCGATAGGGTCGCGATTGCATCCCGCTGCTAGAAATGAAGCACTGGTCAAGGCTGATAGCTTAAGGAAATCTCTCCTGTTGATCCCTTTTCGCATTGTGTCCCTCACTTACCCACTACTTGTGACAGGCATAACAATCCGTAGGCCCTCGAAGTATTTCCTTCGTCCGGGTGATTGAGATTTTTTTAAAGACAATCCCACCCCTAGTCTGTCGCAATGGCTCAACAATTTTTCCATTAACCGCCGGTCTGCCCTCTTTGTGACATTTCATGCACCATCCCATGCTCAAGTTGGTGATCATGGTTTTCGGGGATAGGGCGTCATAATTAAAAACTTCTCCATGGCAGTCAGTGCAATCTAATCCTGCCTGGATGTGGCGCTTGTGGGAAAAATACACGTAGTCTGGTAGGTCATGGATCTTTTTCCACTTAAGCAAAATGCAACTATGCTGAATCTGCTCAAGTTCCTTTAGTAGTTTTTTTTGTTTTTCGTCAGAGCCTGGGATAAGCCGATGATTGTGGCATCCGTAACACAAGGCCATTGGGGGAACACCTGAAACAATAGAACGCCGGGCATAAATATGACAAAATTCACACGGGATCTTGCTCTTCCCTGCATGGATCCTATGGCTGAACTCGATGGGCTGAATGAATTCGAC
>CAZAKC010000030.1:12255-23526 GCA_964485655.1 uncultured Desulfobacteraceae bacterium
CCTCCGGAGCCTTCTTTGAAGGTGACTTTGACAATTCCTTGGCAAAACCGTACAGCGAGCATATAAGAAAACCCACCAATACTAGAAAGGCCAGCACAGCTATGCGTCTCATCCTCAGTAACCTTTCCCCAATATGCCCCTTATATTCTTCCAGGTCCACGGGCTCAGCTTGACACTTTATCCGTGTGCCACTGCATAACAGACCCTATCTCACCGCGTTGTGAGGCCCTTTGTTCTAAGCTTCAAGGCACTAATAACAGCCTCTCTGAGCTCATTTTCGCTGATCGGAGTCACCAGAAAATAGAAAATACCTTCCTCCAGCATTTCTATCAATTCGTCATCGTTGCGCAATGACGATATGACAATCAAAGGTATTTTGGGCCTCGTCTTTTTAATAATCTTTACAAGCTTTGCGCCTCCCAGTTCAGCGACACTCTCGTCAATAATGGCGAGGGCGATTTCTCTATCCAGGATATGAAGGAGCAGGTCAGCGCCGCTCTTTAACCAGATCAGGGAACACTCTTCAATACCCTTTAATGCCCTGGAAACCTGCTCTCTTACAGAGGTATCTGCCGACGCAGACAATATGACCTTAGGTCCTGGCATTCAAAGAAGTGTTCAAAAAGTTCAACTTTCCCCTCGTGCGGATCTGAGGATCCTTTGCCCCGGAAATACAAAAGCTGCACCCTTATTTTGCAACTTCTGTACCTATGAACTGCGAGAAAGGAAATACTAAGGTAATCATTAAAAATCTTGTTAAATTAATTAGTTAATCATATCGGTCCCGATGAGCGCGGTTACAGCTTTTGGAGGAGTGGGAGACAGCGTGGGACTTAATTGTCTCGTTGCAGGGTACCTATCGACAAGCTATTGAAATTCAAATGGAAGTTTTAAAGGCTAACTTGGTAACATCTGGGACAAAAATGTCACATAAGTGAGATCCAAACATGTGGATTCATTGTGGGTAATAGGAATATAACATTAAAAATCCAGGGCTGAGTGGCTTAACCTGGAGCCTTTGTAAGGTTGTGGCGTTTAAGGAGACGGTGTATGGTCTTTCGATTTACTTTCGCTTCCCTTGCAGCATTTGAGATATTTCCTCCATGGCGTCTTAACAGTTCGTGGAGATATTCTTTTTCAAAAGAATCGATCCACCTTCTCTTTGCCTCCTTGAAACTGGACCCCACGGGAAAGCTGAAAGAAGTACGCCTTTGGACCTGGGTTATTTGTTCTGGAAGGTCTTCGGCACCGATGACCTGAGATTCTGTTAATGCCAGAGCGCGCTGGATAACATTTTGAAGCTCCCTGACGTTGCCAGGCCAATGATAACTTTCCAAAAGTTCCATGGCCTCCTTGGAAATACCCCTGACCTCGTTCTTGATATTCTTACCATAGTATCCCAGGTAGTAGTTTGCAAGTAGGGGGATATCCTCTTTTCTTTCCCTTAACGGGGGCAGTTGGACGCAAATGACATTAAGACGGTAGAATAGGTCTTCGCGGAATTGGCCCCTTTTAACTTCCTCCTCTATATTGCGATTGCTGGCCGAAATAATTCTAACATCCACATCGAGCAGTTTTCTACCTCCCACCCGTCTAATTTGGCGTTCCTGCAACACTCGAAGGAGCTTGGCCTGTAGTATCGGGCTAAGTTCGCCGATCTCATCGAGAAAAAGGGTACCTCCGTTAGCATACTCAAAGATACCTGGGCGCGTAACATGCGCGCTGGTAAAGGCCCCCTTCTCATGGCCGAAAAGCTCGCTTTCAAGGAGATTCTCAGGTAGGGCTGCACAATCAACAGGAACAAAGGGACTGTGGCTTCGTTCACTGTTGGAGTGGATGCTTCTGGCTGCCAGCTCCTTGCCTGTACCACTCTCACCTACGATTAATACATTCGCGTCTGTGCTGGAGACCTTTTTTATAAGACGAAGGACTTGTTTCATGGCAGGGCTGTTGCCGAGTATTTTTCCAAAACCGGCCACTTCCCTTAATTGGGAGCGCAGGAGTTTATTTTCGTCGGACAGGCGCTTCTGCACTATCCCCCTCTTCACAGCTATGCGTAGCTGCTCAGCAGAAAAAGGCTTGGACAGATAGTCGAAGGCCCCGAGTTTAACCGCCTCCACGGCAGATTCTATGCTGCCAAAGGCGGTAAACAGGATAACCACAATGTCGGGATCAAATTGCTTCGCCTCTCTGAGTATATCAATTCCACTCTTCTTGGGCATTCGCAAATCAGTCAATATCAAGTCCGGGGTGTCTTCCCGAATCACCCGGCTAAACTCATGGCTTTCACGCAGCAGTGTACACTGGTAGCCGGCCCGCTCCAGGATTCGGCGGCAATTGTCAAGCATTTCCACTTCATCGTCGATGATCAGTATCTTTTCTTTGTGCATAGGGCCTATGGATTTCCCCTCTGTCTATGGTATGCTGGCAGGGTTATTGTGAAGGTCGTTCCCTGCTTCAAACGAGTCTTCACATCAATTGAGCCTCCGTGATCCTTGACGATGGCATCACTGATAGTGAGACCTAATCCGGTTCCTTTGCCGACCTCCTTTGTGGTGAAAAAGGGGTCATAAATCTTATTCAGATGTTCCTCAGGCACTCCGCAGCCTGAATCAGAAATCTGTATCCGTACGGAGTCTCTTTGCCTGCCAGTAGATACCCTTATCCATCCATCTCCAGGTATGGCATCAATAGCATTGTCAATGATATTGATAAAGACCTGCTCCAGTTTAGCATAGTCTCCGCTTACAAAAAGTTCTTCACGAGAGAGATCTTTAGTAAGCGTTATTCGCTTACCGCGGATTTTTTGCTCAATGAGAAAAAACACATCACCCAGAATGTCGTTAATGCTTACTTTGTCAAAATGAGGCTCAGAATAAGTAGTTCTGGAGAATATGGATAGATCTCTGACTATCAAAGATATCTTGTGTGCGTATTGACTGATGGTTTGGAGATCCCTCAACAATTCATTAGGTATGTTCATCTCCTCTGCCTCTGTGAGCAGGCACTCTATCCTGTTGAGTATGACTCCTATCGGGTTATTTAATTCATGTGATACCCCTGCAGCAAGTCTCCCCGCTGCTGCCAGTTTCTCTGAGCGAATAATTTGGTCCTGGGCTTCTTTCAGGTCCCTGACTTTGGACTCTAGCTCCTCATTCAACTGCCTGATCTCTCTATATGCCTTTTCAAGGTGAGATTTTTCTTGCTCTAATTTTTTGAACAATTGCGTGCGTTGAATGGCTGATGCGGCCATACTCGCCACTGAAAGCATCATTTCGAGGCGATCTGGAGAAAAGCCGTGGGCCTCGGAATTGCCAACTATCAATACCCCCACCAGGTTTGTTCCCGTGGAAATGGGCAGACACGCGTAAGATTTCACTTTCAAGTCAATGCCCAAGCACCCGCATTTTTTTACGCTCTTTTTAACATCTTGGATAATGAATGGTAATTCGTCTCTCACGACCACGCACTGCTGAGTTTGGTTAAATTTTTCCAGAAAGTTTAAGGCAACTGCTGGAGGTTCAGAACAGATAAGCTCGGAGCCCGCCTCACCGTCAAGTAATAAAATAGCGCAGAAACGAGCACCGAATAGCTTCTTGGCCTCACTTGCAAGGAACTGCAAGGTCTCCTTTAAGCCGGTAGGCATGAAACCAATTGCTGTGCTGATCTTAATCAGTGCGGAAAGGCACTGCAGGTTCTGGTCACGGCGCGATTTGCGCCGCAACGGCGATTCATCAAACTGTAAAGGTATATTTGAGTTCAATGTTTTGTTTTTGGAAGGGTCCATCGTACTGCGGTGCGCCAAGGGAGCCTGAACTTAGATGTTATTTTTAGCAACTCTTATCATCGCTTCTATATTACCCACCTTGGCCTCTAAAGGTATTTCGCATCCCGGGCTCAGGATAAAGCCACCCCGAGCTTGGGTCTTTTCCAGCAGGTCTCTTGCATCTCTTTCGATTTCTCCCTCCTCAGCAGAGATGAAACTGAATGGCCTGATATTCCCGTTGATGCAACTGTGAGGTAGTTTTTCCAATGCTACCGAGATTGGAACAATATAGTCAATATTAAAAAGATCGGCCCCAGTTTGGGGAAGTAGATCAAGGATGGGTTCAGTTTGACCGGTTATACTGAGCCAGCAGATTGGATTCCCGCTTTTTCTTAGCTCGGTGAAGATATGCTTCAAACGAGGCAAGACGTATGCCATGAACACCATCCTGTTAATCACCGAACAAGAGGAAGAAGGGTCAAAAACCTGTACCCCGTGGGCCCCTGCTTTTATTAACGCCTTACCAAAAGCTATATTAACCTCAGCGGCGAAGTCCAAAAGCTGACAAAACTCCTCAGGACGATCAACGGCCGAGTAAATGAGGTTCTCTATCCCCATGAGTTGGCCTGCTAGCGTCATTGGCCCTTGAATTGTGGCAATTACCGCTGTCTCGCCCCCAGCTTGATCCCTGAGAATTTTGCAAGCTTCCACAACAACGGGCATTCTGCCATCGCTCTCGGGGTCAGGAATGCAGAGGTTCTGGCAATCCCGAGGGCGGGCTAAACAGTGCTCTTCGATATAGGGGTAACCCCTATGGGGGTATGATATCTTTGCACCAAGAGTTTCGGCCTCAAGACAACTGTCAGCAAAAGCCGCCACTGCATCGTATCCAAATTTCCTCCATGCTTCGAGCTGACACAGGGCCATCAGGCGCCCGTCGTTGAGGTAATCCCTCAGCGAAACTCCGCTGAGCTTAGATGCGAATCCATAGATGTGGGAAAAGACCGGTACCCTGTCAGGCTTATCGAAGTTAATGGTGTGTTTTATTCGGGTTAAAGAATCCATTGCTCAAAAGGTTTCCATATAGTGGAGTGCATCGAAAGGGGTGTCGGCCACATAATCCACACCCAGGTAATCGGCATCTGATTGTCGCAGGGCCGCTCCTCCGGCTATTACTTTCAATGAATGAAAACCCCTGGCTAGTGCGAGTTTCTTGACCATTCTCACCTGGGAGTAAGTCGTTGTTATCAAGCTCGATACCCCGATAAACCCAGCCTTATTTTCGATGGCAGCCTGCACAAGATCTTCTGGGTCTACATCTTTTCCTACATCTACAACTGCGTAACCATAGGATCTCATAACCATCGACACGATGTTTTTTCCTATCTCATGGATGTCTCCTTTGATTGTTCCTAGGACAATCTTTTTCTTTGACATGATGGCCTCGCCGGGCCGCATGTTATTTTGGTCAAAGTTTTCAGCAAAAAGAAAGTCGATAACATCCATTGCTGCCCTGCCGGCTAGCATCAATTCCAGTAAACAAAATTCCTTAAGCGTACATTTTTGGTCCAGGTACTCCATTGCCTTTGTGACGCCCTCAATTATGATCTGCTCTGGCCCAATTCCCTTTCTGACAAGGCTGCGAGTGATTGTTACGGCATCCTTGTTGTCGCCGATAGTGATTGCATTCCTTAAGGTTTCTAGGTTCACGGTTCCTATCGATGGGTCATTACGTAATTTTCTCAAGACAGGCCTCGCTGATCTATTTAGGCATATTTCGAAGGCGCATAACTAGCTCGCAGTAGTTGGGAATGATATCAAAAACTTCCTCAGACCACAATACATATAAGTCCGAGGCTAGATGTGAGCTCTGGCTAAAATAATTATTTAGGACAATGGGGCGGTTAGTGTCTCTTTTGTGGAAGGTGGAAACTCCTCGCCTCCAGGCGAAAGAAAGCTTTGGATTGTCGCGAAGCGACCTGTCATTCCCGCGAAAGCGGGGATCCAGTGATTGTTGTGCCTGGAATCCCTAGATGCCGGATCGGATCCTGCCCCTGACGTGATCAGGGGTCCGGCATGACGACCGGAGCAATCCGGCCCCAAGAGTTGATCCCAAGAGTTGATTTTGATCAACCGTCATATTATAGACGAGGGTAGTTTAGTCTTCCTTGATTTGGCAGAGTAATGATTTGAGCCTTCTTCGCTGGCTGGATCCGGGTTAATGTCGAGCAGTTGACAAGGAGTCAAAAGGGGTATAAAAGGCGATTACGAGCGAATAAAGAGCGGTTGATAGGAGGACAGATGAACTGGTTTTTCCGCACCTTTACAGGGTCCATAGGTAAGAAGTTGGTGATGGCCGCCACTGGCCTGACCTTTTGCCTGTTTTTGTTCACTCACCTTATCGGGAACCTCATGGTTTACAGGGGGGGAGACAGACTGGTCGCGTACTCAGAGCATCTGCACAGCCTGGGGCTAATAATCAACATTGCTGAATGGGGACTGATCATTTTCGCTCTTCTTCATATAAGTTTTGCCACTGTTCTGTTTTTTGAAAATTGGCGTGCTCGTCCTGTGGGCTATGTGGTGAACAGGAGGGCAGGGGGGAGAACGTGGTCTTCTGTCACCATGCCGTATACCGGGCTCTATCTTCTCGTTTTTGTAATTATCCACCTGATCAATTTCCATTTCGCAGATCGCTCGCATCAGACCATTTACCAGATAGTAGCACACACATTCGCCCACCCATGGTATGTGGCCTTTTATGTTTTTTCCATGGTAGTGGCGGCCTTTCACGTGCGCCACGGGCTGTGGAGTGCATTTCAAACCCTTGGACTGAACCATCCCAAGTACATGCCTTTTATTCGAAAGGCGAGTGTTGTGTTTGCAGTGGTCATAGGGGTGGGATTCGGGTCTATCCCGATATTCCTGCTCTCTATTGCATAAGGAGGGAACAGACCCATGAAACTTGACTCTAAGGTGCCTGAAGGCCCAATTGAGCAAAAATGGGACAAACACCGTTTTGAGCTTAAACTTGTCAGTCCTGCCAACAAGCGCAAGTTCGAGATAATAGTTGTGGGGACGGGTCTGGCAGGGGCATCGGCATCTGCTACTCTGGCGGGACTTGGCTACAATGTTAAGACTTTCTGTCTTCAGGATACACCCAGGCGTGCCCACAGCATTGCAGCACAGGGTGGAATCAATGCGGCGAAGAATTACCCTGGTGATGGGGACAGCATCTGGCGGCTGTTCTATGACACTATCAAAGGAGGAGACTTTCGCTCTCGGGAGGCAAATGTTTACCGCCTTGCCCAAGTCAGCAACAATATTATAGATCAGTGCGTTGCCCAAGGAGTTCCCTTTGCCCGTGAGTATGGAGGCCTGTTGGCCAACCGCTCTTTTGGTGGCGCCCAGGTATCACGGACCTTTTATGCCCGGGGCCAGACAGGCCAACAACTCCTTCTGGGGGCCTACTCAGCCATGATGAGGCAGGTTGCAGCCAAGAAGATTACCATGTTCCCCAGAAGAGAGATGATGGACCTAGTGGTGGTTGATGGCAAGGCCAGGGGGATAATCACCAGGAATCTTATAACTGGAGAGATTGAAAGGCATTGCGGCCATGCCGTGGTTCTTGCAACGGGGGGGTACGGTAATGTTTATTTCCTTTCCACCAATGGCATGAATTCCAATGTGAGCGCTGCATGGCGGGCGCACAAGCGTGGGGCCTTTTTTGCAAATCCTTCTTTTGTCCAGATTCATCCCACCTGCATTCCGGTGCATGGCACATACCAATCCAAACTGACGCTAATGAGTGAAAGTCTGCGCAACGATGGCAGGGTGTGGGTTCCCAAGAGGCCCGGCGATAAGCGCCCCCCCAATGAGATTCCGGAGGACGAAAGGGATTATTACCTGGAAAGAAAGTATCCCAGCTTTGGTAACCTGGTACCAAGGGATGTGGCATCGCGCGCGGCGAAAGAGCAGTGTGATGCGGGCAAGGGTGTGGGGCCTACCGGATACGCAGTGTATCTGGACTTCCGTGATGCGCTAGAGAGAGACGGAAGGGAAGCCATAGAAAAGAAATATGGAAACCTCTTTGAGATGTATGAGCGTATTACTGGGGACAATCCATACGAAACCCCAATGATGATCTATCCTGCGGTTCACTACACGATGGGAGGGCTCTGGGTTGATTACGATCTGATGAGTACAATCCCAGGGCTGTTCGTTTTGGGTGAGGCGAATTTTTCTGACCATGGAGCAAATCGCCTTGGGGCGAGCGCCCTGATGCAAGGGCTTGCAGATGGATATTTTATCATCCCCTATACCATCGGTGGATATCTTGCAGGGACCAGCCTCGCCGATCTAAATGAAGAACACAAGGCATTTCGCGAAGCATCAATGGAGGCCGAAGAAAGGGTGGCAAAACTCCTCTCTTTAAAAGGCCATCGGACTGTGGATGATATCCACAGAGAGTTGGGTCATATCATGTGGGAGTACTGTGGTATGGCGAGGAGCTACGAAGGCCTTAGTAAAGCCAAGGAATTGATCCCGGAGCTAAGAGAGACCTTTTGGAAGGATGCTATAGTGCCGGGGGACGCGAAGGACCTGAACCAGAGCCTGGAAAGGGCGGGACGCGTGGCCGATTTTCTCGAATTTGCAGAGCTTGTGGTGGAAGATGCCCTGTCCAGGGATGAGTCATGTGGGTGCCACTTCAATGTGGAATACCAGACAGAGGATCACGAAGCCAAGAGAAACGATGAGAGCTGCTGTTACGTGGGGGCCTGGGAGTACCAAGGGGATGGAAAGCCCGAGACGCTTCACAAAGAACCGCTGGTTTTTGAATACGTAGATCTGATCCAGAGGAGCTACAAATGAGTAAGACCATCAACCTGACACTCAAGATCTGGCGGCAGAGGGGGCCAGAGGCAAAAGGCAGGCTTGAGACCTACGAAATGAAAAATGTTTCAACAGATATGTCTTTCCTTGAAATGCTGGATGTGCTCAATGAAAAGTTGACACTTGAGGGAAAAGAACCGGTTGCCTTTGATCATGATTGCCGGGAGGGAATATGCGGTGCCTGCGGGGCAGTGGTAAATGGGATTGCCCATGGCCCCATGAAAGCGACCACGCTGTGCCAATTACACATGCGCCATTTTAATGATGGTGATACCATTGTGATAGAGCCCTTTAGAGCAAGGGCATTTAAGCTGGTTAAGGACCTTGTGGTGGACCGAAGTGCGTTTGATAAAATAATCCAGGCGGGAGGCTACATATCCGTCAGTGCCGGCCAGGCCCCTGAAGCCAACACCATACTGGTCCCAGCAGACAAGGCGGAGCTTGCTATGGATGCCGCAGCCTGCATAGGATGTGGCGCGTGTGTCGCGGCATGTCCCAATGCTTCTGCGATGCTCTTTGTGGGGGCAAAAATATCCCACCTGGCATTGCTGCCTCAGGGTAGACCCGAAGCTGCCAAGAGGGCGCTCAATATGTTGAGGAAGATGGATGAACTGGGCTTTGGCAACTGCTCCAATCACACGGAATGCGAGGCGGTGTGTCCGAAGGAGATTTCTATCAGCAATATCGCTCGATTTAATCGTGAATTCATCAAGGCGAGCCTCGGCTCCAGAGAAAAATAATGCTCAGAGGTCGCACTCGATTATTAGGTATTTTTTGCTTGACAGCCCACCTCAATTTTTCTATACAGCCACTTCAATGGCTCCGGCCATTTCACAAAAAATTTGGTGAGTTATGGGCCCTATAGCCTGGTAAATGCAGGGCTCGACGTTAAGTTTGGTATCAGAGAATGGATCTCGAAGATTTCTTGAAAGCGCATAAAAACTCAATTTTGCCGCGATGGCTTGACTCGCTCTTTGAAGTTTACCCGCCAGGGTCACATGAGTTCTTGAGAAAAAAGAAGGACAGGTTTGCGAACCCCGTTGGATATTCGCTCACTGTAGAACTGGAAAGGCTTTACGATGAGATTGCCTCCCAAGCCAGTGAAAAAGAGATTGAGCAAACACTGGATAGTATAATGAGGATTAGGGCGGTTCAGGATCTCAGGCCTTCAGAGGCGGTGCGGTTTATTCTCGATCTGAAGAAGATTGTGAACGAAGAGTTGAGAAGCAGTACCGGTGGGCAGGATTCAGGGTTGGCGGTGAGGGATTTTGACCAAAAGATGGACAGTATGTGCCTAGAGGGATTCGATATCTATAGTAAATGCAGACAGAAGATTTTTGATATCAGGGTTAACGAGGTCAAAAGACAGGTTTCCAGATTGATGGAGAGGGCAAACCTTGTCTGTGATATCCCTGATACGGTCGAGGATCTTTGAGGGTTAAAACGGGAACAGGTTCTAGTAAGCGAGGTAAGGATTTATGGGCTTTATCGTCAGTATCCTCTTTTCTTTCTTAGCCGTGGTGGTGGTCGTGGCGGTGCCGTGGATCGGAGTGGGGGCGCTGGATCTGCGCTTTCTATTTGGTATTGTAGTGCCTTATGCGGCGATGGCCATTTTCTTTATAGGAGTGGTTATCCGGGTGATTGACTGGGCGCGATCTCCTGTTCCGTTCCGTATCCCTACCACTGCGGGACAGCAATGGTCCCTGCCGTGGTTTAAGCACAGCCGAATTGATAACCCAAAAAGCAACTGGGGGGTAATCCTCAGGATGTTTTTTGAGGTGGTCACTTTCCGCTCACTCTTCAGAAATACCAGGTTAGAGTACAGAAGGATGGATGGCTATCCCAAGGTGGACTATGAGTGGGAGAAGTGGTTGTGGTTGGCTGCCTTGGTATTTCACTATTCATTTCTTGTAATTTTCTTGAGGCATTTCCGTTTTTTCATGGAACCAATTCCCCGTTTCGTTCAGATCCTGGACAAGGTAGATGGCTTCCTTGAATTAGGCATAATACCATTTATTAATGGTCTAGGGGTACCAACAGTATACCAGACCGATCTGCTGTTGATGTTGGCCTTAACCTATTTGCTAGTGAGGCGCTTGTATATTCATCAGGTAAGATATATATCCCTGCCAGCCGACTACTTCCCTCTTTTTCTCATCCTTGCTCTTGGTACCACGGGTATCCTGATGAGGTACTTTATCAGGGTTGATATTACCGCGGTGAAGACTCTCGCTGTCGGGCTTTTTAAGTTTCATCCAAGTACCCCTAAGGGGATAGGGGTGATTTTCTACATTCATCTATTTTGTATTTCCACCCTTATTGCATATTTCCCCTTCAGCAAGCTGATGCACTTTGCAGGGGTGTTCCTGAGTCCTACAAGGAACCTTTCTAACAATAGCAGGATGAAGCGTCACATAAATCCTTGGGACTACCCAGTTAAGGTTCACACTTACGAGGAGTACGAAGATGATTTCAGGGAACTGATGGTAGAGGCAGGGCTCCCTGTTGAAAAACAGCCTGAAACAACCGGTGAAACAGAACAAGAAAAGGAGTAGTTATGGCGGACGTTCCAAAACCAGAAGAACTGGCTCAGATAGATCATAGGCCACCAG
>CAZAKC010000031.1:0-22394 GCA_964485655.1 uncultured Desulfobacteraceae bacterium
TGCCTATTGCTTCAACAAATTTGTTTTGTGGGACATCGATTCCCAGGTCAATTACCTGGAATCCCGCACCGCGGAACATCATGGAGACCAGGTTCTTGCCAATGTCATGGAGGTCTCCATGTACGGTCCCAATGACTATCTTTCCCTTTGGCTCAATATTGGAACGGCTCAGCACGGGATCCAGCACCTCAAGGCCAGCGTGCATGGCCCTGGCAGAGATCATTACTTCGGGCAAGTAAATTTCATCCTTCTTGAATCGCTGGCCTATCAGGTCCATTGCGGCTATTAAACCTTTGTCAAGGATCGTTTCGGGATCTATACCATCGGCCAGACATGCCTCTACCAGTTGCCCGACTACCTGGGATTTCCCGTTTACCAATGCATCATGGATTTGCCTTATTCTCGGATCATCAACCATGTTCACCTCTTAGCCATTTCTATAGTCATAAACAAGTAAAGCAGCCCTTGCACTCTGCTTGGCACGCTCAAATCTTTATCAAAGTAACGTAAGAAAGCCAAAAGATTTCTCACATTACCCCTTCGTCCGACTACAGGCGGGTCGAGATCAGAAAGGATAACTCCGAAGGAGTTACTTGCTACAATGAAAAGCTCATGGTATGAATAATACCGATCTCATCTCCGGGTATAGCTGCTAGATAGTAAGTTTTCTTATACTTCAATTCCCTTATGTATCAGTGCACACCAAAATGGTGTAAGTCAGAGAGCTCAACCTTCATGGTAGCACAAAAAGTCTGGATTTGAAGCCCTGCGCCATTCGGATCCATGAGATAAACGTGGCATTGTGTAGTGCCTTATGAAAGCATCAGATAGATTATCATAAACAGACCTTTTTGTCTTGATAGTAACGGGCCGGGGGCCATTGTTTTTCAGCAAGAGATCTGCTATGGAATAGGGGCAAAGGAGGTTGGTTATGAAAACGCGGATATATGCCGGGGTTTTGGTCCTTACAGTTTTGTTCGTAAGTGTTCTTTCATCGTGTACTACGCCTGCGGGTCGGACGGCTGGCGAGGTGGTGGATGACACTACCATCACGACAAAAGTCAAAGCAAAGCTCTTCAAGGACTCCATTTTAAAGGGGTTCGCTATATCGGTGACGACCTTTGAGGGCGAGGTAACCCTCACTGGGGCGGTGGATACTGAGGCAGAAAAGAAAAGGGCTGAGTCCATTGCGCTTTCCACTGCAGGAGTTAAAAAGGTTAACAACCTGCTTA
Organism: uncultured Desulfobacteraceae bacterium; assembly: GCA_964485655.1. Lineage (GTDB taxonomy): Bacteria > Desulfobacterota > DSM-4660 > Desulfatiglandales > Desulfatiglandaceae > B111-G9. The sequence goes on from CAZAKC010000031.1 coordinate 1,233, forward strand.
AGGTGAAGCGAAAATAAGAAGCGACACTATTGACGCAATCGCTTCAATTTTTCCACACAATCGCGCTCTTTATCCTTTTGGCCGAGGGCGCCATAGCATTGGGCTAAATAATGAAGGGCACTAGAGGAGTGGGGAAATTTTTCTAGCAACTGGACGGCTGCCATGAACTGACCAAGATTGATGTAACTTACTGCAAGACATGTGTATAACTGTTCATCCTCTGGGAAGTTTCTTGCTGCTTCTCGGAGGAGGCTGATGGCCCGATCATGGTCTCCCCGCTTTTGCATTAGGATTGCAAGGCCAAGGTAAGCCCTTTGGTTTGGCCCATACTTAAGGGCCTTTAAGAAGAGTTCTTCAGCCACAATATCTTTGTTCTTGATCAACGGATTTCGGCTGTAATCGCCATGTGTGAAGGTCATGGCGAGGCGGGAGAGAAAATCGGAATGATATGGGGCCAGTTCCTCTATTTCTGCCAGTTCCAAATCAAGGGCAAAGTCATTTAGCCTGCTGAAATAACCCTCTCGCAAGATCCTGCCGAATTCCAGGACCATTTCCTTGCTCAAGGCGGGATCTGTTTCAAAGTACATTATGTCTTCAATTCGCTGAAGCCATACGTCTTCGGTTATTCCAGCTCTCCTCTTGAATTCTTGGTATAGGGCTGTGCCGGGAAAGATGTCCAGAATGTAGAAGATAGCGCTAAGGGGTTTGATCTCGGAAATGAGATCAAGCGTTTCTTGTATGGTTTTTCGCGTTTCTCCTGGTGAGCCATAGATAAAATAGGCTCGTGGAAGAATTCCATACTTCCTGGTAAGCGAGAACGCCCGCTTGATATCTGAATCCTTGAGTTTCTTGTTCAGCTTCTCCCTGATTTTTCGTGAACCACTCTCCACCCCGTAGCTTATCTGTATGCATCCTGCCTTCCTCATCCAATATAATATCTCATCATCCACATGACTGACCCTGGAAATGGCTTGCCATGTGATGGGTAGGCCCCTATCAATAATTACCTTGCATATGTCGATAACTCTTTGTTTGTTGAGGGTGAATGTGTCGTCAGATACGTAGAAAAATTTAACTCCGCGCTGGCAGAGCATCTCCAGTTGGTTGACAAAATACTGCGGGGAATGAAAGCGCATCGTTCTGCCCCATATGCGCGGCGAGCCGCAAAAAGAACATGCCCAAGGGCACCCCCTGGAAGAGATGACATGATTAAACCGAAAATAGGCAGCAGGATTGGGCAGCAGGTCCAGATCATCGATGTGTTGCCGGGGGCCAGTATGTAGCGGTCTACCATCCTGACGAAAGGCAAGGCCTCTTATCTTATGTACGTTATGGGTATTATCAAACTGTATGGCCTCCGCTAATTGGGCAAAAACTTCTTCGCCCTCTCCAGTGACGATGTAGTCAATTTGAGGAAAGTGCTTGAGGAAGAACTGCCACAAGAACGTGGCTCCAACCCCTCCAAGAACTACAGCAATTTCTGGATAAGAGTCCTTAAGCGTCCTTGCAAGATCAATTGCGCCCCAGCGGTTGGCATTCAACACAGAGAATCCCACTATCCGAGGTCTAAACTGGTCCACCATTTCCAAAAGAACCTTGTGATGATCTCCCATTTCGAACCAGCTCAGAATTCTTACGTTATGTCCCTGTTCGATAAGGTATGCACCAAGATAATACATACCAATGGGAGGGGACAGAACATCCTCAGGATTGATGCGGGGGTCCAAAAAAGGGGGATAGACCAAAAGAACATTCATTACAGCCCTCACCTGCTACCCATAACCAAACCCTTCTTCAGATACAGTACTATGCACAAAGGCCATGCAAGGGTCAAGATATTCACCATGCCGGCTTTGATACTCCAAGATCTGCCAATACACCGGTTGGCCCGAAAAATGCAATTTTCAACTCATGAAAAGTAACATCATTATGCTCATACGGATGGCCCATGAAGGCATACGTGGCAAGACAACCCATATTCAATAGAAAAAAAAGAGTTAAGGCCTATGAGCTCCTCTTTCGCGACGGCCTATTGAATAGTTTCCCCGGAGGCAATGGCGAACATGCCACCTCAAAGGTGCTTTCCAATAGCTTTATGACTATCGGAATAGAGCAACTTGCAGGAGGAAGAAAGGCATTTATTAACTTTACCAAGGATTTATTGGTGGATAGAATCCCATCGATGTTTCCATCTGATAAGATCGTGGTGGAGGTATTGGAAGACGTAGAGGCGGATGCAGAGGTGGTGGATGCGTGCAGGGAACTGGCAGAAAACGGCTATGAGATCGCGCTGGACGACTTCGAATACAGGCCGTCGCTCGCTACACTTTTCCCTTTCACAAGCATAATCAAGATAGATTTCAGGGCCACACCATTAAACGAAATCCAGAATTATGTCGAGAAATTGTCAGAACTTTCCGTCAAGTTTTTGGCTGAAAAGGTTGAAACCTATGAGGAATTTCAGACTGCACTGGCAATGGGGTTTGATTATTTCCAGGGGTATTTTTTCAGTAAACCCCAGGTGATCAGCCAGAAAGATATATCCCCTTCCAGATTGAACCTGCTCAGAATCATGGCCGAAGTAAACAAAGAGGATTTCAAGTTTGAAGAACTTGAAAAGCTTATACGAAGGGATGTTTCCATCTCTTATAAACTGCTCAGGTATATCAACTCGGCCTATTTTAGGCGTTTGAAAGAAATCTCCAGTATCAAGCAAGCGATTATCCTTCTGGGCGAGATGGGTATCAGGCGATTTCTTTCCCTAATTACCATGAGCCGGCTTGCCTCAGACAAACCTGACGAATTGATCCGCACTTCCATAATAAGGGCACGCCTGTGCGAGCAACTGGGTAAGATTTCCCCCAAAAACATAGATCCCGCAGAACTGTTTACCCTTGGCCTGTTCTCCTTGATTGATGCGATTCTTGATAATCACATGGAAAGCATTATGCAGAACTTGCCCCTTTCCGAGCCCATAAAGGCTGCACTGGTGGACAGAAAAGGCACACTTGCCCAGTTCCTGGAGCTTGCCAAGGAATATGAGGCCGGCCAATGGGAAAGGGTGGTAAACCTGGCAGACGGTTTGGGGATAAGTCAAGAAAAGATCCCAGAGTACTATGTAGACTCGGTCACGTGGGCGGACAGTTATGCCATGCTTTAGAAGGCTCTGAGGTCCACGTCGGGCTTGTAGCTACTATTGGCGAGATTTGCATCGTGAAAGCGTCTTTCCAGGCCTCTTACAGCCTCCATTCTGGCTGGATTCAGGAAGTAATTATAAAGAGGGTCGTTTTCAGAGACGTGGGAGTGGGGACATTTTTTTTCAAGCAGGTAAAGGGCCTGTACAGACTTGTCGCAGACAGGATAACCCCTATCGTCCACTGGTATACCTGGTTCAAAGTTAAGCCGAGAGATATTGTTGATGTCCACAAGTACAACTCCGGCCCCTGGAGTTAGGAGAAGGTTCCCAACACCTGCAAGGTCAGGAATAAGCTGTGTTTCCTGAATCATATTTTTGATCCTGCCCACGAAATTTATAATGTTATTATAGGCGTTCTCTATCAATGTATTTATGGTAAAAATCCTGGACTTTCCTTCCGGAATCATTCTCTTGAACAAAGCCTTAACAGGATGGAGATGTGAAGGGGTCCACGGATCCAATATTTCACCCTCCACGTAAGTTTGAAGACCGCATAAGAGGACTTCAAAGGTATCTTGAATCCTGTAGTCCACAAGGAATTCTTCAGATGCTGCCACGAAGTCCGGCAAAAGATATTTTTGCACAATCTTAACCCGCTTCAGTTCCTCTTCGGCTTCCTCCAAGGAATTGAACTTAGCGCGGAAAATCCTCAGCATTCTAACGGGCCGTGCCCTGTGAAAATATCTGATGCCTCCCTTAACCTCTCCCTTAGCCTCAGTTTTTACATCTCGTGGCCTCAATACTTCCATCACGTGGGAGCGCAGACCCATGCGGTAGTGGCGCCGGAAGTAATATCTTACGTCGGGGTGGATGAAATTAAGGGCTACTACATCCCAATGAGTAAGGGAGGGTTTTTCCCTAACATCCATTTATCTGTATTTCCAGTCAGGCTTGCGTTTTTCCAGGAAGGCCTTGACTCCTTCTTCAGCATCTTCTGTGGCACAGAGGGCAGCGAAAACCTCATTGGAATATTCGATGGCCTTTCCGTATTCCATGTCCGACATGCCATAAAAGGCCCGTTTTCCCATCTGGAGTGCAAGAGGGCTTTTTTCGGCCAGCTTGAGGGCCAGTTCCATCGTTGCCTCTTCAAGTTTCTCTGCCGGAACAACCTTGTTTACAAGGCCCCATTGCTCTGCCTGGTGTGCATCGATCATGTCACCGGTTAGGAGCATCTCAAGACAACGCTTTCTTCCCAGGGAGCGGGACATTGGCACAGCGGGCCCCATGCAAAAGAGCCCTACATTTATAGCGGTTGCCCCAATCTTTGTTCCTTCTGCCACTATGGCCAGATCGCATGCAGCAATCAGCCCGGCCCCGTTGGCCACGGCATAGCCGCGGGCAGAAGCGATAACCGGTTTTTTCATGTAAGCTATAACATGGGACATTCTTTCCATTAGGCAGATCCATTCATAATATTCCTTCTGGGTCTTGCCGAAATACTCTGAGACATCTATTCCTGCAGAGAACGCCTTTCCTTGTCCCTTAACGACGACCACCCTGATATTCTGATCATTGTCGAGTTCGATCAGAGCCCTGTTAAGTTCAGTGGCAAGGGCGGTATTAAAGGTGTTGAGCTGTTTGGGGCGGTTCAAGGTGATGATGCCGATGTGTCCTTTCCTGTCCACAATTACGGGGGGCTCAGTCATACTATACCTCCTTCCAACCTCATTTTCAGCCATTCATTAAGCGGACCAGGGTATGGTTCGGGAAGTAATCTATTATATTCAAGCATCCATAGTCCTGTTGTATTCTAAAGAGATTCTCTAACCCCAGAGCCAGGGCATGGCAGAGCACTACGCGATTCACCGCCCCATGGGCAACCACTACCACATTGGAGTTCGCGTGCTTGTCGAGGATTTCCTGGACAATGGGAATCACCCGTTCTGATAGTTGTTTGACCGACTCTCCGCCTCCTGGAGCCCTGTAGTCAATAATGTCCTTGGTCCTCTTTTGCAACTCCTCAGGATATTTTTCTCTTATTTGCTCAAGGGTAAGCCCTTCCCATCGGCCAAAGTACATCTCTCTCAAATCCTTGCGCGGATGAAGCGGGGCATCATGATGCCTGGAAATGAGCTTTGCGCCCGTGAGTGAGCGTTTGAGATCGCTGCTGTACACTGCAGCCACGTCCACAAGCTGCAACCTTTCCGCAATCTTTTCCATTTGCAGCAGCCCTATGTCCGTAAGGTCTATGTCGGTATGGCCATAAATGGGATAGGTCTCGAAGCCGTTAACTTGGCCATGGCGTATAAGATAAATCCTCGTGTGCCCAATCATAACAAAGGAGAATAATGAGGGTAGATCCGTATGTCAACGAATTTGACCTTTATCTGGGGACTTGAATAGTGTATAAGCAATATTTCAATAGGCTTAGAGCATAAGGCCCCAGGGGGAATAGGGTTAATCGGTCTCGTTAGTTTATCAGGGATTCAGTGGGGTAAAACGGCATTAAGGAGGCATGGGGGTTGGATAGAAAAGAGTGTTTTGGCATGCTGGATAAGGTGTTTCCCGAGGGAAAAGAAGGGCTTCGCCAGGTACCCCAGGGATGCTTTCAATGCCCTGAGCATACCGAATGCCTCAAGAGCGCGCTTGAGACGCCGGAAGGTATCTCATTCAGGATGGAGTTACTTAATCGTACAAAACCCGTGGGACTTGTGGGGCGCATTAAGAGATGGTCCGAGAGAAAGGCCTTAAATCGCTCGCTTGAGCACAGAAAGGCAGGGCGAGATGGCCGTTGACTTAAGGTGCCCCTATTGTGGTTACACAAAGAGTGTGCCCAGGGAGAAGATACCACCCAATGCTAGATGGGCTATTTGCCCCAGGTGCCGGCAGAGGTTCGAGCTTTTCCAGGATGTGATTTTTGAAAGGGTTGAGGAAGGCCAAGATCAGGGTCCCCCAGGGGGCCGAAAGAGATCACCCTGGGAAATGCGTGATGACCTGGGCCTGTGGCAAGCCTTGGTGCAGACCGCTAAAGCGGTGCTCTTCAGCCCGGAGAAAATGTTTCGAAGCTTGACTTACACAGGAGGAATGAAAGAACCCCTTGCCTTCGGGCTGCTTACCGGCTCCATAGGGAGTATGTTGGGTTTTTTCTGGCAGTTATTGCTCATGTCAATGGGGGTGACAGCTTTCACTGGGCCGTTCTTTGGCCACATGGGCATTTGGTTTGTGCTTGTGATCATGATGGTGTTGGTGCCCATCGTCGTTTTTGTGGGTCTGTACATATATTCAGGGGTCTTGCACCTGCTTTTACTGATAGTACGTGGTGGAAGGAACGGGTTTGAAGCTACTTTCCGTGTGATATGTTACTCGCAAGTTGCCCAAGTCATCGCTATGGTTCCCATTCTGGGCGGATGGATTGCCGGCCTGTGGCAACTCATCATCCAGATTATTGGATTGAAGGAGATCCATGAAACATCGTACCTCAGGGTAATTGTAGCCTTCTTTATTCCAGTGGCTTTTATCGTGTTACTGGTAATGGCCGTGTTGATTCCTCTGCTGCTCCATTTGATAAAGGCCGCCCATGTTCCACTGGGTATATGGTCATAAGGTGCTTGGAGGCCCTGAGATACAAAGCTGAGGATCTTGGTGAAAAAGGAATTGTTTTGTGCCCCGCTTCCTTGTCTATATTATCAATGAATCGGCCCTTCATGCAGCAATAGCTCAACTGTCCAGTCCCTACCTCATAATACTTATAGCGGTTTGTATTGCGTTTCTGACCAAGGGCGCTAGCGTGATGATAGATGGAGTGGTACACCTTGCGTGTCGAACGGGGCTGCCCAGAATCGTTATTGGCGCCACCATAGTCTCGCTGGGGACGACTGCCCCCGAGGCATTTGTCTCGGTCATGGCGGCGTGGATGGGTAATCCAGGCCTTGCCCTAGGAAACGGGGTGGGCTCTATCATAGCTGATACTGGTCTTATCTTTGGTGTTAGCTGCCTGCTTACCACAATGCCGCTGAACAGATTTATCCTGAATCGTACTGGCTGGGTTCAGGTAGGCTCTGCTACGCTTCTGGTGGTGGTGAGTTTGGTGCTGAAATACACCAGCCAGGTCCAGCCGGTGCTACCACGGTGGATAGGGGTATTTTTCCTGTGCCTGCTGGCAGGCTATCTATATATCAGTTACAAATGGGCTCGTCAGGGAGTAGAGGTTTGTATCGAAGAGCCTGATCTAAGGCAGATAGCCAGCTTGCCAAAGGCCGTTTTTATGATTGCAGCAGGCCTCGGCCTGGTGCTGGTGGGTGCCAGGGTGCTGATTCCGTGCGCTGGCGAACTGGCCGCCCGTTTGGGAGTGCCTGATGACGTGATAGCAGCTACCATGGTGGCTCTTGGTACCTCACTTCCCGAGCTTGCAACTGCAATCAGTGCGATAAGAAAAGGCCACCCTGAAATTACAATAGGTAACATTGTGGGAGCAGATGTGCTCAATTGTCTTTTTGTAATAGGGGCTTCTGCTGCGGCCAAACCGCTGACAATTCCGGTAAACTTTTTCACTTTTCACTTTCCCTCTATGTTATTGATTTTGTATTCATTCCGGCTTTTTATATTTCTGAACAAGGATCAACGCTTTAGGAGGTTGCAGGGAGCATGGCTTCTTGCTATTTATCTCACCTATCTGGTATTGCAATATATCTTTAGACTAGGAGCAACTGGAGGCTAAAGGCGGTCCTATGGCCGAGAAAATAGATTACAGAAAAGTCTTGAACCCGTCACAGCTTGAAGCGGTTTTAACCCTTGAAGGCCCCGTGTTGGTGATTGCAGGGGCAGGGAGCGGGAAAACGAGGACACTGATTTATCGCGTGGCGCGCCTTGTTGAAAAGGGCGTTGATCCTGAGCAGATCCTCTTGCTGACCTTCACACGCAAGGCGGCCCGAGAGATGCTTGAGAGGGCTTCAGCCCTCTCTGACCCCCGATGCAGGATGGTCTCGGGCGGTACCTTCCACTCCCTTGCGCACCGGGTCTTGAGGACTCATGCCGAACTGCTGGGCTATGGCAGTAACTTCACCATAATAGACCGGTCTGACATGGAGGAGATCCTTCAGTCCCTAGCAAAGGAGCTCAAGGATCAGAGTGCAGCTACCAGGATACCCAAGAGGGGCACACTCGCCAATATGTTGAGTAAGGCGGCGAACCTTGAGATCCCTGTGGTGGATCTTGTTGCAAATGAATATCCCCAGTTCATTGGTTTTTCCGCTACTGCCCAATCCCTGGCTAAGACCTATTCCATTTACAAGAAGCAAAACCAATTGATGGATTATGATGATCTGATCCTTAACCTCAGAAGGCTCTTGGCCACCAATGAAGAATTGCGAAAGGAGCTTTCAAGACGCTACAGATATATCATGGTGGATGAATACCAGGATACGAACAGGATCCAGGCAGACATAGTGAGGTGGCTCGGCCAGGAACATCATAATGTAATGGTGGTAGGCGATGACTCCCAATCAATCTATTCCTTCCGAGGCGCTAACTACAGAAATATGTTTGAATTCCCTCAGTACTTTCCTGGGGCAAAGCTAATAAAGCTGGAAGAAAACTACCGATCAACCCAGCCTATTTTGAACTTTACAAACGCCCTTATGGAGCAGGCCACGGAGAAGTACACAAAGTGCCTGTTCACGCGGCGCAAGGGGGGTGAGAGGCCCCGACTGGTAAATACCATAACCGAACCGGAACAGGCACTCTTTGTGTGTAATGAAGTAAAGGCGAGGTTACACCAGGGCAGGCGGCTGAGTGAGATTGCGGTACTGTTCAGGGCTGCTTATCATTCATTTGAACTTGAGCTGGAACTCACACGTCAGAGCATGAGATATGTCAAGGTGGGGGGATTCAAGTTTATGGAGTCTGCCCATATCAAGGATCTCCTCGCACATTTCAGAGTGATACTCAATCCTGATGATCTGGTGAGCTGGGGGAGGATCCTGCGTTTGGTCCCGGGGATAGGCCAAGCCAAGAGTGATGCAATCATTCGATGGATGAAGGCTGAGGGAATCAGCCCGGGAGCCATTGCAAAGTGGCCAGGGGCGGGAAAGACCTCCCAGCGCCTGCAGTCCCTTTCTGAACTGCTCTCGTTGTTGGGACAGGCAAGGATTTCTCCCAAAACTGCAATGGAAAGCGCACTTGAATATTATCGCCCCATCCTCGCTGATATGTACGATGATTATCCCAGGAGAGAGCGCGAACTCGAACAGCTTGTGATCATGGCCAGCAGGTACAAAGGCTTGAGGAGCTTCCTGGATGATCTTGTTCTGGAACCCCCCACAAGCCCCGCTGATATAGATCCAGGGCAGAGGGACGAGGCGCTTACCCTTACAACAGTCCATTCCGCAAAGGGGTTGGAGTGGCCGGTTGTGTTTATCATCTGGGTGATGGAAGGAAGATTTCCTTCTTCCCAGGCATACAGTGACCCTTCTGCGCTGGAGGAAGAGCGTAGACTAATGTATGTTGCCGCCACAAGGGCAAAGGATGAATTGATTCTCTGCTACCCTGGCCGGGAATCTGCTTCCCCGTGGCAGTGGGGGTGGAGTGAGAATAACGGCGGGGTGTCATGTTTTCTGAGAGACTTACCTCAGGGCGTCCTCTGCCATGAAATCTCAGGCCAGGGGCGAAAGTATAGATCTGAAGGCCCCGCGGTGGAGAGCCCAGTGACAGGCAAAGTCGCAGACGAGGAATTCTCAGCGGGTGATCGGGTGCGTCATCCTGCCTTTGGCGCAGGCGTGGTATCGCGCGTGATGGGAGATGAAAAGATTGAGGTTCTGTTCCGGAACGCGGGGAGGAAACTGCTTCATCTGGGCTATACGACGTTAGAAAAACTATGATGCCGAAGGCATTAGAAATAAGGCGCAAGGCACAAGGCCTGACGCTGAGAGGATAGGATTTTAAGTAACACTCAGAGGGTGCCTCCCCCAGGGCATTTGTCAAACTTTCAGTGTCGAAAAAGTGTTGTCGGGTATTTAACCATGAGTGAATTTCAAACTTACGCAGATGCTATCAAGTATCTGTACAGCCTGCAGAAGTATGGCATAAAGTTCGGTCTTTCCAAAACCGAAAACATCATGGCCTCTATTGGTAACCCTCACGTGGGGAGGGCCTACGTGCATATCGCGGGGACCAATGGTAAGGGCTCCATTGCCGCTTTTATCTCTTCTGTTTTGAATAAGGCGGGTTACAAGGTGGGGGTTTACACTTCTCCCCATCTTGTGAGGTTCACGGAGCGATTCAAGATAAACGGTCAGGAAATCCCCAGAGCAGATGTGGTTGACCTTGTGAATCTATTAAAGAAAAACATAGTAGAAGAAGAACCTCCCACCTTTTTCGAGTTTACGACGGCAATGGCACTGACCTATTTCGCCAAGAAGGCCACAGATATCTCCATAATGGAAGTTGGCATGGGGGGTAGGCTGGATGCCACCAACATAATATCGCCGCTTGTCACCATAATTTCCAATATTGCAATGGAACACCAGTTTTTCCTGGGCAATACATTGCTGGAGATAGCGCAAGAAAAGGCTGGGATAATAAAACCTCACGTGCCCCTTGTCACTGGCGTCACCCAGAGAAAAGTGCTGGAACTGCTGAAAGGAAAGTGTGAAGAACTCGGGGCACCCGTGGTACGTATCGGGGAGCAGGTAAGATACCGGTATTGTGGCCGTGGTCTGTCCTACCGGGGGCGTAAGTGGACACTGAAGGGCCTCGCTTTGGGTCTACCGGGCAGGTTTCAGGGGCGAAATGCGGCTGTTGCCCTCGCTGCACTGGAGGAACTAAATGAACTGGGACTTTCACTAAACGAAAATGCCATTGAAGACGGGCTCGCCCATGCCTCTTGGCCCGGCAGGATGCACATTCTAGAGGGCAATCCGATGGTCCTGCTCGATGGTGCCCATAATCCCAAGGCCATGCAGACCCTGGCTGACACAATAAGAAAAGAGCTTAACTACAGAGGCCTCATTGTGGTGGTAGGGGTGATGGAAGACAAGGACAGAAAAAATATATTGAAACAAATTGTTCCTTTTGCTGATCATGTGATATATACCCGGCCTAAGTATTCCAGGGCGGCCAATCCGAAGGCACTTTTTGAAGTTGGCAAATCTTTTCATAAGGCAGGAAGCGTCATCGCCAGCCTGCAGGATGCTATCGACACTGCAAGGTCCATGGCAGGGGCCCATGACCTGATTGTGGTATGTGGATCGTTGTTTACCGTGGGCGAAGCGCTAAGTTATTTGGATCCGATAAATTTTGCCCCAGAAGGAGTTTAGATGCAGGTAAAGGACCTGAGCAGATTTCTGGTGATTTTCTTTGCATCTGTCTTAATGATGTTTCCCCTTTGTTGGAAGCCTCAGGATTGTCGGGCGGCATGGAAGGGTGGGGGTATCAGGGAACTTGGTAGTACCAAGGAGCCATGGGAGATACGCGCTAACCGTCTTGAGTATCACGAAAAGGAGGGCGTGTATGTTGCAGAGGGAGAGGTGGTTATCCAGAAAGGCTCCCAGGTGCTGAAAGCAACGAAGGCCGTTTATGACCAAAGAACCGGCGTCGCAAAGGTATGGGGTGATGTGCGATTTGAGAGCCAAGGCGATGTAATAACGGGCCAGGAGGCGGTTTTTCACCTGAGGGATCAGACAGGAGAAATTAAACAAGGCCATGTCTTCCTCCATGAGAATCACCTCCATATCTCCAGCAGTTCTCTGGAGAAACTATCGGAGGATACTTATCTTGCCCGGGATTGCAAGATCACAACGTGCGATGGAGCGAGGCCGGCCTGGTCTCTCACTGCTTCGGAGGTGAAAGTCACCGTTGAAGGATATGGGACAGCGAAGCATGCTGCCTTTAGGATCAAGGATGTTCCTGTCCTGTATTTCCCGTATTTCATTTTTCCTGCAAAGACCAAGCGCCAAAGTGGACTTCTGCCGCCCAGAGTGGGTTACTCAGGCAGAAATGGTCTAGATATGGAGATTCCCTTTTACTGGGCCATCTCTGATCAGACAGATGCCACCTTTTATGAGAGATATATGACTCAGCGAGGCTATATGCAGGGTACCGAATTCCGCTACATCACCTCAAAAAGGTCAAAGGGTGCCTTCCTGTTCGATATTATATCCGACAGGAAAGATAAAAACCTGACGGATCCAGACGATGCAGAGTTGAGTCCCTTGCCTCGCACAAACAAGTGGCGCTACTGGTTCAGGGGTAAAGCTGACCAGAATTTGCCGTTCGGGTTCCAGGCCAGAGTTGACGCGGATTACGTGAGCGACCAGGATTACCTTAAAGAGTTTGCCGGAGGGCTATTTGGCTATGAGGCCAGACCTGATCTTCAAAGCAAGTGGGGTAGACCGATAGAAGAAAGGCTTTCGCCCTTACGGAGCTCAAACCTTTTGTTGAGCCGCTTATGGGAGGGGTTAACCGTTCAGGCCGACTCGCACTATTATGAGCGTCCTGATCACCCCCACCTCAATGATACTGCTGAACCCCTTGCGGGGGCCCATTTGGCATACTTGATAAGCCCTGTACCCTACCTTCCCATCTATTACTCCTTTGGGCTCAGCTATAGTAATGTCTGGCGGGATGAGGGAGACAAGGGCAATGGCATCAGTGTTAACCCAGAGGTGACGATGCCATTGAGGCTGGGTCAGTTTCTGGAGTTTGAGCCCACATTTTCAGTTGACTATGAAGGTAGATGGATAGATCTTGCAAGCGACGGGACAGAGTACCGGTGGGCGAGGGACTATACTGGACAGTTGAGGCTGTCATCACGTGTGGAGAGGCTCTTTGATGTATCAATGGGTGAGGTAGACAGGCTCCGGCATACCTTCCGGCCCACGTTGTCTTACATCTACACAGAGCCTAAGCATAATGAAGACCTTTCGTGGTTCGATCCTATAGCTGACAAGGGAAAAACAAATAAGATCACCCTTGAACTGGAAAACTTTCTCGATACACGGAGTGAGAATAAACAGGGTAGGGTCACATATCGTCAATGGGCAGCACTAAGCCTGCTTCAATCTTATAATATTGATGAGGCCAGAAAGGAACACGAGCCGGGGGTTAAAAAGAAGCCCTTTGATCCATTGCAGCTTTCTCTTACTGTCAAGCCACTCGAGCTTGTAGATATATATTGGCTGGCCCAATGGGATCATTATGACACGGAGTTCAAGAGCAATGATCTCTCGATAGAATTGACCATTGACAGGTCCACGGCCAGGAAGGACCATTATAAACTCGAATACCAGTCTTTAAAGGGTGAATACCGAAACTTGTCTCTTTCTGCTGATGTGGGCCTGTGGGGAGGGTTTTCCGCAGGAGGATTTTATTCCAAGGACTTTCGGGCTGATGAGGAGATTTCCTCAAATATATGGGTGAACTACGGGTCCCAGTGCTGGGGTATTAAAGTGGTAGCCCAGCGGGAAGATAAGGATACTCGCTTTATGGTACTTTTTGAATTAAAGGGGTTGGGACAATTCAGAGCCTGGTAGTCATAACCGCCCCGCTTTATAATATGATAGAAGCCCAACTGCAAGGGGTAGCCTAAATGGTTTTGTGATGTGCCAACTGATCCAAAGCAAGTACGACGGCGCAGCCGAGGGCCATTAGAGCAACAGCCCATATGGTTCTCATGTCAATGGAGCCGGGCAGGATGTTTTGATGGATTTCAACTGTGCCCTGGCCCCCTGTCGTGATGATGTGAACCACCTTTTTCCACGGCCAAACCTTCCTCAACGATCCCAGCATAAAGCCTGTCAGAATGGAGACAATAAGGTCATGATGGTTGGCAAACAGCCATCCGAGGAATCTTGAGAAAAGCACTATACCGACGCATGCACCCGCAGCCACTGTCGCCAGTGTAAAGATGTCCCTGTTGTTGAGGGCCTGTAGTACGTACTGGTACTTTCCCAACAACACCAGGATAAAGGCGCCGGAGATTCCGGGCAGGATCATAGCGCATATGGCCACGGCGCCACTGAGAAAAAGATACCATGGTGCATTGGGTGTTTTCGCTGGAATGAGCCCTACAAGCCAGAATGCGATGGCGGCTCCGAGTACACCCGCAATAATGAGCGTGAGTGACCACCGATTAACGCGCCTGCTTACAGTAATGACCGAAGCACTAATGAGACCGAAAAAGAATGACCAAATAAGTACGGGCTCATTTTGTAGCAACCATGCAAGGACACGGGCCAGCGACACAATGGCCAACCCTATTCCGCTAACTACGGCGAGGAGGAATTGCCATTTGACTCTCTCCATGGCTTCTCTGATTTGGCCCCTTAGTAGCAAGAGGACAAATCTGGAGTCAAAGGATTTGATGGAAAATATCAACTCCTCGTAAATGCCCAAGATAAATGCCATGGTGCCCCCTGACACCCCCGGAATAACGTCTGAGGCGCCCATACAGATACCTTTTAGAGCGAGGACGAAGTAATCTGTGACAGACCTGCTATTTTCTTTTCCAAGGTGTTCCATCGTGCTTTGTATTCATGTACCCTTTGTGATCTTAGCGCATTTGAAAGAGCTTCGAAATCCTTCACTGCTGCTATTAGAAGAGGACAAGCGCCATTAGTCCTGCAAAGAAACAATAAGGTGCAAAATAGGCCAGGCGTCCCCTTTTTACCACTGCCATTAGGATCTTAAGACACAGGAATCCGATAGTGGCTGAGGTAACGAAACCCGCAGCAAGGTTCGCTAAAGGGACAGAAGTTATACTTTGCTCATGGAGTTGAACCAATAGGGCTCCGGCTATTGCAGGTATTGAGATAAGGAATGAAAATCGGCCTGCAAGCTCTCTGTCCAGGCCACACAGCAGCCCACAGGCGATAGTTGTCCCGGAGCGGGAGATGCCTGGAATAATGGCAAGCCCCTGGGCTGTCCCAACAAGCAGTGCTGTAACAAGACCAAGCTCTTTGCGCGAAGTGTAGCCGGCGGGAATAAAATGTGTCGAGCCAATAATCGCTCCAGTAACCAAGAGCATAACTGACACTGTAGATACAGAGCTGAACATGGTTTCAAGCGGATGTTTGAAAAAAAGGCCTATGAATCCCGTTGGTACACACGCTATTATTATCCATAGCAGTAGCTTTACTGCTGAGTTTTTGTGAGCCAGCTTGTTAGAAGGGCATCGCTGCCGCAAAAGGCCTATCGTCTCGGATAACATAGCAAGGAGGTCTTTTTTGAAATAAATTACCACAGCAAGCAGCGTTCCAACATGGAGGGTCACGTCCAAAAGGAGCTGTGGCTCGGAGAAACCCAGCAGATTTTGAAATATTACCAGATGGCCGGAGCTGCTAATGGGGAGAAATTCCGTAAGCCCCTGTATAAAGCCCAGCACTATTGAATCGAACAGGTTCATAAGATATCCGCCTCAGGTTGTAAATAAATCTCGATTGGTGATCATTAACAGATAAGATGCTCTGTTAGCAAGGGGAATGTTTAAGTATAGGCGTTAGGCATGAGGCGCAAGGCAGAAGGCATAAGGCTTGATGCAGGAGGTAAAGAGGCAATCGGTTCGCCTACGATTCTTGACACCTTGTCAGGCATACTCTATAAGGAGGTAAAAATCGATATCATTTCGTGCGGCTGAGAGATGGGTTTTTATGATGTGGTGTAGCAAAGCCCCAGTGTCAATGAATTCATAGATAAGGATCGGAGGCATTCTCATGAAAGTAAAAATTGGAGTCCTCTCGGCTGGGGGTGACTGCCCTGGTATCAATAGTGCCATTCATTGGCTGGTTTACTCTGCCATGGACAAAGACCTTGTGCCCCGAAGGGGGGTTATGTTCGAGGTCCTGGGGATAAGGGATGGATGGAAAGGCCTCATAGAGGTGAAGCCTGACAAGAAGGATAGTAAGAAAGAATGGATAATGCCGCTGAACCCGGACTTAGTACGAACATGGGACAGGTATGGAGGCACCAGACTGGGCACAACCCGCATCAATCCCTTTGACCCAACTAATGACAAATCAGAGAGGATAGTCGAGAACTGCAAGAAACTGGGAATAGAAGCCCTGGTGGTTTTGGGTGGATTTGATAATCTGGGTGTGGCTTACAAGCTTTACCGCAAAGGACTAAAGACAGTAGGAATTCCCAAGACTATTGATAAAGACATCTCTGAAACGGATTATACCCTGGGGTTTGATTCAGCCGTAAACATAATCACGTCTGATATTGACAGATTGAGGATCACGGCTGGGTCACATAGCAGGATCTTCGTGGTGGAGTGTATGGGGAGGAAGGCGGGCTGGCTGGCTCTTGAAGCCGGCGAGGCCTCTGGCGTGCCCATTATCCTAATTCCTGAACACGATTTCCTTGTTGAAAGGGTTATCGAGCTACTGCAAAAGAGGAGGAAATCTGGAAAGCGCTACAGTATAATCCTTATCTCCGAGGGTGCTAAGCCCAGAGGAATGGAGGAGGTCCACGAGAAGAGAGGAAGAGACGGATTCGGGCATTATTACCTGGGTGGAGTAGGCGGATTTTTGGCCGAAGAAATTGAGAAAAACTCTGATTTGGAAGTGCGCTACGTTGCGTTGAGGCATCTGCAGCGGGGCGGTGCGCCCACTGCATATGATCGAAGAATGGGACGAAAATTTGGAATCGCAGCAGTGGATATGATTGTGAATGAGGATTTTGGCAGAATGGTCAGCTTGAGACATGGGGAGATCACCAGTGTACCTTTGAAAAAGGCGCTTGATCGTCTCCATCTCGTTGATGTGGAAAAGTATTACAATAGAAAAGACTACAAGAGCATTGATCAAATTCTCTAAGAGAAGATTTTTTGGGGATTTAGAATACCGGCAGGGTCAAATGCCATCTTGATTCGGCGCATGAGTGACAGACCAGCAGGCGGTATCTCCATGGGGAGATACTGTTTTTTTGTGATGCCTACTCCGTGCTCACCGGTTATGGTACCCCCAAGAGCCAGGACTTTTTGAAAAACTCGAGTAACGATCTCATGGGCGGTGGAGGCCTCCTGAGGATCATCTTTGTCCAACATAATATTCACATGGAGGTTACCGTCACCGGCATGGCCAAACACGGGTATTGGGAGATTGTAGGCTTTTGAGAGATGTGCCAGATAATGGGCTATTTCCGGCATCTTATTCCTGGGAACCACAACGTCTTCGCTAACTTTGTGAGGCCTCAATTTGTAAAGGGACGGAGAGATGTTCCTCCTGGCCTCCCAAAGCATGTTAGCCTCACTTTCTGAGCTTGCGCAGACAAAATCAATGCACCTTGTTTCCCTGCATTTCGCTTCCACTGTTCTTACTGCATCTGTAAGGACTTTCCGCTCTCCATCAAGCTCGATAAGGAGCATGGCCCCCGAACCATCCGGGATCCGCAGTTGAATCTGCCCCCTGATCAAGGATAGACACAATCCGTCAACCAGCTCCATAACAGCGGGGGCCACCCCTGCACTCAGTATCTTGCTCACCGCAGCAGTGGCAGTGGCCACATCGCTGAAAAAGGCGATCATGGTTTGGGTGGCCTCGGGTAATGGCAGGAGCCTGACAGTGGCAGAAACTATAACGGCCAGAGTCCCCTCGGACCCTACTATTAGGCGGGTAAGGTCATATCCGGCCACCCCTTTCATGGTCTGTACCCCGGTATTGATTATCTCGCCGGTGGGAAGCACCACCTTGAGACCCAGCACGTAGTCTCTCGTGACTCCGTATTTTACGGCCCTGAGACCGCCCGCACACTCTGCAAGATTACCTCCAACGGTGGATATCTTTATGCTAGCAGGGTCAGGTGGATACAGGAGGCCTAAGCGGGCAGCAGCCTCCTTAAGGTCTGCAGTTATAACGCCAGCTTCTACATTGGCTGTCATGTTCTCCTTATCAATTGACAGTATATGGTTGAATCTATTCATGGCGAGCACCAGACCACCGCAGACAGGTACCGCACCACCGCTCATCCCACTGCCTGCTCCTCTTACCACTACAGGAAACCGCTTGGTTGTGGCGAGCACAAGAATGGCAGATACCTCCTCCGCAGAGCCCGGCAATGCCACAGCTTCGGGCATGGCGTGAAGCCTTGTCCCGTCAGAGCCATATTCATCAATCTCTGCCTCTTTTACTTTCAGAAACTGGCTGCCAACAATGGCTTCTATTTGGGAAAGGGTTTGGGGAGAAATCATTATTCCACGCAGACGCGACTGCTCAGAGCCCTCTGAAGTGTCATTTTATCCATATATTTAAGGTCAGCTCCCATAGGAACCCCGAGAGCTATCCTTGTGACTTTGATACCGGGCCTTTTTCCACGGATTAACTGGGCGAGGAAGGAGGCAGTTGCCTCCCCTTCTGTGGTAGGATTTGTTGCCAGTATAACCTCTTTGATGTTTTCTCTGCCCAGGCGAGTCAATAGCTCAGATACCTTCAGATCTTCGGGGCCAATACCATCGAGAGGCGACAGAACACCCTGGAGCACGTGATACCTGCCAGTGAAAACCCCGGATTCCTCTATGGCCAGTTCATCTCCAGGACCTTCAACCACACAAATTCTCCCATCGGCCCTTGAAGGGTCAGCACAGATGGCGCAGGGGTCATCATCTGTAAGATTAAAACAAATGGAGCAAAACCGTATTTTATCCTTAACCTCTAGTAGGGCCTGGGCGAGGTGTTCAGTTTCAGCCCTGTCACTACGAAGAATATGTAGGGCCAGGCGTGTGGCAGATTTTTGGCCTATTCCGGGCAACTTGGACAGGTGATTGATGAGTTTTTCCAGGGGTGCTGGGTATATGCCCATAGATTTTTCTCCCTAAAATAGTCCGGGGATATTAGGTAAGTTCAGGGACTTGGTTAGTTTTCCCATCTCTTCGTTGACCATATCTTTGGCCCTTGCCAGGCCTTCGTTGACGGCGGCAAGGATCAAATCTTGAAGCATGTCAGTGTCTTGCGGGTCAACCACTTCGGGATCGATCTCGATGGAAACCAGTTCCTGCCGCCCATTTACCACAACTGTGACCATTCCACCCCCTGAGCTGGCCTCAACCGTTTTTTCTCCCAACTCTTCTTGCAGTTTAGCCATTCTGGCCTGGAACTGTTGTGCCTGTTTTAGTATGTTTCCCATGTTTGGTATTCCTTTCACTTTTACCCTCCTTTGCTGGAATCCTCTGAGATTATGTCCCCTTCGAACGTGTCCAGCACTTTTTTTACAGGATTGGGAATTTCCTGTGATCGAGAGAACTTGATTGGGTCCCGGGGATCCTCCTTTAGCGGGCCTGATGCGTTCTGTTGCGCCGTGGCTTCCACTAAATCCACAACAATGTGCTCACCCCAGAAGGCCTTGCAAAGGTTCTCCAGGGCTTCTTTTTTACTGGGGTCATCGAAGTACCTAGATGAAAATGTCTCTCCCCCTCTCGCTATCTTGAGGGTATTTCTTTGGATTCCAATGTACTTCCATTGGGCCAAGATATTGGCCATAGGCCTATCCTTGCCCTTTACAAATTGCAAAAACTCATCCCAACCCTTGGAAGTGGCGGACGGAGGCGACCAGACGGGCTCAGGGGGTTCGGCCACTTCGGCGCATTGATGACCTATACGACCTGCTAGTGTTTTTTCCAGTTCCTCAATTTTTTGGAGCACCTGTTCAAAGCTAAGATACTGTCCAAGGCCGCAGAGCCTGATTAGCACGGTTTCAAGCACTAACCTCGGGTGCACGCTGTAGCGCAAGTCCTCTTCCCGTTTTATAAGCAGATCAAGGGCGGCCTGCAATCGCTCCAGCCCAGCCTCTTTAGCCAGGTTCATTGTGCTCTGCAGTTCATTATCTTCCATGTCAACCAGGGACCCTCCGGGGCTGACGAGGGATATCAACAGATCCCTGAATCGTCCCATTAATGAACTATAAAATGCCTTTATGTCATATCCTGAGTTATAGATATCTTCAACAATCTCCAGGCACCTGCGCTGGTCACCACGAATAATCGCCTCGCAGGTGTGCATCATGAGGCCCGTATCCACTATACCCAATATATTGAGGATCTCCTTGCCACTGATTTTTTGGCCCAGGGAGGAGACAACCTGGTCAAGGAGGCTCTGTGCGTCACGCATGCTTCCGTCGGCCTCCCGGGCAATCGTCATAAGCTCTGGTTTGCCGATTTCTATGCCCTCAGCCTTGGTTATCCGCTCAAGATGGGATACTATCTCAGATAGGGGTATCCTCCTGAAGTCAAAGCGTTGGCACCTTGAAAGAATGGTTACAGGGACCTTTCTGGGCTCAGTAGTGGCGAATATGAACTTGACATGCTCGGGGGGCTCTTCAAGGGTCTTTAACAGGGCATTGAAGGCCTGAATGGTGAGCATGTGCACCTCATCAATTATGTATACGCGGTAGAGGCCAGACTGAGGCATGTACCTGATGTTTTCTCTCAGTTCTCGGATCTCGTCTATTCCTCTGTTAGAAGCTCCATCAATTTCCTGAACATCCACTGAGTAGCCTTCTGTTATTTCGGTGCAAGAGGTACATTTGTTGCACGGGTTTGCCCCCTGTCTTTGGGCGCAATTGAGGGCCTTTGCCAGGATTCTTGCAACGGAAGTCTTGCCCACACCTCTAGGGCCTCCAAAAAGGTAGGCGTGGGCCAGGCGTCCTGACTCGATTGCATTGACAAGGGTTTCGGTGACATGGCTTTGACCAACCACTTGGTCAAATGTCTGGGGACGCCATTTCCTTGCCAATACTTCGTGAGCCATAAGAACCTACCGTTGGTGTTTTCAATTACTTGGATTGCTTAGCCAAATTCCCAGTTACCCTCTTGAGACTGTCGAAAAACATTAACCCGTGCCAAGGGTGTCATTCCCGCGGAGGCGGGAATCTAGTATATTCAAGGCATTATGGACTCCCGCTCTGGTGCCAGTAACAGGAAAGGAAGCTTTTTCGACAGGCTCCTTACTTTTTTGAGGAAGAATATAAAGACCGATCATTAGAAGCATATTGGTGAATTGTTAGAATTTTGTTAGGAAGGCAAAATTATGGAAAAAGTACTG
>CAZAKC010000032.1:0-7582 GCA_964485655.1 uncultured Desulfobacteraceae bacterium
AGGTACCTAGAGTTCCCACCTGAGACACGATTTGTTGAACATCCACCTTTTTCTTGGGCAATCTTTTTTGTGTATTTGGCAGTAATTGCCGGCCTAATCCTTCCCTTCCTCCTGCGATCCATTGCCTCTAAAGGAGGAGGGGCCAAGAAGAAGGCGAACGGCCGCCGTTTCCCGCTGTGGGGATGGATTGGGATCATTTGTGGGCTTGGGTTCTGGCTCCTGGCATGGACACGGTTCAGTTGGTTCTCACGATTCCAACCACATACTTTTACCCCGCTGTGGATCAGCTTCATCATTGTTGTCAACGCCTTGTGTTTTTCCCGGACAGGAAGGTCACTGATCACCCACAGGACGGGTTTCCTACTGGCTCTCTTTCCTCTGAGTGCTGTATTTTGGTGGTTTTTTGAATACCTCAATAGGTTTGTACAAAACTGGCACTATATGGGAGTGAGATATTCTGCATCCTCATATGTTTTGTATGCCAGTATATCATTTTCTACAGTTCTTCCTGCGGTAATGAGCGTCAGAGAACTGGTGAAAGAGTTTAGATGGATTCAGCAGGGCTTTAGGACTTGGGCGCAATTTCCTGTTGTTTCCAATCGGTTGCTGGGTCTGGGAGGCCTGATCACAGGAGGGCTCGCCTTGCTCTTGGTAGGTATCCTGCCCAATGTTCTGTTCTCCATGCTGTGGGTGGCACCGCTTGTAATCATAATTTCAGTCCAGATTTTGACCGGACAGAGCCACGTTTTCTCCGGCCTGTCAGAAGGGGACTGGCGGGAGGTTGTTTCAAGCGCCTTGGCGGCCTTGATATGTGGATGGTTCTGGGAAATGTGGAATTACTTGAGTCTTGCCAAATGGGAATATACGATCCCGTTTGTAAATAAATTTCATGTTTTTGAGATGCCGATTCTGGGCTATGGGGGCTACCTACCCTTTGGCCTAGAATGTGCCGCTGTGGTGAGTTTAATAAATGGAATATGGAACTCCCCGCCCCCCAAGGGCTCCAACGGGACGGAGAGTCAAACCTGACTTCATCTGGCTATTAAGGCAAGGATCTTATGACCTTTGGTGGTCGAACGCCACTTCACAGTTACTTTTTCACCGGGCTGGAAATCCTCCAACCGGGCTTTGAGGCCGCCTTTTTTCAGTACCACGTCTGGAGCTAGGGTGCCGGCGACTACAAAGGTTTTTCCTTGGCCTAGCGGCACCTTCACCACAGCAGTATTGCAGCCAAGGTCAACTGCGGACAGTGTTCCCGTCATCACATACACCTTGCTGGCTGAGGCAGGTCCAGCCAAAATAACCCATGATGTAATGGTGATTGCAACAGCAAGTAGCACCAACCAATTTCTTTTCATAGGTTCACCCCCTTTACGTTTAACATAGCCTTACCCTATAAGCACGCGAATATATCCAGTCCTACCTGTCCTATGGTCCAGGGCCAATATGGACACCACTTTCCCATGAGGAAGGGAATCTACGATATTGGCCAGATCATCAACACTTCGAATAGTCATACCGTTAACCTGGAGGATCATATCATTGACCTCAAAGCCTGCCTTGCCCAGAGGTCCTCTTGGATCAACCCAGATGATCACGACTCCCTTCTTACTCCCTAAACCATATCGCTCGACGTCTTTATCTGTAACCG
Organism: uncultured Desulfobacteraceae bacterium; assembly: GCA_964485655.1. Taxonomy (GTDB): domain Bacteria; phylum Desulfobacterota; class DSM-4660; order Desulfatiglandales; family Desulfatiglandaceae; genus B111-G9. The sequence goes on from CAZAKC010000032.1 coordinate 1,652, forward strand.
GCCTTACCTCCACCCCCAGCCTTTCCTTAAGGGATGAAAGTCTCATTTTCATGGCCTGTTCAAGGCTGCCAATTTTCACGGATAGGGTCTTGTGTTTTCCCTTACGAATAATCTCTACTGAGACCTTCTTGCCCACATGAGTTAGGGCCACGAGGTTGCGCAGTGTACTGGCGTCGGTGACCAGTTTGCCATCATATAATACAATAATATCACCCCGTTTGATACCTGCTCGTTCGGCTGGTCCGCTCTTGACTACGTCGGCAACAAGGGCACCCTTGTTTTCTTTGACGTGGAATGCTTCGGCCAACTCTGGAGTGAGGTCTTGGACATTTACACCCAGCCAGCCCCTGCTAACCTTGCCATTTTCGATCAATTCTTTCGCGATATGGAGTGCCATATTGCTGGGGATCGCAAAACCTATCCCTTCAAATCCTCCCGATTGGGTTACAATGGCAGCGTTTATACCTATTACTTCACCCCTCAAATTTAGCAGAGGGCCACCGCTATTACCGGGATTTATAGCAGCATCTGTCTGAAGATAGTCCTGGTATGTGCTTGGATCCATGATCCCCCGGCGGTGTTTAGCACTGATGATACCCTGGGTAACAGTTTGATCCAGGCCCCGCGGATGGCCTATAGCCACAACCCATTGACCTACTTCCACTTTATCAGAATCACCAAATGTGACATGGGGTAGAGGCTTATCAGCCGAGATCTTGATGACTGCCAGGTCCGTCTTGGGATCAGTGCCTATTAACTTGGCAGGATAGCGCTCGCCGTTGGCAAGGAGAACTTTTATCTCGGTGGCCCCGGCTACTACATGGTTGTTCGTTAAGATATAACCGTTTTTGTCCATTATCATGCCGGTGCCCAGACCCCGTAGTTCCTGTTTGAACTTCCGGGGCATCTCGGGCCCTCCAAAAAAATAGCGGAAGAAAGGATCATTTTCGAAAGGGAAAAAAGGGTTTACTACTTCCCGGCGCTGAATAACATCAATATGCACAACAGCAGGGATGTTTTCCTTAGCCACCTTTGTAATCGCATTACTCAGTTCAATAACTCTATCTTTTGCAATGGCAGCGGGTTGGAAAGAAACCGCGGAAAACAGAATAGCTATTATTATTGCGGTTACAACAAATAAAGGCCTCACATTACAGCGTGCTGTTGTCTTGTGCATCCTCAGTTCCTCCTTATTGGCTTTCAGATACATAAGCTGACGAGCGCTTACTTATCGCCGTCTTTTTCGATATCCGCGTTGCTGTCCTTGAACCGGCAGAGCGCATCCCCTTTCGGCCACGCCGCTTTGTGGGGGAGTGAATGGCCTCGCCTTCCTGTCCCAACAAGATCTCCGCATAACGCTTTCCCCTAGGGCAATCCCTGCATCTTTCTAATCCGTGCTTTATTATCATTCCAAATTCATCGTCGGGGATCTCTTCCTGCATGCGCAGGGATTTCTTATACCGAAGAGCACACGCATACTTACTTATACGCAGATTACCCGGCTGGCGTTTACAGGTAATCAACTCGAGACCTTCCCGGTCCCTCAAGGATTTTGGTATTAAGTTTTCGATATCATTATTATAAGCAGTAGCCATAATTTACCACCTCCCTTCTGGGGAATTTAAGACATAAGCAAGAAAAAGCAATACCCGTACGCACCGGGGAATGCGTTTTTTATCCAAGCAAAAGCTAACGGGATTTTAGTGAACCTAGGCAGGCGAGACTATTACTTCTTGGTGGCTCCCTGCTGCAAAATGCCGTATAGTATTATAGAACACAGCGACTTAGCCTTCTGACGTTTGCACCATGTACTGGGGCTCATATACTTGTCTCCCAGGGCCCATATACCCCTCTTGGCCTCCCGAGCCTCAGCTTCGGCCCTCTCAAAAGCGGAAAGATTCAGATCAGCTCTGCTTCTGTCTTTTAAAACTTCTGCGTATCCTTTTTTTACCATCTCCAAGTTTATATCTCTTTTGCCGAGAAAGACCTCGCCGGCAACATATTTTCCCATTTTCATTCCATAAGCCCTTATCCTGACCAACTTATCACCAACCAAATGGGCAAGATAGTCTCTCGCCTTCAGCGCTAAGGGCTGAGATTTGGTTGGATCAGGCTCCCACACCTCAGGAGCGTCGATGCCTACGAGGCATACCAGGAGCTCACCCCCATGGCCGACTACCTTAATCAGATCACCCTGCAAGACCTTGACAACCTTGAAAGTCTGCTCTTTTTTTTGTTCGGCGGCAGCCGAGAGACCATAGCCTATACAAATACAAAGCAATATTAATGCACAAAGCAGGATGTGTTTCAGCCGCATATATTTTCTCCTCTGTAGCCACAGAGCAACCAAGAAACCTGCCACGTTTGACAGATCCGAACAAAACAACTTGCGTTGGGTAGGAATTTAAGTACCCCCTTAAAGATGGTCGAAGATCTGTACCGAGTCTTGCTGACGCCCCTGCCAACCATCTAAAAAGTATTGACGCACATTTTAAACAATGTTGTCAATATTTTTTGAAAAAAAGATATATTCATAAGGCATCCGGCGGTTTGTTTTGTGACCAAAGGCTTTCAAGGTCTAATGGATTGTTCCAGTCCTGGGAAACCCCCCGTCATCCCGATATAGCGGAGAGTTAATATTATAAATATAGACGGTGTGCTGATTCAGGAGCCTCGCCTGGATAGGATACGTGGCTGTCAATATGTATCCGAATACCCTGCGCTGTGGTCCTACAATCGCATAGAGCCTTGGATCAAAGTTTATAAAGCCTTTTATAAAATTGATCATTTCCCGGAGGTTCTCACCCTTTTGAACTTTGACCCAAAACTTTCCTACAATCTTACTATCGTCGTCTTTAGGGTCGAAAAATATAGCCGCAGGCATATCCCAGGAAATGCCGGTATAATATATATCGTACTTATCAGCATTGGCTTCGAGTTGATCCAGCGTGATTGTCTTCCCTGTTTGACCAGGAGCCATGTATAACCCTGAGCTTTTGAAAGTCACGCAAGAAGCGAGCAAGAATATCACCAATAGGCATCCTGCAACCAGAAAACATGTATTTCTTATACTAATGCGTCCCATTTCTTTCTCCTTTCTTACGGCTTCCGGACCTCTTCCCGAGTCGCCATCTTTGTCGAAATTGTCCTGATTACAAATAATTTAAGCAGTAAATTGGCCATTGGCAAGCCACCTCGGATTTTGACTACTCTCAAAATCAGTGGAGGCCAGATAATCCCCCAGCCGCAGAGCACGCCGAGCAGGAGCTGCTCCTATACAAGCGTCCCTTTAAATAGTCGGGTAAAGGCTGTTGCCTTTACACCTGCCCATAATGTATTGTATCAACCTCGTGTGCCTAGAGGGGTGTTAATGATGAGAAGAGGAGTTCTCTTGGCAATTGGTGCATATGTGCTATGGGGGCTGTTTCCTATTTACTGGAAACAATTGGAGCAGGTCCCGTCGGTGGAGATCATTGCCCACAGGATCGTGTGGTCCCTGGTTTTCATACTCATTATTGTGCTCAGTTCTCGGCGACTGAAAGAACTGAGGCTGGCTGTGAGGTCAAAAAAGGTCCTGTCGGCTTATACACTGGGCGCTATACTTCTGGCAATCAACTGGACAACGTTTGTGTGGGCAGTAAATGCCGGGTTCGTTGTAGATGCAAGTCTTGGCTACTTTATCAACCCGTTGGTAAGTGTGCTGCTGGGGGTGATCTTCTTCAGGGAGCGTTTGCGAATATGGCAATGGGTGGCAATTGGACTTGCAGCGACGGGGGTGCTATACCTGACTATTCGCTACGGCTCTCTACCCTGGATTGGGCTGGTCCTGGCCTTTTCTTTTGGTACGTATGGCTTGATCAAAAAAGGGGCGTCATTGGAGGCCGTTGAAGGGCAAGCTCTTGAGATGCTAATTCTTTTCCTGCCTGCTATGATCTATTTGTTTTCCCTTGAGAAACAGGGACTGGGTACCTTTGGCCACAATTTTTCATTGAGTATTTTGTTGGCCTTGGGTGGAGCGGTTACGGCAACGCCTCTTCTGATGTTCGCTGCCGCTGCAAGGAGGATACCTTTGTCTATGATCGGTATGCTTCAGTATTTTGCCCCTAGCCTCCAATTTTCCATAGGGGTTTGGCTTTATGACGAACCATTCTCGACCGTGAGGCTCACAGGATTCTGTTTGATATGGGCGGGCTTAGCCATTTACAGTGCCGAAGGATTTTATATGAGACGTAAGGGGCGTAATGGGTCTGCGATGGAGGCCGAAATCACTTGTTAGGACGGTACCAAGGGTATCTTCCTTGTTATGGTTCCGTTATGGGTTTTAGTATCAGCGTTCCTTCCTCCCTGCCTTTCAGTAATGAAGCATCAGCAAGTGCATTATGGTATTTTCCACCAAGATATAGGGGAATCTGGTCTTTATAATGAGGGCTGTTCAACATTCCTGATTCTCCCACCGGAAGCACATGAAGCGCGTTCTGAGGGTGGGACAAAGGCACAATCATGCGTTGAGATACGCCATGGTCCACAAAGAAGGGCTTGGTATAAGGATATTGTTTCTTATTAACCGTAAGATGATTTCCCGGGACAGGAAAAGGGCCAATATTGAATAACAGGTTAAGGGGCTTTTTCTTCCCCAAGACATGAGAATAGGTTAATGTATGAACCTTTCCCCAGTCCCATTTACTCATGTCACTGCCCATTTGAGATTTCAATTGGTGCAACGCCTGCTCCAGGCTGAGTTTGATTATATCCTGCATTGACTCCTTTTTGTTAGTATTCACATTGTCGAACCACGGGGATTTTCCTTTTCTGCAGATTGCCCTTATTGCCCTTGGTGGAAAGGTAACCGTCTTCAGATATTGTTCGTACAGCTCATCCCCCATTTCATCCCTGAATATATTGTCCATGAGTCTGCGGAAGGTCACCTCGAAGATACTTGCCCCTGGGCTGTGTGCTGCCATAGCAAAGTCCCAGTTCCCCAAGATCCGTGCAGCATCACTAAAACCTTCTTGATCTGGGTTTGCCTTCAGAACTTTTAAGAATTTCGGTGTTAACTCTGAGGCAAGGGGACAAAAGGTGTCATTCTGTATAGCCTTCATGTCCTGTATGGATAGCTTATATTTTGCCTTAAGCAGTTGCGTAATACGAGATATTCGGTCCATTGGCTCCCAGTAATTGCCAATAACATAAGGATAGCTGTTATCAGTTACCTTATTGTTGGCAGATGCAATGAAGCCCTGCACAGGATTAATGATATGGGGCCTTTTGTTAAATGGAACATAGCCTTCCCATTCATATTCGCCTGTCCATCCAGGTACAGGAAGAAAGCCATTGCCCTTTTTCCGGATGGGAACAGTTGCACAGCACCAGTAACCTATATTGCCCTGGGTGTCGGCAAACACAAAGTTTTGGCTCGGGAGTTCCCAATATTGAAGTGCATCTATGACATCTTCTAAGGTCTTGGCCTTAAGCAATGCATATCCAGCCCGGCCAGGCTGAAGCCCATCGTTAAATGCCCATCTTTGGGAGATTGCTTGGCCTGTTTTGGTGTTGATCGATTTAGGGAGTATGGGGCCATGTCGGGTCAAGAGTATTTGTTTTTGAACAGAGCGGCCTCCCTTTATCTTGATGGTTTCCCGGATCACCTTGATATCTTCCCAGTGATCTACGAACCAGTATTCGCGAGGGTTTTTGGGGTTGAGTTTTTCCACATAAAAATCCACATCATCCACCATCACATTGGTAACGCCCCATGCCACGTTCCTGTTGTGACCAATGGCAAGGCCCGGAACGCCCGGGACTACGAATCCAGATGCGTGGATTGTTGGGCAATTAAGATCCACCTCCCACCAAAATCCGGGGTTAGTCAAGGCCAGATGGGTGTCGTTACACAAAATGGGCATGCCATCAACGCTTTTTTTACCTGATATT
>CAZAKC010000032.1:7592-22322 GCA_964485655.1 uncultured Desulfobacteraceae bacterium
GATAGGAAGGCCGGTCAGTCGACGCAGTTTTTGAGTGACCTCAGATGGAAGTTGTGGGTATGAGGCAATATGCACCTCGGGCATAGGCACAATTAGGGGGCCCTGATCAGGCCACATGGGGAATGCCTCAGCAAAAAGGGGCTTTCCAACCTTTTTCAATATTTTTGAAGCAGTGAGGTCCGTGCTAAACCCGCAGCTAAGGGCCCAGTTTACAACCTTTAGGACATCGAGATAGTCGGATTCATTCCATGGCTCTGGTTTGTAACCAAGTATTGTAAATTCTATGGGCAAGCGGTCTTCATGGGTCTTTATATAAGTACTTATGCCCTTGGCAAAGGCCGTGAAACCCTGCCGAAGGCTAGGTGGAGTGGTGCCCCTGAGTCCGCTAGCCGTTAGCAGTCGAAAATACAAGTCAGTATCCACAAAGTCTTTTCCAAAGATTTCAGACAGACGGCCCTGGCCCAGTCTTCTCATAAAATCCATCTGCCACAGGCGGTCCTGGGCGAGCGCGTAGCCAAAGGCAAAATAGAGATCTGTCTCATTTTTGGCATAAATATGAGGCACACCATAAGTATCTCTTATGATCGTAACCTTGTCCTTTAGCCCCGCTGCCCTGATAGTCCCCTGCGTTTCAGGCAGCCTATGTTTTAAGGTGTATTTCAACCAAAGGTATCCGCCGCCTACACCAATAATAACGATACCCAGCAAGATACATAAGCCAGTAACGAGCCACTTTTTCACGTCAATTCCTCCTGGGGGAAGGATAAAGGATCACAGGATCTAATTTTCTATAGCACATAAGAAACATCATATTAAACCATATTTTTGACGCGAGGTCTTGCCTTGCCGAAGGATGCTGTGTTATTGGCCTGATACGATTAGAATCGCTGTCTGAGGAGTGGCGGTGACCAATATAGGCTTTTATGTTGGTTCAATATTTATTGTCCTTGTTGCAGGTTACATCAGGGGTTATAGTGGGTTTGGCTCCGGGATGTTTGCTGTGCTTGGCCTATCGCTTCTTTTTTCGCCCTCCCAGATCATTCCAGTGATTCTGATCCTTGAGGTTGTGGCCAGTGGTTATCTGCTCCCTAGTGTGTGGCGGATCATTGACTGGTCTTCTTTAGGGTGGCTGTTCTTTGGGGCTGCGTTGGGAGCGCCTCTTGGTTCTTATCTACTTGCAATTATCCCTCCGAAGCCCATGAGGGCTACAATTGCGTTCATAGTAATAGTTTTGGTTGTACTGTTCAACAAGGGTCTTCGGATTCAATATCTATTTAACAAGGCAGGCACAGTCGCCATAGGGTTGATATCAGGGATTCTGAATGGAGGTGCTGCCATTGGGGGGCCACCGGTAATCCTTTTCTTTTTTTCCTCTCCTACTCAGGTCGCTGTGTCGCGTGCTTCACTAATAGGCTTTTTCTTTGGCACTGACTTCTATGCAGTGATAATGTGTGCTACGCAGGGGCTGATAGGGCTAAATACATTTAAACTCGCGGGTATCTTACTGCCATCGCTACTAATAGGGCTGGCCATTGGAAAGAGCAGTTTTGTGAGAACAGACCCCGGGGTTTTTCGTAGGAGGGTACTTCAACTGCTCCTGGCCCTTTCACTTGCAGCCCTTTTTCGTGCTATCGTATGGCCATGAATGGTAATCACATGTGAAAGGAGGACTTACATGAAGATACCGCAGCAAGGACTAAACAAAGATCAGGTATTAAAGCAGCTTGAGGCCTTGCGTAGCCATGATCTTGACTGGCGGTCAGGGAAGGTCTTTGGCTATATCTTTGACCCCGGGCCCGATGTGAGGGAGGTGGCAAAGGAGGCCTATGGGATGTTTCTCACAGAGAACGGCCTTGATTTTACGGTATTTCCTAGCCTGCTGAGGCTTGAAAACGATCTTGTGGATATGATGAGGCGCCACCTCAATGGCGATGAGCAGGTGGTGGGTAATTTTACTAGTGGAGGGACTGAGAGTATCATACTAGCGGTCAAGACCGCTAGAGATTACTTCCGGGTGAAGCGACCAGAGATCAAAGAACCGGAGATGATTCTCCCAACTACGGCCCATGCGGCATTTCATAAAGCTGCTCGGTATCTGGGGGTAAAGGTAATCCAGGTTCCCGTGGAACCTGACTCATTCAAGGCAGATGTCAAGGCCTTAGCAGAGGCAATCGGGCCTGACACCATCTTGATTGTGGGCTCTGCCCCCTCATATACTCACGGTGTGATAGATCCCATAAAGGAGATGGCAGAGCTTGCTCTTGAAAAGCAGATCCTGTTTCACTGCGATGCCTGCGTAGGAGGATTTATGCTCCCTTACTTTAGGAGACTTGGGGCAAGTGTGCCTGAATTTGATTTTTCCGTTCCCGGGGTCACATCTATCTCTGTTGATCTGCACAAATATGCCTACGCTGCAAAAGGGGCATCCATAATCCTCTATCGTAACAAGGACATAAGGCGATATCAGATCTTTGCTTGTTCGCGTTGGACTGGATACACTGTGGTTAACAATGCTGTGCAGAGCAGTAAATCCGGGGGACCCATGGCTGCAGCATGGGCTGTTATTAATTATATCGGCGATGATGGGTACCTGGAGTTTGCAAGAAAAAAGCTAGAGGCTACCCAGAAGGTTATAAAAGGGATTGAGCAAATAGATAGCCTAAGGATTCTGGGCCAACCGCAAATGTGCCTCGTGGGGTTTACCTCCGATAAGGTGAACGTATTTCATATCATAGACGAGATGAACAGTAAGGGTTGGTACATACAGCCTGCTCTTTCTTACGGCAATTCTCCTCGTCACATACACATGTCCATAAATGTGTCAAATGTCAAATGGATAGATTGGTTCCTGTCAGATCTTGCTGATGCGGTTGAAAAAGCCAGACGGAGTAAATCGGAGGAATCCTCAGGGCAACTGAGGGAGATGATTTCTTCCATTGATTTTTCATCCATGACCGAAGAGGATTTTGCCTCCATGTTACAGTTGGCAGGGATTAATGGTGAGGCTTTGCCAGAGCGAATGGCTGAGATAAACGAGATTATGGATTTTCTTTCACCTGAGATCAGGGAACAGCTCCTTATTGAGTATGTGAACAATTTATTTGCATGATTGCGTGGTGGCCCCATTTCAGGGAGGCTTGTTATGGATGCCCCTTTTTCTTTTGATTTATTGCTGGTCTTTGGCTTTCTTTCTGTGATGCTCCTCATCGGGGTGCTGTTGAGGGCAAAGGTCTCGTGGCTGCAGAACTTCCTTTTCCCGGGATGTCTGATAGGTGGGCTTATCGGGCTGGGGCTTGTTAATGTCGGAGCGGTTCATGTTTCTTCCAAGATACTTCAGGCCCTTGCATACCACCTTTTTAACATTTCCTTCATATCCGTGGGCCTTACTGCTTCGGAGGGAGGTGAGACGAGAGCTGGCCAAGGCAGGGAAGTTGCAAAGGGCTCCATCTGGATGGCGTTAACCCAAGGGGTTACCTTTCCACTTCAAGCAGTAATAGGTGGGTTAAGCGTTGTGCTTCTTTCTGTATTGGGGATCAAATTATTCAGTACTTTCGGCTTCCTCTTGCCTTTAGGTTTCAATGAAGGGCCGGGAGAGGCGCTGTCATTTGGAAAAGTATGGGAAACTATTGGCTTTACACATGCCGCCACAATAGGTTTAGGATTCGCTACTATGGGGTATCTTTTCTCCCTTTTGGTGGGCGTGCCTCTGGTGAACTGGGGGATCAGGAAGGGCTATTCCATGCATGGGTCCAAGGGGCTGTCCAAAGATTTTTTGATCGGCATCGTGGCGAAGGATCAACCTAAAGAGAAGGCTGGGGAATTGACCCTCTACTCTGGCAATACCGATACCATGGCCTTCCAAATGGCAATGGTGGGACTAGTATACCTGTTGACCTATTTCTTCGTTAAGTATCTGGGAATATTGTTGCCGTCCGATGTTGGGAAAATGATGTGGGGGTTTTTCTTTTTTTATGGCCTTGGTATTGCCCTTTGCGTGAAGTGGATCATGGGCAAATTGGGATTGGCATACCTGCTTGACCCGGGAGTACAGAGGCGGATTACGGGTTGGTCCGTTGACTTTCTGATAGTCGCCACGGTATCAGCTATCCAGATGATGATTGTTTGGAAATATATGATACCTTTTATGGGCATTTCCCTGATAGGTGGTATGCTGACTACGTTTGCCGTGCTGTTCCTGGGCAAGCGACTTCCCTCCTACAATTTGGAGCGCATGGCCGCCATTTACGGTACGGTTACAGGTACTGTTTCTTGCGGGCTCCTGCTGCTGAGGATTGTTGACCCGGAGTTCAGGACCCCTGTGGCAATGGAGATAGCAATTATGAATGTATTTGCTGTGCCCATTGTTGGCGGGGGGACAATATTGATAAACGGCCCCATCTGGTGGCACTGGAGCACTCTTCTTACAACTGTTATCTTTTTCTTTATTATGCTTGCCTCTCTGGCCAGTATTAAGGCACTGGGCTTATGGAAAAAGCGGGTTTATTGAAATAAACTAATGCTTATAAATACCGGCATTTCGGCGTTTTTCTGATTTCCTGCTGATGTATGTGCCTTGTACTATATCCAGACCCAATTTGTCGTGTATCATGGTCTCGAGATAATCAAGATGAGGGCATACAGGCCCATGGAAGTTGTCCTTCGTAATACACGAAGAGAGGTGAACAACAATTTGATCCTTGTCCACGCTTTCCTGTTTTTTTATGGTTGTGATGAGATCCAGGAGCTTTCTGTGTAAAGCCCTGCCGCAACATCCCCCGCATGTTAGGTACAGGGTGCGATAGGGTTCGTTGCGTGGGTACGTAGAAAATAGCCCACTTCGCTCGTTGAATGCCTTTTCGCAAAAATACCCAGAGCACCGCTCCATCACAATATGACACTGGACAATCACAATGTAGTTCTTGGTTTTCACGTACGCCGTCCTTATCTTGCCTTGTTGCTGAGCAACTTACAAGAGGCTATGGCATGGCAAGTGAAACAAACCTCACCCCTTCAAGCACCAAGCGCTCGGCAATGAGCCCTGTCACTCCTAATTTTTTTCTTCGAGCAGCCTCTTAACGCAAGCCTTCAGTTCGGCTATTTTTACTGGCTTTGCAAAAAAGTCATCGACACGCTTACGAAAGGCTTCAACAGCGGCATCAAGACTTGCAAAGGCGGTGATCATAATCACTTTGATATCGGGCGCCTCTTTCTTGACCCTATTTAAGACCTCCATGCCGTCGATATCTTTCATTTTTAAGTCGGTGATGATGACGTCAAACTTTTCCTCCTTCAGTCTTTCGAGTGCGGGCTTTGCGTCCAGAAAGGCTTCCACTATGTATCCGTCCTGCCCAAATGAGCTCTTTATCATCTTGCCTACAACATTCTCGTCATCAATCACCATAATTTTGTATCCGTTCATTCTACCCCTCCTCTCCTGTATAAATTGGTAATTTTATCGTAAAAGTTGTTCCTACCCCAACTTTGCTTTTTACCTCAATTGTCCCTTTGTGTTTCTTTATTATGCCATAGCTGATCGACAATCCCAATCCCGTACCTTCGGTTCCTTTTGTGCTAAAGAATGGATCAAAAATGTGTTCAAGGAATTCAGGAGGTATACCTTTGCCGGTATCCTCCACCTCTATTGTGATATTTTTTCCATCAGGCGCAAGATTGGTGCGAAGGATAATGTTGCCCCCTGGCGGGGTTGCATGAATAGCATTAGTGAGGAGATTTACCAGCACTTCTCGAATCTTGTCTTCGTCAACATAGACAGGGGGCAGGTCATCGGTGAGCTCTAAGGAGGTCTTGAGCCCAGAGACCTCAATGGTGTTTTTGACCAATTTAAGGGAGCGTAATACAACATCATTTACGTCACAAATCTTAAAATCCTTCTCTTTGGCCCTGGAAAAATCCAGCAGGTCCTGGACTATCTTCCTGATTCTCTCGGTCTCGTCCAGAATAGTTTGGACATATTCAGTTTTCTCTTCTTCGGACAAATGCGTAGCCAACTCAAGGTAGGTCTGAGCCACCATGGAGATATTGTTCAGAGGATTGCCCAATTCATGAGCGACCCCTGCTGTGAGCGTGCCCAGTGACGCCAATTTCTTCGACTGAATAAGTTGTTCATGTCTGGTGGCCAATTCTTCACACATGGAATTGATAGCCTTCATGGCGGAGCCCAATTCATTGTCAGGGATCTTTCCTCTTATTTTTACAAATTTTCCTTCGGATATTGAATTGGCAGTTCTTTCAATCCTCCTGAGGTTCCTGAACATTCTAGAAAAAAAGAAATAGTTGCTCAGGATGGCTACTAGGATAATCAGTCCAAAAAAAGACAGCAATGTCTTTTTTGAGGCTGAGATAATATTATTTACCTCCCGGCGCTCGGCTTTTACGATACGCTCAGAAAACAGCCTCAGTGCTCTTCCCGCTGGTCGAACTTGCTCCTCAATCTTTAAGGTGTCCTTGTTATGCTCGGCCTCTTTTACTGCTTTGCTGATAGCATTGTCATATCGCTTGAGACATAGTTGCAGCTTTTCGAAGTTATCCTTTCCTATTACCTTTATTATTGATGGAGCCATAGATTCTATTGTGAGGTAGTTTTCCTGGATCATCTTCTGAATCTGATTGAAGGCTGCCTTGTCATTGTATAGAAAATAGTTCTTCTCAGAGAGTCTCATTTCAAGGAAGGAGGCATTCAGGGCATCAGCAACCTCCACAAAGCGCAACTTAGCCAAAAGAAGATTAAAATCGTGGTAGGAAAATGCTGCGACAAGAACTATGGCGATGATTCCCAGGGCATTTGCAAGAGTAATCTTGTATACTAGCTTCATGAGTAATTGTAAGTTAACCTCTATTGATTCTTATCGTCGTATCCTATCAAAAGCCGCTGCGGGTTATCAATGCGCCCTTCAGCGCTGATAAATATGCCCATAGTGGCCTTGTGTCCTTAATACACTGGTATGACATCGACACGAACCTCTTTGACCTGGTAAAGATCCATGACGATGCTGCGTATATCTTCAGTCACAGCTTCCTCTTGCTTTATACTCCTTCTTATGTGAACCGTTACTATTCCGTCTTCCACGGAGACTTCAACATCAGAGTAAAAATTCATGAGGTCTGACAGGATCCTTGCCGCAAGGGCTTGATCCTGCAGCCTTCTCATGGCCTCGGGTGTCATTTGGAAATGAGGGAGTCTTATTGTCTCGATAATTTTTGCTACAGCATCGTCTATTGTCAATCTTCCTATCACAATCCCCAGGTCATACAAGCTGGGATCCCAGGGGTCCTTACCATGAAAATACATGGCCCACTTCCTGCGCTCTTTATCAAATTTCTCGACAATTTTCAGAGCCTTTTTCTCGGAAACATTTTCCCTACTCATTACCTCCTTGACCCTTTCCTCTGGTGTCGCGGAGATCATGACTCGCAAGATATTAGGGATACCCTCCATTAAAAAGTGACCTGCAAGGGCATGGTAGACCACGTTGTCTTTGGCCACATACTCCAGCAGTGCAGCGCGAATGTAAGCTACGTATTTCTTCTTTCCGTGACTAAAACGGTCCTTAAGTGTGGGTGCATTGTCAATAGCCTTTTTCAGCCAATTTTCCGGAATATCAAACTCCTGTGAAGCCAGACTTATTACCTCCTCTGAGATGCACTCATAGCCCAGCTCATGTGCTACCGTCTCAGCTACCTTCTTGCCATGGCTATAAGAAGCCCTGGCTATGGCAATAATGGACATGCGCGCCTCCTTGTTCCTATATTGTTACACAAAGGGGACCTTGTTTCGGGGTTTGACCCCTGAAGGTCAAGTGGTTATCTTCTATCCTACATGAATAAGCCCCAGGACCCCCGTAAGCACTATTAGTCCTGCGATGAGGGCCAAGGTTCCGTATAACTTGTCACCCTCTTTAAACAAAACTGCTGAAGAAAGAAACAGTGCAGGAACCACCGAAAACACCGATAGTGAGATACCGAATGCTGTCATTCCATCGCCAGTCATGAGATGAGAAAAGTACCAGTGCCCCATCGGCAGGGAGCCTGTTATGCCTTTCCATATCTCAATTGGGGACTCACCCTTCCATACTGTGGAGAGCCAATAGGAAACAGGTACGTAGTTATCTCTAGTAACAAAGGATATTATGGATCCGATCATGACGATCACAGAACCAAGCATCACGCCCCAGTAAATTATCTGGCCATAAACAAGACCAGCGAAAGGGGCTTTCAACTTATTTTGTTCCTCTTTGCTAACATATCCTCCCATTGAGATCCTCCTGTACTTCCGGGCTTTCTTGGGATCAAATTAAGTAATGTCATGTGCGGCAACAATCCCAAGAGAGAGCGGTAGTCTTAGTTATCCAAGAAATGGAATTGGTATGTGCATCGAGAATGCACCTTCCAATCCACGAGAGATTAGCTTCACAGATGACAGTATCAGGATGAAGATCAAGATCTTGCGCACAAACCCAGCCCTTATCCTTATCAGTAAGTGTGCCCCCAGAATACCGCCAACCACATGGCCCAGCATCCACGGGGCGGCCAATACCGCGATCATGGCACCGTAAGTAATGTACGTCCAGATGGCAGTGGCATCACTTATTGCTAAAAGGACACCGCTGCAGGCAGCAGCAATTTTCACTGGTGCCATCATTACTAAGTTTAGTGTGGCGGTAAGAAATGCGCCTCCACCCATGCCAAAGAATCCTCCAATGAAGCCGAGGAAGATGAAAATAAGAGCTCCCGGTAGTGCCCGCACTAGGTGGTATTCGACAACTTTACCCAATGAGCTTTCCCAATAGGAGCCCTCCAACCGGAGCATTTTAGAAAAGGAGTCAATGTGGCCAGGCTGAGGATATTCAGTCTTGCCGCCTCCTGTAAACAAGAAATAGGCGATGACAAGCATCAGAACACCAAGGGAGAGGCGAACAATACCGTCACCAACCGCCCCCAAGGCATCATGCAGATATATGGCGCTAACACTGCCTGCAAGTGCTCCTATAGTAATAGGTACGCCACAAAAAAATACAATCCGCAAGTTGGCCAATCTGCTCTTCATAAAAGGGCCAGATGAAATTAGTCCTCCGAACATGGCAACTACCAGGCCAGTGGCCCGTATGACCAGACTGTCCATTGAGGTGAAGCCCAACATGATAGGGGTGAAAATAACTCCTCCGCCGATTCCGGCTATGACAGCAATGATTGCGATGGCGGTGCTTATGAGAAATGAGCCAACTATGATGAGCCACATGGAGAATGGATCAAGAATCTGTGTACCCTGAACCTTGGAGAAGACTGCCATGACACTGTACCCGCCTACCAGCAGCATGATCAGAATACTTAGTTCAGGGACACTGGTTACAAGTCGTTTAAAAGTGCTACCTTTTTTCTTCTTAAGGCTAGGTTTTTGGCCACCCTCCTTTTTCGTAATGCCCGAGTCATCTTCAGTGTGCAACATACTAGACGCCTCCCCGATTTTGAATGCCAATCTGTTTCGAACACCACAGTAATATATGCTAAGTACCAGCCCAGTTGCTTTATTGCATGTCAGTGCAACTCACGCCCACTTGCCCCCCCTTAGCTGATATAGCTAAAACAAGCGGGTGTAGAGTTTATTTGAGTTATTCTAGCCCTCCTCTCTGTGCAGATCGCATTCTTGACTTACGTGCGATTAGGGGTGTCATGCACTTCCTTATGCACTGACATCCCTGGGTTTAACATGGACTGTTACTTCTTTAACCCCTTCTATGGATCCTGCGATCGCTTGAATATCTTTAGTAAGTTTATCTCCTCCTTGCAGTAAGGCTACAGTATATACCTTTACTGACCCTTCGGATGACACCACGTCAACATCGGGATCCATATCCATAAGTGCCGCTTTTACTTCGGCTTCAATGCATAAGTCCTCCATAGCACGCTGGGACTCCGGCGTTGTTTTAAAGGTTTCTAGGCCGACTGTCTTGCAGATGATGTAAGCTGCATCATCAGTGGTCAGCTTGCCGACGTGGATTACAATATCATAGAGGCTGGGATCCGCTGTATCTATACCATAGAGGTGCTTGCTCCATTTTCTCCTTTCTTCATCATCTTGTTGTATGATCCGCAGGGCCTCCTTTCTGGAAATGCCCTCGCGCATGGCTTCATTCTTGACACGCTCTTCAAGGTCAGCGATTATTCTTACCTTCAATACGTGGGGAATATCTTTCACGAAAAAATGGCCTGCCAATCCGCAGTAAACGACGTTGTCATTGCGGAAGTGCCTAAGAAGCGCAGAGCGGACAAAGGCGATATATTTTTCCTTTCTGTAGCCGATTCGATCCAGGATTGAGGGGGCATCATGTATAGCTCGAATGAGCTTAATTTCTGGAACATTGAATTCCTTTGATGCCTCCAAAATCGCATCCCTGGACAGGCATTCATATCCAAGCTCTTTTGCAACCTTTTCTGCTACTTCTTTGCCCCTAGTGTATGAACCTCTGGAAATGGTTATTATCGCCATCGTCGGGATCCTCCTTTTTTATAGGAAAAAATGCCGCATTATAAATTGCCAGAGATTTGGTCCTCATGTGGCGGTTTGATTCTAGTATAAGGAAGTTAACCGATCATTTTAGCGGCGTTACTATATCGC
The DNA here is from genome assembly GCA_964485655.1 of uncultured Desulfobacteraceae bacterium. Classification (GTDB taxonomy): domain Bacteria; phylum Desulfobacterota; class DSM-4660; order Desulfatiglandales; family Desulfatiglandaceae; genus B111-G9. Next base: position 18,226 of record CAZAKC010000032.1, read on the forward strand.
TAACGATTGACATGTGCAAGGAAATTTTGTAAAATTTTTCACAAAACCCAAGGCCGGGGCTGTAGCGTGACAACGTCTTGATGTGAAAGAGAAATATCCTCATCTACGTTATCAAAACTCTATTCTCACGCCGAGTTCAATTACACGGTCAGGAGGTATTCGGAAGAAAGCCGTTGCGTCCCGGGCATTTCTGGACATGAAGGCAAAGATCTTTTTCCTCCATAGAGCCATACCCCTGTCGGGGGAGATGATAAGGTTTTCCCTGCCCAAAAAAAAGGTCATTTCGTGAGGATTCAGCGAATCGCCCCCTATGTTGAGTCTGCTGAGGGCTACGGGGACGTTTGGGTGCTGGCTAAATCCATAGTTCAACCGTATGCGGTAGATGCCATCCTGGAGTTCTTCCACGGATGTCCTGTCCCCGACCCGTACATAGGGTATTTCCAGTGTATGGACGTGAAGTAGTATCACTTTTTCGTGCAGCACATGATTGTGCCTGAGGTTGTTCAGCAGAGTAGGAGGTGTTCCAGTAGGGTTACCGGTGAGAAAGACAGCACATCCTGGTACTCTCACGGGCCTCTGTGTCGAAAGGTCTTCGAGGAAATGTTTAACGCGGATAACCTGAGCATCTAATTTTTTCTTTAGCTCTTTTCGCCCTTGCTTCCATGTGGTCATCAGCGCGAAGACAAAGGATGCAACGAGAATAGGGACCCACCCTCCTGAGGGGATTTTGGTTATGTTGGAGGAAAAAAACCCCATATCTATGGCAAAGAATCCACCGCAAATGGTCAAGGCAGCAGGCATGGACCATTCCCATGCTTGGCGTGTCAGAACAAATATAAGAATAGTCGTTATTACCATCGTGGCGGAAACCGCTACACCGTATGCAGCGGCGAGGTTACCCGAGTGCTTGAAGCCAATGACAAGGGCTACCGTACCGATAAGCAATGCCCGATTCACAGCGGGTACGTATACCTGACCTACTTGTTCTGAAGAAGTATGAATAACGGCCAACCTGGGGCTGAAGCCCAGTTGCACGGCTTGGCGTGTGAGTGAGAATGATCCTGAGATGACGGCCTGCGATGCTATGATGGTGGCCGCTGTGGCTAATCCTACGAGGGGATAAAGGGCCCAAGTTGGGGCAAGTCGATAAAAAAGATTGTTTACTGCCTCAGGGTTACGCAGTAACAATGAGCCTTGCCCGAAGTAGTTAAGTAAAAGACATGGAAGCACAAATGAGAACCAGCCTAATTTGATAGGGCCTTTTCCAAAGTGACCCATATCGGCATATAGGGCTTCGCCGCCGGTCACTACAAGGAACACGGTGCCAAGCACTGCAAAGGCGCGCCACCCGTTGTGCGTGAAAACGTGTAGGGCAAACCGCGGATCAATTGCGTGGAAAATGCGGGGCTCATTTACAATGGACGAGATCCCCATCAGTGCCAGAACAGTAAACCAGACTATCATTATCGGGCCAAAGATGGCACCGATCCCGGCTGTGCCCCGGCGTTGGACTAGGAAGAGAGAGATCAGGATTAATAGTGAAATAGGTATAATGTATGGATCAAAGACGGAAGTGGCCACTCCTAAGCCTTCAATGGCGCTTAACACCGATATAGCCGGGGTAATCATTCCGTCACCATAAAGCAAAGCTGCGCCAAACAGGCCTAGCATTGCAAGGGCCGAAGTAGTAATTCCTTTGTTATTCCTGGCTTTTCTTACTAAAGTACTCAGGGCCAGGATTCCCCCTTCACCTTCGTTGTCAGCCCTCATAACGAATACTATGTATTTCAAAGAAATGATAAGAACGAGGGACCAGAATACCAGGGATAAAATACCCAGCACATTGGCAGGGGTGACGGAGAGGCCGCCGTTTCCGCGGAAACACTCTCGCACGGCATACAGGGGGCTCGTACCAATATCGCCGTAAACAACCCCAAGGGCTGCAAGGGTTAACCTAAATACCCTAGCATTTCTCTGCGTATCCCCGCTTTTTTGTCCGTGTACTTTCATCGCAAACCAAAGGATCCTGTCAAGTGGCCTTAAAAATTGTCACGCGATTATAAGTCCCAAAGGCAGTAAAGTCGATGTTTTCTTATGCTATGGTATTTAAGGCCGGCTTTTTTCTTGACAATTGGGCGTTAATTCTGTTGAAAATTAGTCCAGCCTCGGTGTCGGAAAGTTTTTTACCTGAGCCTTCTCGAAGTTTCTAGTTTTTTATCGGTACCCTCTAACATTTATCGCCTTTACCCAGATGCCCGATCGATATCGACATGATTTCCTGCCTAAGCTCAAAAAGTACCGTATTGATGAACGGCTTTATGTCCTTATTATCGCCGGTGTAATAGGGCTCTTGGGTGGATATGGTGCTGTCCTTTTTCGTTTTGTCATTAAGATAGCACAGTATGGATTTTACCGTAATTCTAATGACATCCTCACATTTGCCCATCAGCTCTCACCCTACACGATCATCTTTATTCCTGCCATTGGCGGTTTGATAGTTGGCTTTCTGGTCTATTTTGGGGCACGGGAGGCAAAAGGCCACGGTGTTCCGGAGGTAATGGAGGCCATAGCGCTGCGGGACGGAAGAATAAGAAAGCGGGTTGCTGCTGTTAAGATAGCAGCATCGGCGGTCTGTATCGGCTCGGGAGGCTCTGTGGGCAGGGAAGGCCCCATTGTCCAGATAGGCTCTTCACTGGCCTCGACAATTAATCAGTTGATTGATATGCCCGGAATTCATCACAGGACAATGGTGGGGTGCGGGGCTGCTGCAGGTATTGCTGCAACATTCAATGCTCCAATAGCAGGCGTACTTTTTGCCCTTGAGGTCCTCCTGGGAGATTTTGGCGTTGCCTCGTTTTCACCCGTGGTCCTGTCATCAGTGACAGCCACCATAATATCAAGGCACTACCTTGGTGATTTTCCCGCCTTTGTTATTCCTCCTTACAACCTCAACTCCCTTTGGGAGTTTGCATTCTATCCTTTCCTTGGAGCGATGGCTGGACTCGTTGGCATACTATTTATCCTCATTCTGTACAAGACAGAGGACCTATTTGATGTCTTGCCCATACCGGAATGGCTAAAACCTGCCCTGGGAGGATTAATGCTGGGATTAATCCTTTCTAAATGGCCTCATGTATTCGGTGTGGGTTATGGTGCAATTAATGATGCACTGCTCAATAAGTTGCCAGGACTTTTCTTGGCCCTGCTAGTGCTTCTCAAAATCGTCGCAACATCAGTGACACTAGGCTCTGGGGGGTCGGGTGGTATATTTGCTCCTTCTTTGTTTATAGGTTCAATGCTTGGAGGCGCATTTGGATGCCTTGCAAATACCCTTTTTCCGGGGATCCCGGCTTCGCCCGGCGCTTACGCTTTGGTGGGCATGGGGGCGGTTGTTGCAGGAACGACTCACGCGCCGATTACGGCGATATTGATAATTTTCGAGATGAGCAGCGACTATAAGATTATCCTACCAATGATGATTACGTGCATCCTGAGCTCTATTATCACAATCTCTTTGAACAAGGGATCTATTTACACCATAAAGCTGCTAAGGCGGGGGATAGATATAGCGGGCGGCATGGAACAGAATATCCTGCGTACCCTGAAGGTGGGTGAGATTATGACAAGGGATGTACCAAAGGTGCCCGAATCCATGAACCTTTTTAACCTCATTAATACGTTCAAGACAATGGCTGTCTCTTATCTGCACGTGGTAAACATCCAGGGTGAGTTAACTGGGATTATATCCTTTAGGGATTTGAGGCCGCTACTTGAAGAATATGCCCTCCATGATCTTGTGGTGGCTAAAGATGTGGCCTCTGAGCATGTAGTGACTGTTACTCCTGATATGAATATCCTGGAAGCCCTTCACCTGATGAGTGAGCGGGGTATTTCTCAATTGCCCGTGGTGCCCACGGGAGATAGCAGAAAGGTTATAGGGACTCTGAGGGATAAGGATGTCATTGCAGCATATGATAAGGCGGTGATTCGCCACGAAATCCGGGGCAGTGAGAGCATTGCCTCCAAGCCTTGATCCTACAAGACTCCAAATCCTGCCAAACCTGGCCTCGCTCAATATGCAGGATTCAGCCTTATAT
>CAZAKC010000033.1:0-22249 GCA_964485655.1 uncultured Desulfobacteraceae bacterium
ATTGGAAATTTAATCGGATTCCTTCAGCCTGTCCCAAAACTCACCATAGACCCTTACGACCTCTTCAACTATACCCTTTAAGGAATCCTGAGGCCCTTTGGCGATAACCTCAGCAGGGTCCGTGCACCTAAGCCCTATCATTTCCTCCAACACCGCCTTACCGCACTCCCTGAGGCCTTGAAGATTATAACCCCCTTCCAGAGTGGCCACTATTTTCCCTCCGCAAACTTCTTCGGCCACCTCGATAAGGCTTCGGGTCATGGCTGCAAATCCCGTTGCCGTAACGTTCATCCCCCCAAGCGGATCATTGGCATAGATATCAAAACCTGCTGATATCATTATCAAGTCAGGCGAGTATTCTTTGGCAATGGGTTTGAGGATCCTCTCCAAAATCCCTACGTACTCCACGTCACCATTTCCCACAGATAATGGTACATTCACGGTATAACCCTGGCCTTGTCCACGACCTGTCTCACGCAATGAGCCGCTGCCCGGATAATAGGGATACTGATGGGTGGAAAAATATAGCACCATTGCGTCTTCTTCAAAGCAATGCTGTGTGCCATTTCCATGATGCAGATCCCAATCCACAATTAACACCTTTTTTGCTCCCAGCTTTTTTTGTGCATACCGCGCACCTATAGCCACATTGTTGAATAGACAAAAACCCATGGCCCTGGACCTTTCCGCATGATGGCCAGGTGGCCGCACGAGGGCAAATGCATTATCCAGTTGTCCCGCCATCACCATGGAAATTGCCTTACAGAGCCCTCCCACCGCAAGCAGAGCAGCTTCGTAGGATCCTGGCGAAGTGGATGTATCCGGGTCAAGGGACGTGAATTGCTTACCGGCAGTTGCGGCGACCCTATCAACGTATGACGCATCGTGAATCCATAAAAGCATCTCATTGTCTGCCTCAAAAGGCTCTATCTCCTTGAACTTGCCTTTCAGCTCCTCGTCCAGCATGGAATAGAGCACTTCCAGCCGTCGGGGGCTCTCAGGGTGATAGGCCCCGGGATCATGATTCAGATAACGTTCATCCCTCACAATACCTGTCCTTTTCATCTTACCCCCTCCTTTTAGTCGGCATCTTTAGCCCAAACTGCTTCGGGATTTCTCCGGATTATGCAGTCTCCCCCATAACCTTGATGAATTCACCCACCTATGAAACTCGCCGCCAAAGTAAAAAGCCCCCAGAGGCAAGGTGCATGAGGCTTGAACGATAAGGCGTACTTGGTAGTACCTGCCTTGCCCCGCCACGCACATAGCGGCACAAATGAACTTCTTACTAAGTTATTAATTTCTCTTATCAGAAAATAGACAACATAGAAAGTGCTTTCATGTTGCAGTCTTGAATCCCCTCTCACTATGATTAAAATACGTTTTAACGAATGCGTATTCAGATAAGTTGTCCCTCTGCCTATGATGTGAGACGATTCCTTGGTTTCAGGAAGTAAGCTATGTTTTTTTTCATTGGCGGCGTGCAGCCAAAGACCGTGACACTAGATGATACCCCTCGCATGTGCCCTGCCTGCGGCCTTTACCAGGCAAGGCTCAAGCGCGTGGACCACTACCTATCCCTCTTCTTTATCCCACTTTTTCGAGTAAAAAAAGGCGAACCCTTCCTTGAGTGTAACAGTTGCGGGGCCATTTCCGACGAATCTGGCCAACTATTCCCCGGCCCTGAAAAAATGCGTGGCACTGTCTGTCCTTATTGTGGTAAACCTCTAGAGCCTTCCTTCCAATATTGTCCGTACTGCGGAAGAAAGGTCTAAGGAACTAAAACCGCATTCAATTTCCTAACCGCAGAGATACTGAGCACGCAGAGAGGGTCTAATTGGTTGCTTGTCGGAGGCAATCTCCCGACAGACAAAAAGATCATAGTCTCTGTAATCTCTGTGGCTCTTCGGTTAAGAGATTTTTATAAGACCCACACTGAGGCAAGTGTAAACATGCAAGAAAGCGCTGCAGTTTGGGACAGACAGTTTGTCCTCGTAAACGTCATTTTCTTTCTGATCTTCTCTAACATCTCCTTTTTCTACCTTTACCCCCTCGCCCTCAAGACCATGGGAAGCTCTGACACTGTGATTGGGATTGTCATAGGAATTTTTTCCGCTGTCACGGTGATATCAAGGCCTTTAATGGGAAAAGCTACTGCAAAACACGGTGAAGGGACATTGATCCTGTTTGGGATATCCACAATATTCATTGCCTCACTTTTTTATATTTCAGCGAGAACCGTCGGGCTGCTGGTCTTCGCCACCCGCGCCTTGCACGGCCTGGGCTTCTCGGCCTTTATTGCGGGGAGTTTCTCCCTGGTCGCCAAGACCTTTCCTCCTTCCAAACGAGCAGAGGCTTACGGGGTGGTAGGCACAGCCTTAATGGGTGCCTCAGCCCTTTGTCCACCCGTTGGCGAGATGTTAATTAGGCGGTGGGGATTTACAGCCCTTTATCTTGCTGCGGGTCTTGCTGCGGCACTGGCCTTCCTGATCATGCTGTCCGCCTTGAAAGCCATCTCCCATCCTGGCTCAGAAGCCAAATCAGCCCGCATCAATTACCTGGATCTAATTAAGGATCGTTCCCTGTTGTACGTGCTGATCTCTACACTGATTTTTGCCCACTGCCAGTCTACGGTCATTAATTTTGTCGCGTTATTTGCAAAGAGCCGGCATGCCTTCAGCGGAGTGTTTTTTCTGGAGGCCTTTGCCACCGCCATATTTTTTCTACTGGTGATGGCGAGGAAAATAGACAGGTTCGGCAAAAAGCGATCCATGCGCATATGTTATCCTGTACTGGTTGCAGGTACAGCCCTTATCCCCGCCGCAATGGGCAGGGATATGAGCCTTTTGTCCGCGGTTTTGTTTGGGGCTGCCATGGGAATCCTCTTCCCCGCCCATAATGCCCTGGCGGCCGACCACGGGACTATGGAGGAGAAGCCTGCCGTTATGTCTTTATTTACTGCCACATACGATACAGGATTTGTTACAGGGACCATGGTGTCAGGCTGGGTCGCCCAGCATACGGGCCTTGCTTATCTTTTTATTGTGACTTCCGTGGTGGCTTTTGCTGGGTTCCTGGTCGTTGTTATAGCCCCAATACGGGAAAAACAGATTGAAAGAAATTTGATGGAATCTTGAAAAGCCCCAAATTAAAGGTGGGGTGTATTTGAGCAATGACGCCAAGCAGGCTACGCCGCAGTCGCGCTTTTTATGAAACTGTCAAATTTTTATCTCAACATTGACCCCAAGCACACTTTCTTCTATAATCGCCACAACTTCATAGCCAGTACAAAGGCTTGTTGAGCTATACGGCGACTTATCATGTAAGTGGCTTTTGCCCGCTTACATTTTCAACAATAGAGAGGCTTAGGGGGGCGCGCGCATGGACAAAAAAGTGACAGTAGTTGGTGCTGGAAATGTTGGGGCCACTGCAGCCATGAGGCTTGCTGAAAAGGAACTGGCAGACGTCGTATTGATTGATATACTTGAAGGGGTGCCTGCTGGGAAGGCCCTTGACCTTACAGAGGCCGCACCCATTGAAAAACATGATTCAAAGATACTCGGTGTCACGAACGATTATTCTCAGGCAGAGGACTCTGATATTATCATCATTACCGCGGGGGTTCCCAGGCGCCCTGGCATGAGCCGAGATGATCTCTTGTCCACCAACATGGGTATAATCAGAAATGTTACAAAGCAGATTGCCGCAGTGGCTCCGGAGAGCATCCTTATAATTGTCAGCAACCCCCTTGATGCCATGTGCTACGTTGCGTTAAAAACCAGCCAGTTTCCTAAAAACAGAGTCATGGGGATGGCGGGAGTGCTTGACTCAGCGCGATTCCGCGCCTTTATTGCAATGGAGCTGAATGTCTCCGTGGAAAACACCCATGCATTCGTTCTGGGTGGCCACGGAGATACAATGGTTCCCCTGCCACGATATTCCACGGTCGCCGGTATCCCGATTACGGAGCTCCTTGAGCCCGATAGAATCGAGGCACTCGTCCAAAGGACAAGAAACGGAGGGGCCGAGATCGTTGGCCTGCTCAAAACGGGTAGTGCCTATTATGCACCTGCCTCAGCAGCCGTGGAAATGGCTGAAGCCATTTTAAAAGACAAGAAAAAGATCCTGCCCTGTGCTGCATACCTTGAAGGAGAGTATGGGATAGATGGTCTTTTTGTTGGCGTTCCAGTAAAGTTGGGCAGCAATGGCATAGAGGAAATTATTGAGATCAAGCTTACCGAAGAAGAAGATGCAGCATTGCAGAATTCAGCCTCCGCAGTGCGCAAGCTCGTGGAAGACATGAAGCGGCTTGGCTTTTAGGTGCTTAGAGCAACATAGCCCTTTTACTTGATTTTCGCCTTATCTTCTTGGGCCCATACCCTATCCTTGCACAGAAGTCCAGGTACTTTGCCACAGCGTACTTCATGTCCTTTCTCTGCACTACCTCCTGAATGCCCCTGATTTTGTGATAGTAACTAAGATTCCTGTATATATCTTTGGAAATCTTGTGCAATGAGTCGGACCTCACCAGTTCTTCTTCAACCTCAAAACCCCTGGCAGCCATCACCCTGGGCCCTGCAAAAATCACCAGCGCCTTTGGTTCGGCAATCACGATGTCTCCAAGGGCTGCATAACTGGCAATAGCCCCTCCGGTGGAGGGATCAGCCACTATAGATATGTACGGAAGGCCGTGGCGCTTTAGCCGGTTCACCGACTCAATGGTCTTTACCATTTGCATCAATGCCGAAATACCCTCGTAGAGCCTTGCCCCACCAGAGCAACAGAGGCTAACAAAAGGAAGGTTTTCCTGGATAGCGTAGTCCACAGCCCTACGGAATTTCTCGCCGAATACCACTCCCATGGATCCGCCGCAAAAATAGAACTCACTTACCGCTATTGTGACCTTGAAATGGTGAATCCTGGCGCTGCCCACAACCAGCGATTCTTTAAACTGGGATCGGCCCTCCTGACGGGCAAGAAAGTCCCTATAGTAATCGGTTATGGCATCTTCGTCCAGGAGTTGGTTTACGGTCAGGTTCCTGTGAAGCTCGTGAAAGCTCCCCGGGTCTGTGAGGCAATCGATCCAGCCTGAGGCATCAAGCGTGTAAGAAAACCCGCATTCAGGACAAACGTTGTAATTTTCCAGGAAGCGCTGAAGAGGAATCAGCTTGCCGCAACCGCCCCTGCGTTTGCCCCCTGAAGTCATGCCACACTCTACATATTCGGCCCCTTCCTCCGGCCGAATGTCACCGTAGGACTCACCCACCTCCATCAGGTTAGTGTAATTGACGATTTTAATATCTGGAGGTGGCTTCCTAAATGCCTTTTTCCAGGGCTTTTCAATATACCTCTTGAGATCATGTAGGGGTCCACTCTTCTTGTACACACCGTATTGCTTGGCCCTCATTTCTCTCTTTTTGATCAGCCGCTTTATGCGGGAGCGCGACAGATCCTTAATCGCATGGGAAAGGAAATCTTTCACGTTTTCCGCCATCGCATGGCAATTGGTCACATCTTCTGGTGAGGGTACGATCCTGTCTATCACACCGAGAGACCTCAATTCTCTGGCTGTAGGCTTCAGGATCGCCAGTGCATCGTCTATACGGGTGGGGTCCCTGAATATAATCGAGGCCATGCTCTCAGGAGGGGCCGTGGCATAAAGGGCATCGTCCATTTGGCCCCTGATATCTGTAACCTGTATTGCCAACGCCCCGCCACTTCCACCTTCTCCCAGGATGAGGGACAGGGTCCGCAGCGGAATGGTGAGAAACTCTCTTATCAAATGAGAGATAAAAAAGGCCTGAAACCTCTGGGCCGAGTACATGGAGATATCTGCACCGTAAGTGTCAATAATACAAAATACATAGGTGTTTTCATGATCCATTGCCCGGGCCTTTTTTAGTGTAGACAGGATGAAAGAATGATCGTCAGATGTGAGCATACCCCTGTTGAGCACCTCAAGGTCTCCCTTTGTCTTGAAGTCCTCGGGTTTGGGTTTTTGCTGGGCAATGACATACAGGTTCTTATCCATAAAGGTAGTGAGTCCGGCCACAAGGGACATGCTGGGAGTGTTGAAATAGTCAAAGTCTGGGAATAGCTTCTCAATGATATGCGATGCCCTCGGCCGATACGGATGCCTTGTTCTCTTCTTAAATATTTCAACAAGATCTGTCTTGTTCATATCTTCCTCTTATACTTATATATGCCATGGTTTGTCTTGTGAGTATACAGAAATGGGGAAAAAGTCAAACCCTCCCTTTCATGCCCCTTGACAGCTAACCAGCCAGTCCAGCACTTGCCCCATTAAGAAATCTTCATTTTTTGCACCTTTGATCACCGTAACCTTGGGGCCAAGTGGTCGCCACAAGACCGGGTCGCTGGCCTTAAACATGGCCATTGTATTTGCACCCGCCATTGCAGCAAGATGGGTAATCCCACTATCATGGCCAATGAATATCCTGGCCTTTCTCATGATCTTCAACAAATCCCGTGAAGATGCAGACACTACCACGTGCAAGCCCCGGAAGCGAAGCTTTGAGGCCAGCCGGGGCCAAATCTCAGCCTCGGCCGGTCCAAGTAAAATTAAAGGCCGAAGGGTTGAAGCTGCTGGCAATTGGCTTATTATATTGATTAATCGGGACCAAAACGCCTCACTATAATTTTTCCTTTTTGACCCTGAACCCGGGTGAAGGACAATGTAATTTCTGGGGTGGCACTGACACTCATCCAATAGCGGTTTTTCCCTGGCAACCCTAAGCACTGCCTCGGGTTCCAGGGCCAGCCCTGCAATACTCAGGCACATGGCCACGTGTTGGGCTACGTGGACCCTGTCACCGCCACAAGGCAAAGAAGGGAAGACATATACCCTGGCTCCTGGGTAACAGTATCTGAGGTTTAGAGATATGGTGCAGTCCCGATCAGTAATAAAACAAACGACCACTTCCACCCCTCTGGGTGGGAGAGCCTGGCCGCCCCGAGACCTTAGAAAGAGTGTATGCCACTGGCCCTGTTCCATATCAAAGCATTGTTCAGCATATGGGCTTAGGAATTCTATCCCTGGTCTTCTCCCTGCCACCCATATTTTGTGCTTAGGCGTTAGTGCGCACATGGAGGGGAGCAGCATAAGGGTATCACCAAGCGCGCCGGGTCTAATAACCAGTATTTTTTCTAATTGCTTCGACATGTTCTAACGTATTATAAAATAGTATATTTCCCAAAAGGCACAAGGACAAACAACAAAGGAGGGTAACTATGGATATTAGCAAACTGGACTCCCGCTTGCGCCTGATGCAGAGGGCGCACATGAGGGGCAAGGTTGTACTTGTGCGCGTGGATCACAATGTGGTGAAGAAAGGTAAAATCAAGGACCCTTACAGAATTGAGAGCACCATTGGAACACTTTACGGAATAGTGGAAAAAGGGGGCAGACCCATCCTTATGACCCATGTGGGCCGGCCCAGAGACAAAAAGACGGGTGAGATTCATTGCGATGAAAGCCTTTCCGTAGAGCCCATTATCCGGTATCTTGAAGCAAAACTCCCTATCGATATTTACTACCCTGACTTTCCACCGGAGGGCAGCAAAGGTATAACCCACATAAGCGACTCGATCCGCCCGGCTATTGAGGACCTTAAGCAGGCAAAGACAGGTATGATTTACCTGCCAAATACCCGCTGGTTTCAGGGAGAACAGGCTAAAGGCCAAGAAAGGGAGGTATTTTGTGAGGAATTGGCCTCCCTGGCCGATATATTTATCAATGACGCATTCGGCTCCTGGCAGGCCCATGTCTCTACATACGATATTGCCAAACGCATCCCATCTTATGCCGGATTCCTCCTTCAAAGAGAGCTGGTCCACCTTGATCTAGTATTGAATCCTTCCCGCCCCTATACTGCCATCATAGCCGGAGCCAAGTATGATACAAAGATCGGGCCGCTCAGGGCGCTGTACAGGAAAGTGGATCATCTTATATTGGGGGGCCTAATATATAATACTTACCTTGCTGCAAAATATGATATTGAGATCGAGGGCGTCTCAAAAGATGAACTGGACATGGCCAGAGAGCTAGTCGAAATGGACAGCCAAGAGCAAAAGATCGTGGAACTACCTCAATTAGTTGAATCTGAAACGATGGAAGGTCGTCCTGATGGTAAGTGGCAAAAGACATCCCTAGCCGAGATAGTAAAGAAAAAGAAAGTGGGCTATATAGTGGATGTGGCACCCGAATCTTTCGCATTACCTGATGCACAATCCGTGATCCTGGATGCAAACACCATCTTCGTAAATGCGGTGATGGGACTCATGCCTTATTATCCCGAAGGCTCAGCCGCCTTGTACAAATTGATATTCAAAAACTCAAAGGCAATGAAACTATTCGGCGGGGGCGACACCCTCCAGGAACTCAAAAACCTGGCTCCTGGCCAGTACATTGAAGGCCTCGACTCCCCCCATACCTATTATTTCACGGGCGGCGGTGCAGTCCTGGCAGCAATTGAGCATAATAGTCCCTACCACATAAAGCCAGTAGAGGCCTTGATGGAGACAGTCTCTCATGGCAATTAAGCCCATTTTTGATCCCCAAAAGGCAGGTCACCCCATGCGGGTAGCTGGATTCATGTCTGGCTCAGGCACAAACATAAGAAAACTCCTAGAACACCAAAAACGCCTTGAAAAGAGTGAAGGGACTTCTCCTTTTGAGGTAATTTTCATTTTTTCAGACCGCTCCGATGGCCTCTGCCGCGGTGAAAAGATAGCTTATGAATATGGGCTACCCTATTTTAGCTACGACATACGTGTGTTTCACAGATCAAGGGGCCTGACGAGAACCGTAGCCACCCCAGAGGGCCTTGCTGCCAGAAAGTCTTACGACAGCTTTGCCCTTACCCTCATCAAGAGCTTTCAAATAGACGTTATCGCACTGGGCGGTTATATGAGCTACATTACTCTCAAAGGATGTGTGAATGTGCACCCCGCTGACCTTTCCATCCTCACCCCCGATGGAAAACGCAAGTATACCGGCGACCATGCGGTGCGCGATGCCATTGCCGCTGGAGAAAAAGAGCTACGGGCTTCGACTTTGTGGACTGATGAAGGCGTTGATACTGGTCCGCTTTTGATGGTCTCCCAGCCCCTTGCCGTCCGTCTTCCAATGCCACTAACGCAGTTAATGGCCATGCCGGAGGTGTTTGATCGTGTGGTTGAGGAGCACCAGGAAAAGTTAAAGGAAGTGGGTGATTGGAAGATTTTCCCCAGGACCATCGAATTAATCGCCAGAGGCCGATTCGCCCTGGATGAGGAAAAACGGGTTTACCTAGACGGGAAAGCGGTCCCTGGCGGCTATAGAGAATCCGCCTGACTTACCTCAGCAATTCATTCCACGGAAGCGCACGGAAAGTGGCATGCAAATTATGATCATCATCAAGTTCCACAAATGTGAAATCTTTGAACAGCCCCTGGCCTATGTGCTTGATCTCTGAAAGCGGAATTACCTCATCCTTGGTCCCATGGTAAATCCACGTAGGGACCTGGATCACCCTGTCATTAAAGGTTCCAGGATCTACCAGATTCAGCGCTGGGGCCAGCAGGACAAGTCTTTTCACCCTCTCCTCGTTGTCCAGTGTAAACAAAGTGGCCATAAGGCCCCCGAAGCTGGAACCCACCAAAATAATCTCATTTTTCCCTCTCAGTACATCATTGAGGATCTTCATTCGCTTTTCTAGAGAACCTGGAAAATCAGGAAGAATCATATCTGGATAGTGTTTACGAAAAAAAGTGCCTTTTGTTCCCTTGCTGCTGCTATCCAGGCCATGAACGAAGATTCTGCTAGCCACTGCCCAATTCCCTTATGCGCATCCGATCTGGCGTTTGCTCTGATCTTCCATTGCCTTGTTAATCTCTTTTTGGGTCGCGTTCCTTACGGATATAACCTCGAGGTCTACTGAGGCCGTAATACCTGCCGTTGGAGGATTGAAGTCTACAAGTACCGTATTGGGCCTTACCTCCAGGATCTTGAAAGAAACAAGGCTCCCCCTCTTGATCTGGCGGTAATACCTCCCCTGTCTTATCCTCTGCTTTATCAGGCCTTGTTTGGGAATCTCCCTTATCAAAGAGGGGTCATGATCGCCATAAAGCTCGCTGGCAGGGACCTCTATCTTTTTCCTATCCCCGGGCCGCGCCCCTTTGAGCGCATTCTCAAAGCTTGGTATTTGAGACTCTACTCCATAAATAAAGGTAAATGTCATCTCCGGCTGCTTCTTAATAGTCCCGTCAGGCAGACGGGTTGCCATCCTCAGCCTCACTGTAACCTTTTTGTCTAACTCTACGCAATCGTCCATAATCTCTCACCTGATCTCCAATATCTCATATTCCTGCACCCCATTTGGAGTCCTAACTTTCACTGCATCACCCGTCTCTCTGCCGATGAGGGCCTGGCCCAAGGGCGAAGTAACAGAGATTTGTCCATTCTCCGGGTCCGACTCGTAAGGACCTACTAACTTGTAGGTCACCTCTTTATCCCCAGCGACGTCATAGAGCACCACTGTGCGCCCAAAGACCACCCTATCGGCTGGTTCTTCGTCTGGCTCGATGACCTCGGAGCGGTTGATAACGTCCTGGAGCTCATTTATCCTTCCTTCAAGAAATGACTGACGCTCTTTAGCTGCATGGTATTCGGCGTTTTCACTTATATCCCCATGGCTTCGAGCCTCTTCAATAGCGCGTATATTCTTGGGCCTCTCCACATTCACCAGACGATTCAGTTCCTGCTTTAGATTCTCAAGGCCGTCTTTGGTAAATGGTACCTTTTCCATCGATATCTCACCCCTTTTTCGGATTTATGGATGCCTCAGAGTTAGACGCTGCCTGTCGCAAATGCCCGTCGAAGACCACGATCCCCTCTTTTTCCTTCCACCAAAGCAAGGGCGTACTCATCGACACCTCCCTTAAAGATAAGGAGTAAGTCCGCTTTATTCAACTGGCCCTTACTGATAAGATCGTGAGGTAAGGTTGAAAAGCTACTGCCGATGAAATTCCTTGATCCAACTAATACAGCATGCAATATTAACAAAATCCGCGTGCGGATTCCAGCAAAAATCTACTAGTTGGGACTGACCCCGGTTGCGCCGCTATAGTAGTTTGCCTTGCAGGCAGATTTTCGTTTATACTTACGTGCCTGTTTTTCTCTCTCACTCCGGCCCCATCGAGCATCGGGTGGGGAGGGCAAGCACGGACATTAGCCTCCCTAGCGTGTAGGTCAGCCCAGGGGAGATAAGCCACAAGATAATACACCTTGACAGTGGGAGGTAACGGACACATGAAGATAAAAATTACTGTAGGCAACGTGTCACTGGAAGCTGAGCTGAATGACTCAGCCACAGCAAAGCAAATCGCAGAGATCTTGCCATTTGAAGGGCCATTTAATACATGGGGTGATGAGATCTACTTTGAGATCCCGGTCAAAGCCGATCTCGAGCCCGATGCAAAGAAGGAGGTAGAACTGGGGGACCTGGGATACTGGCCCACGGGAAATGCATTTTGCATATTCTTTGGCCCTACCCCAATGAGCAGAGCCGATAAAATCATACCGGCCAGCGCAGTGAACATTATCGGGAAAGTGCTGGGAGACCCTACTAAGCTTAAAGCCGTTATGGATGAGCATTTCATCAAATTAGAAACTCTTTAACCTTTGAGCCAGCAAGGTATAGCGCCTGGCAGGTTTTTCGTTGGATACAGCCATGGCCAAGGCCTTCTTGCTACCCACAATAACCAGTAAATTGCGGGCTCTCGTGATTGCGGTGTAGAGTAGGTTTTTTTGAAGCATCAGGTAGTGCTGGTTAACCAAAGGCAAAACCACGGCTTTATATTCACTGCCCTGGGATTTGTGAACACTGATTGCATATGCCAGAGCAAGATCGTCCAATTCTGCGTGCCGATAGCTCACTTCCCTGTAGTCAAAAGATACGGTCAGTCGACCCTCAGATTCATCTATGGAAGCTACGTATCCTATATCTCCGTTGAACACCTCTTTTTCATAGTCATTCCTTATCTGCATCACCTTGTCGCCCACTGCGAGTCTTCGACTGCCAACCACAATGCCCCGGCCATGGGGATTCAGCGCCCTCTGCAATCTCCTATTTAATTCTTCTGTGCCTACGAGGCCCCTATGCATCGGGCACAGGATCTGAATGTCTGCTACGGGATCCATTGAGAATCTCTCGGGAATCCTCCTGCACACCAGTTCCATTACCGTCTCGAGTACTCTACTCGGATCATGCTGTTCAACCATATAAAAGTCTTGAGGCCCCTTGCCTTTGGAGGCAACAGTGGGCATTTTCCCCTGATTTATCCTATGGGCATTTATTGTAATCAGGCTTTCTGCTGCTTGCCTGAAGATTTTCGTCAGTCTTACCACAGGTATCTTGCCCGACCGTATCACGTCCCTTAATACGTTACCCGGCCCAACAGGGGGAAGTTGATCCACATCTCCTACGAGGATTATTCTAGCCTCTGACGGAATAGCCCGCAGCATGTGTGCCATAAGGGAGACATCTATCATGGAGGCCTCATCCACTATAAGAAGGTCCGCCTCCACAGGGTTGTCCTCGTTTCTGGTAAACCCCCCTCGCTCCCAGGAGAACTCCAGGAGGCGATGGATGGTTTTTGCCTCAGTGGCCGTTGCTTGCTCCATACGCTTTGATGCCCTCCCAGTAGGCGCAGCAAGAACCACCCTCGCATTCTTGGCTTTGAAGATCTCGATTATGGCACGGATGATAGTGGTTTTCCCTGTACCTGGCCCTCCTGTAATTATCAGAAACTTGTTTGTTAGGGCCATTTCGACTGCCGCCACCTGCTCAGGAGACAGACGAATATTCATCCTTTTTCTTACCCACTCGATGGCCTTGTGAACAGCAAGGTCCGAATACCTAGGCTCAGAACCAATCAGTCGTGCCACATGAAGTGCAACGGTACACTCCGCCCTATAATACCTTTTCAGGAACACAGCCTTCTCCCTGCGTGCCGTTACGTTTTTTTGACAGCCCCCTCGTACATCCTCAATGACCACATCGCCCCTGGCAGCCAGAGACTCCAGGGCACGACAAACCTCCGCCTCTGTCACCCCCAGAAATTCTGCACACGCCCTGACCATTGAGTTAAATGGATAATAGACATGGCCATGGTCTGCAAACCTCGCGAGCTTAAAAACTATCCCTGCCTCTATCCTCTGGGTAGAGTCTCGGGAAACTCCCATTTTCTCCGCAATTTTATCTGCCTTCCTGAACCCCACCCCATCTATATCCCACGCTAGCCTGTAAGGATTTTCCGCAACCACCGTCATGGCCCGGTTTCCATAACGCTTGATTATCTTAAAGGCCAGAGATGTGCCCAGATCATGGTCTTTTAGAAAAATCATCAATGAACTGATGTCCTTTTGCTCTTCCCAGGCCTTTTTGATTAGCTCCAGGCGTTTCTCACCTACTCCTTCGACGTTCAGTAGTTCCCTGGGATTCTCATCGATCACCTTTAGCGTATTTTCTCCGAACTTTTTGACGATCCTCTCGGCCAGTACAGGCCCAATACCATCTATCAGCCCTGAGCCTAGGTATTTCTGGATCGCCTTATCGGTTTTGGGCAAGAGCCTCGACCAGGCCCTTACCTTGAATCGCCGTCCAAACTTCGGGTGTACCTCCCACAAGCCCTCCACATGCAGGATCTGTCCTACAAATACATTGCCCATCCGGCCTACGATTGTTATGGGTAACGATCCTCCTTCTATCATGAAATCAGCCACTGTAAATCCCGTCTCCGGATCAGAAAATACGATGCGCACAACTTCACCTTGCAGGCTTTTAAGCCTGTGCGCACCTTGCTCAATCCCCATGGTCTTTTTCCCCGAATCCATTATCGCCCATAACAATATTTACAAATATCTAACCCTTCTGTACTATTTCACCCACAAATTGAGAAACAGGAGATCACACCATGAATGAAATCGATCTTATATACGAGAAAAAACCACCCCTTGCTTACTTATCCTTAAACCGCCCTGAGATGAAAAACGCCTTTACCACCGAAATGCTAGATGGTCTATATCATAGCCTAACCGATGCCAGGCAAGACCCGCAAGTTAAAGTTATCATTATCAAAGGTAAAGGCGAAGCCTTTTGTGCAGGGGCTGATATCAAAGATATGCTGTCTGGCAAACTCAGGGGTTGGGGCATGAAGACGTACCTGAGCGAGAAGGTGCAGCGCATCCCCCTTCTACTTGAACAAATGGAAAAACCCATCATTGCCTCCATTGATGGCCCTGCATTCGGTGGAGGGTTCGACCTGGCTCTTGCCTGCGATTTGCGGATCGCTTCGGAAAGGGCCACGTTTTGTTCCACTGTTGTAAGAATCGGTCTGGCACCAGGAGGTGGTGGCGCATATTATCTCCCCCGCCTCATAGGCACTAGCAGAGCCCTGATGGTGTTGTTGACCGGAAGGATATTGAAGGCCAAGGAGGCCTTGGAGATCGGAATCGTGGATGAAGTGGTTTCGAGCGAACAGCTTGCCAGGGAAACAAATGCAATGGCTCTGGAAATTACCCAATGGCCACTACCCTCACTCATTGCCACCAAAAAGGCCCTTTACCATGGCGCCAGATCAGACCTCAAAGGGCATCTGGATTACATGTCCTCCCAACTGGCCTTGCTTACACAGACAAAGGGACACCTGGAGTCCCTTGAACGTGTTGCCCGGAAAATAGGCCTAAAACCTCCGCACGAAGATTTATAAAATTAGATACATTTAAACCTTTAGTATTCACCTGCCGATAGAAAAGTATACATTAATCTATCAGCACAAGATTCGCCTATTTGTCATGGTTGAAGGGGACTAACCTTGCGTCATTTTTCGGTAAAAGAAAACAATAATAATTCTCCGATTGAAAGGCTGAAGGAGATCTCTTCCTGGGTCTCTTCAGTGCTTGACCTGGATCAGCTTCTGGAACTCATTATTGAGAAGGCCACCGTCATGATGCGGGCCAAAGCCAGTTCTTTGCTTCTGTTGGATAAAAAGACTAGGAAGCTCTACTTCAAGGTAGCCACGGGAGAAAAAAAGGACGAGGTTCGAAAGTATGAGATAAACCTCGGACAGGGTATCGCAGGATACGTAGCTGAAAAGGGCGAACCTCTCCTCATCCAGGATGTCAGCAAGGACCCTCGATGGTATAAAAAGATCAGCGAGTCCACGGGATTTGAGACCAAATCCATTGCCTGCGTCCCTATGAAGATGAATGGGGATATTATCGGGGTGGTGGAAATCATTGATAAAGAAGACGGCAGCCCCATCCAACCCCACGATATGAGGCTGTTGAGGGTCTTTGCCGATCTTGCATCCCAGGCTATAAGCAGCGCGCAAAAGATAGACAAGGTTAGAAAAGAAAACCAGGACCTCAGAGAAGAACTCAGCCAGAAGTATCAGATAATTGGAGAGAGCCGAGCCCTCAAGAAGGTAATATCTGATGCCTTTAAAGTGGCCAACTCAAAGACAAGTACCATGATTTTGGGCGAGAGTGGTACTGGAAAGGAGCTTCTTGCAAGACTCATTCACAAGGCAGGCCCCCGTAAGAAAGAGCCACTGGTAATAATAAACTGTGCGGCACTGCCAGATACCTTGCTTGAAGCCGAACTTTTCGGCTATGAGAAGGGAGCATTCACCGGTGCTGCAAGCCGCAAAATTGGTAAGTTCGAGATAGCCGACGGGGGCACTATCTTTCTAGACGAAATAGGCGAAATGAGCCCTGGAATGCAGGCGAAGCTGTTGCGAGTATTGCAGGAAGGCGTTTTTTACAGAGTAGGGGGAAATGTCCCCATATCGGTGGATGTGCGGGTGATATCCGCTACAAACCGGGACATTGCCAAGGAGGTGGAAGAAGGCAGGTTCAGGGAAGACCTCTACTATCGGCTCAACGTTGTTCAGATCCACATGCCCTCACTGAGGGAAAGAAAAGAAGATATACCCCTTTTGGCAAACCATTTCTTGCAATTGTTTCGGCAAGAAAAAGGCCTGCCCCATCTCACCATATCCCGCGGTGCCATGGATAAGATGATAAGATATGACTGGCCGGGAAATATTCGGGAATTGCGAAATGCAATGGAGCGGGCCGTGGTCATGGGTAACGGCAAGGAAATTCTACCCGAAGACCTTCCCATTTTTTCTCCTAGGAGGCCACAACAGGGTATAGCCGTGGGGATGACTCTCAAAGAAGCGGTGGATGCATTTAAAAAAGATTTTATTATCCAGAATCTGAGACACACGAGTGGAAACCGAACTGAGGCAGCGAGGATAATGGGAATCCAAAGAACGTATCTTTCCCGCATGATTTCGAAATATGACTTGAGGGACATTTAGTTACAGTACCATGGATAGACAAAGACGAATTTTAATGGCCCAAAAGGCGCTCCGATCCCACCCGCCTATCATATGCGCCCCGATCGTCTTGCTACTGCTTCTCTCGTTAGGCTGTGCGGGCACGAAAAATTCCCAGATAAGGCCAGGACTTTCAAATCCCGTCCTTGACAGGGCCTACAACCAAAAACACCCCTTACCTGTTAATGCATCTTTTAATTTTTGGGAAGTTGAGCCGCTTTGCAATAACCTCTTGCTGCCTGACGTCACGCCGACCACCTCCGGCGCTGAACACATGGCAAACAGGCATTTAGCTGTCGTTTCTGCGCAGAGCTACCTCGACCAGGCACTGGATTTGTGCCAGATCTCAAACAGCTACTGGGAACAGGGTGATCTTGACAAAGCTCTCAATGCCCTGGACGCAGCTTATCGCCTGATTCTCCAAGTCCCACCTCAGAGTCCCCCTGGGCTCTTGCAGCAAAAGGACGACCTTCGCGTAACTATCTCAAAGAGAATTATCGAGATCTATGGCCTCAGGCATACCACTGTGCGGGGATATTGCAGGGCTATCCCGCTTGTGATGAACCGTCACGTGCGCAAGGCTATACAATCCCTTTTGGGAAAGGAAAGGGAGTATTTTCTGCAGGCCTTCAAGCGTTCAGGCAGGTACAGACCAGCTATCGTAAAAGCACTCAGGGAGGCGGGGCTTCCAGAGGAATTGTCATGGCTGCCGTTGATAGAAAGTGGATTCAAGCTGCGCGCATTGTCAAAGGCTCGGGCCCTCGGTCTGTGGCAATTCATTGCCTCCACCGGCTACAAATTCGGCCTGAAAAGAAGCCCCTGGATAGATGAAAGAATGGATCCTGAAAAATCTACCCGCGCAGCCATAGCGTATCTCAAAGAACTGCACAATATTTTCGGAGACTGGACAACCGTGCTTGCAGCATATAATTGCGGAGAGGGCACAGTGCTAAGGACTATCAGATCGCAGAGAATAAATTACCTTGATAATTTTTGGGATCTTTATGAAAGCCTGCCCAAGGAAACGGCAGCCTATGTCCCAAAATTTCTCGCGGTCCTCCAGATATTAGAACACCCAGAAAAATTCGGGATAAAACTGCCTGAGCCTGATCCACCTCTGGCATATGACGAGGTTACGGTTGACAGACCCATTTATTTGGCCTGTGTAGCGAAATTAGTGGGAACAAATGTTGCCGTCTTAAAAGACCTCAATCCAGAGCTACGTTATGGAATAACGCCAGGGGGCCATTATAAGCTCAGGCTTCCCAAAGGCCGGGCAGGGGTTTTCCTCACCAAGTTAGAGCGTCTGTCCCCCGCCGCTGTGCTCCCGTATCGAACGATATTATACAGGGTCAGGAGGGGAGACTCCCTTTACCGTATAGCCAGACGATTCAGCACTTCTGTGCGCAGTATAGTCCGCTTCAATCGTATCAAAAGGCCCAATTACCTGAAAGTGGGCTCCATTCTGCGCATTCCTGTGGGAATGAAAAAAATGTTTAAATTTGCTCTTGCCCAATCTTCCACATAGGCCTACCCCTCACTGGTACTAATCCGAGGCCCCCTTTGCCTTTCTCTCAAGTTCATATCGCTTTGGGCTTTTACGGCACAGCTCCCAGATGATGCACTGCGACCTAAACTTACAATACCCACACGGGTCGGTACAAGCCTCACAATTATCCAGGCATTCTTGGCAATACCATATGCCCATCTTCTGGCATGCTACAACTCCATCCCTGTCAGGGTGGTTCTTACATTTATCCATGTTATAATCTCACCCTCCTTGCTTGCCTTCCCGGCCAACTAAACTACCCTCGTCTATAAGACGAGGGGTTCCACCATTTCCAGAAGAGTCACTAAACCCTGCTTCTTCCAACGGGAGCTTCCTCAATTGACAAACAGGACGCCTAGCCCCGCCCAGTAGTGGCCTTTTAACACTATCTATTAGGTGTCTTGCCTGCCTAAGGATGGTTACCAACTAATCATCATTTCCTGCTATGTCAACATAGCGAAAGGCAGCTTTATTTTCATTTATTGCTTTTTTCTTGCCACCATAACCTTGTTTTCATAATGTATGGAATAAGATAATCTAAACTGCCCGGAATTCTTCCACCCATAAACTATCACGTTGGGACTCATGGGAACAACATTCACAAGGGAAATGCATGAATGCTATTGTAGGTGGTGCAAAAGCCGACAGGGCAGAGCCATAGACTCTTGTCTTGAGTCCCTTATCCTCTCTGTCATGGATATTCAACCCGGCCTGAGGGTCCTGGACATCGGCTGTGGTGCGGGTAACCACCTACTTCTCTTGAGCAAAATGGGCCTTGATGTTAGCGGGATTGATGCTTCGCCTTTCATGATTGAGCAGGCAAGATCCAGGCTCGGCCACCGCTGTGACCTCAAGACCTGTGAAGCTGAGGACCTTCCTTTTGATGACAATGAGTTTGACTCAGTGTTCTTGATTAATACCCTGGAATTCGTGGAAGATCCCTTGGACGTGTTAACAGAAGCGGGCCGTGTTGCATCCAGGCAAGTGTTTATTGGCGCTTTCAACAGTCTGTCCTGGAGCGGCATCACCAACAAGATTAAAGGCCTGTTTGAGAATGTCATGTTTCGCAATGCGCGATTCTTCAGCATCTGGGACCTTAAGGCCCTCGTGAGAGAGGCTTTCGGTAATGTGCCCATTGCCTGGAAATGTATACTTCTCTATCCAGAGTTTCTTGAAACCACCGGGTTTGCATCAGAGAACTGGTTTACCCTCAGCACAATTCCTTTTGGTGCATTCATAGGCCTGGGAATTACAATGCTGTACTCGGTTAAGGCCCATACCATTCCTCTCAAGATCAAACTGGAAGATATCAGTCAATCCATTACCCAAAGCAGGGTGGGAAGTTCACTATGTCTCTTTAACTGGCAAACCTAGAGGGAGTTTTAACTATGAAAGAGGCTTACCTGTATGAAGTTATGGAAAATGGCAGGGTGCGATGTGCGCTTTGTTCTCACCGGTGTATTATAAAGCCCGGGGCAAAGGGAATTTGCGGGGTCAGGGAGAATATGGATGGGAAGCTTTACACCTTGGTTTATGACAAGATCATCGCCAGGCACGTAGATCCCATCGAAAAAAAACCCCTTTTTCACTTTTTGCCAGGGACGCTATCTTATTCCATTGCAACTGTGGGCTGTAACTTTCGCTGCCTTTTCTGCCAGAACGCGGATATCTCCCAGATGCCTTCTGACCTAAAAAGGATTATGGGAGAGCAGGTGAGGCCCCAGGAAATTGTTGCTGACGCGCAAGCATCGGGCTGTTCAACCATTGCATATACGTATACAGAACCTACCGTCTATTTTGAACTGGCAAAAGATACGGCGGAAATTGCTTCGGCCAAAGGAATCAAGAATATCTTTGTGAGCAATGGTTATATGACAAAAGAATGCCTTGAGGAGATCCATCCCAACCTCCACGCAGCAAATGTTGACCTTAAGGCTTTCACGGACAAATTTTATAAAGAGATGTGCAAGGCAAGGCTTCAGCCGGTGCTTGATACCATCTCGAACATGAAGAAGCAAGGCGTCTGGGTTGAAGTCACGACCTTGATTATCCCTGGGAAGAATGACTCCCCTGAGGAATTGAGGGATATAGCAAAGTTTCTGGCCGACCTGGACCCCGGTATACCCTGGCATGTGAGCCGCTTTCACCCCACGTACAGGCTTACCGATGCCCCTCCCACGCCCCCCCGGACCGTGAGAATGGCTCGGGAGATAGGTTACGAAATGGGGCTTAAGTATGTCTACACTGGGAATCTGCCCGGCGACGAGGGTGAACATACAAAGTGTCATAACTGCGGTTCCCCCTTGATAGACCGATTTGGTTTCTACGTGAGGAACAACCGGATCAGTAACGATGCCTGCCCCTCTTGCGGACACTTGATACCTGGGGTATGGCAGCCCCATTGATTTCCAGAAAAGCACCTGGTAGTTTACATAAAGGCAGGGGAGGGCTCACGGTTGAGTTTTTCTTTGCCCGCTCCCCGCTGGAAAAGAACGGCCTTCTTCCTCTCAGCGGGGAGCAAAAACCGTAACCTTCAGTACCGGAGACGATAAATGAAAAAGGAAGACGAGCTTGCCCTCAAGGCGACAAAAGAGATTGTGATAAAATTCATTGAGGTGGGAAGGCTCTCCATCAGCTCCTTTGATGAGGCCTGGAATCAGGTCTTTGACACAGTGAGGGGCTCCCTTGGGGATCAGCGCGAGCAAAGCTGAACCGCTCAGTAGACAACTCTAACAAGAAAAAGCCCGTTTGGGGGAGCTTTTCTGCCACCAGCAGCCCTATCTTTTGCTTCCAATACTTGTTTGAAATCTTCAGTGCTTATCTTGCCTATTCCTACTTCCGCCACTGTTCCCACGATGTTTCGAACCATATGCCTCAGGAACCCATCAGCTTCAAAAAGTAGCATAACCCTCCAAGGACTGGCACCTCTGGCCACTTCCGCCCTGAACATGGTGCGCACCGCGCTGCGGCTTGAACTGCCTGAAGAGCGGAAAGAAGAAAAATCATGCTTACCTAGTACAGTGACAAGGCATTCATTCATCACCGCCAGATCGAGGGGAAAAGGGATGTGCCACTCATACCTGCGGGCAAAGATATCGGGCTCTTCAGCGTTGAGTATCCTATACACGTAGGTCTTGCGTTTTGCACTGTAGCGGGAGTGAAAGCTATCCGGGACCTCATGAATGTTCAATACCCGAATATCATCAGGTAAGAGCGAGTTGAGGCCTGCCTTCAGCTCCTCAACACCAATGGGAGAGGAGGTATGAAAGTTGCAGATTTGCCCAAGGGCGTGAACACCTGAGTCGGTTCTGCCAGCAGCGAAGAGCTTTACCCTGTGGGAGACGATAGTCGAGATAGCCCTTTCCATGACTTCCTGGATGGTTATCTGGCCAACCTGTCGTTGCCATCCATGATACCTCGTCCCTTCGTAGCTCACCACAAGCTTGAGATTTCGGCCAGCCATCCTGCTCGCCTCTTTTCCGTCAATAAAGGGGATGGTGTCAAAAAAAGAGCCCTTTAGGGCTCTTGGAAACTACAAATCAGACACCTGGGTTGTGCCTGCGTCTTCTCACTCATTTGTTTATTACGGGCTCGGGCATTAGCGCTTGGAGTATTGGAACCTTGCCCGGGCACCCCGCTGGCCGTATTTTTTCCTTTCCTTCATCCTTGGGTCTCGCGTGAGGAAGCCACCCTTTTTCAGGGGTTCGCGCAATTCAGCATCCAGAGTTACTAGTGCTCGGCTGATCCCATGGCGGACGGCCCCGGCCTGCCCGGAGATTCCCCCGCCCCTGACGTTCACTTTGATGTCAAACCGGCCTTCTGTCTCAGTTATTTTCAGCGGCTCTAAAACCAAGACACGGTCAGTCTCTCGGGTGAGGTATTCTTCCATAGGCCTATTATTGATGGTAATCCTTCCCGTGCCAGGTTTCATCCAGATACGGGCTACAGATGTCTTCCTCTTTCCTACGGCGTGAATAAGCTGTTCAGGCATTTATATCTCCAACTCCTGCGGTTTTTGTGCCTCGTGTGGGTGTTCGGGGCCCGCATATATCTTAAGTTTTTTCAATTGCCTGCGGCCCAGACTATTTTTGGGGAGCATCCCTCTCACGGCATGGCGTATAATTTCCTCGGGTTTTGTCTCAAGCATCTTTTTTGCAGATCGCTTCTTCAGCCCACCCATGTAACCGCTGTAGCGATAATAGAACTTATTGTCCCATTTCTTGCCCGTCAATACCACCTTATCCGCATTAACCACCACAATGAAATCGCCTGTATCTGCATGGGGGGTAAATA
>CAZAKC010000034.1:0-22214 GCA_964485655.1 uncultured Desulfobacteraceae bacterium
CAAGCGGCTCGGGTAAGACTACCCTGCTGTCATTGATAGGATGCCAAACAAAGCCTACGAGAGGAGAAGTTATATTGCTGGGCAAACGGATCTCAAAGCTGCCTGAGAGGTTCCTGACTGTCCACAAGCGCAGGAGCATCGGCTTCATCTTTCAGCAATTTCAGTTACTCTTGGACATGAGCGTACTTGATAATGTCACCCTTCCACTGGTGCCTGAAGGGGTAAACTTAAGGGGGCGGACCAAGAGAGCGGAGCGCATCCTGGAAGTGCTCGACCTTAGCCATCGCAGGAATTTCAAAGTGGCCAGTCTTTCTGGTGGCGAACAGCAAAGGGTGGCAATTGCCAGGGCCCTGATTAATGATGCGCCCGTGTTGCTTGCTGATGAGCCCACTGCTCACCTGGACAGTCGTTTGGCTGCGGATCTCCTGAAATACATAAACGAGATCAAGGAGTCCGGTAGGACCATCTTGATAGCTACTCATGATCCAATTATCTATGAACAGCCGGTGGTGGACAAAATTTATGAAGTCAAGGATGGTCAGATTGTCTCATGATCCTGCACCCATGGATACTGGGTTTACTGGTGGGTCATATTGCGGTTCTTGTGATCTTTACCGTGGGTTTGGTTAACGCATGGCAGATTTTCTGGGGATGGGATTACGAGGCCACGACAGAAAAACAATTTTCATTGGAAAAGAAGACATATCTTATCTCAACCGTAATGAGCTTTGCAATGTTTACTCAGATTATCATGCTCTGGGCATTTGATATGGCTGCCGATGAAGTGGCCAAAGTGCTACCCGGTGCGATGTGCCCTGTGGGCACTCTTTCTTCAAACATGTACGGCTGGCCCCTGCTTTACCTGAAAATAGTATCTTTCTTCCTCTACTTCATCTGGCTGGTAATTAACCATCTGGATAACCAGGTTGAGACGTACCCACTTACCAGAAAAAAGTCCTTGGGCTTGATGCTCATCTATCCCTTCGCGTTGGCCGAGGCCATACTGCTTTTCCTCTTCGCCCTTAATCTTAACCCATCGGTGATCACTTCGTGTTGTGGCTCAGTGTTCACTGAAGAGGCCGGTGGTTTGGGAGGGGGTTTGGCGGCGTTGCCTGCCGGGCCGGTGCTTGTAGCCTTCTTTGTAATTGTAGGTCTTCTGCTAGCAAATCATTTTCTTCCACGGAGACAGAAACGAGAGCTATTCGCAGGTACGTTAGAGTCAATACTCTGGATTCTGTTCTTCGTGGCATCCATTGCCGCGATCATTTCTTTCATTGATGTATACGTCTATGAGATGCCTTCACACAAATGTCCTTTTTGCCTCATGAAACCTCAGTACCATTATTACGGACTAATCCTCTATATTTTATTATTCGGGGCCACGGCTACCGGGATTGCCTCGGGAATACTAACCTTTTTCAGGCGTCCGGAGGACCTGAAAGAAAAGGCACTGGCCCTCAGGGCCAAGATAAAGACCATATCGGTGTGGGCGATGCTGGGATTTGTGGTAATAGGCTTTTTACCATTTGTTGTGTACTACGCGAAAACGGGCAGACTGATATGAGACGTACCATAGGGGTTATATTATTCGCACTGGCGGTGGAAATTACTGCCATGGCACAGGTGGGCATTGCACAGCCACTTCAAATTGCCCCTGACGCCCAATGCCCTGTATGCGGCATGTACCCTGCCCGCTACCCTAAATTCAACTGTGAAATCATCTTCCAAGACGGATCATATGAGGCACTTGACAGTGCACAATGCCTTTTCATTTATCTACTTTTTCCAGAAAAGATCAATGTCCGCCTAAAACCAGTAAGTAGAATCTATTTCAAAAACTACTTGAATGCCAAGTGGTTGGCGGCCGGCAAGACATTTTTTGTAGTTGGATCAACTATAACAGGCCCCATGGGGCCCGAATTTATCGCTGTAGATTCGGTTGATACGGCAAGGCTTGTCAAGGAAAGCGGGCGAGGTAAAGAGATCATCCCTTATAGTAAGGTAACCAGAAGCTATATGACTAAGGCTGCGGGCAAAGGGTGGCTTCACTATTTAGCGAAAACTATTGTGCTTAGATGAAAGAAAAAACAAGTTTTGTATTTCTCATTTTAGTCTCAGTGGTCTTGTTCCTTCCCTCTTGTAAAGGTGGAAAAAACAAGGAACAGCTCCCTGTGAAATTTGTCTATGACAGGACGGTGTGCGAGGAATGCAAAATGGCCATCAGTGATCCTCGCTATGCAGCAGAGGTAATAGAGCCGAACGGAAAAGCTCATTTTTTCGATGACCCTGCATGCGCAATACTGTGGTTGAGCAAGCGCCCCAATATCGGAAAAGTGAGGATATGGGTCAAAGACGTGAAGACTCTGAAATGGATTGAGGCCGACAAGGCTCATTGGATTTACGGTGATCCTCATACTCCCATGGGCTATGGCTATGCAGCCACGGCATCACCAGTCAAGAAGGCTCTTGACTGGGATACGGTCAAGAAATATGTCCTCATTGGCAAGACACTGGTAAACGAAAACCTCGCAAGGCGATTGGACGTCAAGGGTGAGGCTCAGCCCTCAGTTGCAAATAGGCCCGGCACTGAGACGACCCCCGAGCCACAAAAAAAGAAGGAAATTAATCTGAATAAGAAATGATTTACAACCAATGGGAGGATGGAAAATGAAAAGAGCGGTTCTGGCAATTTTGCTTTTTTCACTAATCTTTCTCTTAACTGCCCCTGCGGCCTTACCCCAGGACGGCAAAACACTTTACAGGATAAAGTTTTGCGTAGTGTGCCATGGCCCTAGCGGGTTTTCAGTGGACCCGAACTATCCCACCCTGGCAAAGCAAAACCAGCTCTATCTAATCAACCAGATGAATGACATCCTGGCAAAGAAACGGACCAATAAATTCACACTGCTAATGACTGAACACCCCATTGTCAGTCATGTAACGCCGGATGAAATATCCTCCATAGCCAGGTACCTCCACAGCCACCTACTGGCAGGCGAGCGGCAGAGGAGCCAAGAGGCGAATCAGCTAAAGTGATTTATTGAAACTTCCTCCGAGGTGGGCAGGTGGAAAGCACCTCTATCTTACTCTAGTTACACATAACAGGATAGCCCTTTTCTGGGGAGGGAACTTGAGTGTCAGGGCAATGTTTGGATTTCCCTTGTATGAAGATCTTAATGGAATACAGCTTGGAGAAAAATACCACTGGTTGGTTGCCTTGACGTTTAAGAAACAATATAGGATGCCTTTCTTTTAAGGACTCTGGATGGTAAATATTCCTAGTTTACAGATGATCAAGGAGGTAAACAATGGGGAACGAAGGAAAGAAACTAGATCGGAGGCAGGTGTTGAGGGTGCTTGTGGGAGCAGGCATTGGGAGCATTACCTGCCTTTACGTTGGCAAAGCAAGGGCCGATAGCGTCGGGGCCCTTATACCAGGTAAGGGATGGATGAAACGCGAGGGGAAGTGCAAAGGAGACGGGACACCATTGCAGTTCATACCAAAGACCCTCCCGGATCCAGATCCCTTAAAAGATGAGCTAAAGAAATATCCCAGATGCCCATATTGCGGTATGAGCCGAAAGATGTGGAACTTCAGCCGCCATCTTGTACAGTACGATGACGATTTGGTAGATGCTACATGCTCGCTTCATTGCCTAGCGCTGAGCCTGGCCCTGAATTTGGACAGAGGCCCAAAGGCGATCTATGCCGCGGATTTTGGTTCTCAGAAGAAAATAAAGCCCTTAATAAACGTAGATAAGGCCATTTATTTAGTAGGATCGAACCTATCTGGTGTCATGAGCACGCAGAGCAAGAGGGCCTTTTCCTCTAAGCAAGCCGCTGAAGCAGCAAGAAAGGTCCATGGTGGAAAGCTGATGAGCTTTGATGCCGCCCTGACAACGGCTTACTTGGATATGGCCCAAGATACAGTCATGATCCGGAAGAAACGCGCGGCCATGCGAAAAATGATGAAAAAGTGAGCATGGCTCACGAAATAGTTCTTAATGTTGTGTTGGAGGTTTTGGATGGCTAGCCCCAAAGACAAGGTAGACCGTAGAGAATTCCTGAAGCAGAGTGCGTGGGCTGCAGGCGTAATTGTGGCTTCCGCAGTAGCACTGCCAACTTTGATAAATTCAAAGATTATTGAGCCAGAGGCCAGTGAAGTGTTGAGGCCTCCCGGTGCAATAACAGAAAAGGATCTCCTTTATGCCTGCATTAAGTGCGGACTATGTGTACAGATTTGTCCAGTGCGGGCCGTAAAGTTGGCTGATGTGGACGATGGATTAGGTTATGGTGCCCCATATATTGATGCCCGTGAACAAGCGTGTGATTTCAGTTGCGATGCAATCCAATGCGCCGAGACCTGCCCAACTGCGGCGTTGGATTTTAAGGTTTTCCGTCGCGCAAGTACCTCCACTTCCGAGCAATTAGAACCACTGGTACAGAAGGGCCAGCTCAAACCCGGGGAAGCGTGGGAGCGAGCAGTGCTTTCCATGAAAGAGGCAACGCGCATGGGCATGGCAAAAATCAATCGCAAAACCTGCCTGGCATTTCAGAATAAGGGATTTAAAGGTACGCCACGTGGAAGAGAATTTAGAGGTAAGGTCCGAAATGAGAACCTCCACATGGAAAGGGCGCAACCACTCAGGGAGCAAGTGTTCGACAGGAAGATCTGTGACCTATGCGTTATTCTGTGTCCAATTGGTGAAAAGGCGATCAGCATGGTGAGAAAGCGGTCTGATGATGGGAAGATTGATAACGTACCAGTTGTGCACAAAGGTTGCGTTGGGTGTGGTACGTGCGAAATGGTTTGTCCAACAGAACCATCGAGCATTGTAGTGCTCCCCAAGAAGACTTTCGAGGAGGTCTATGCATGATTCTAAGGAAAGAACGTAATCCGCTGCCTTCCAAATCAAAGGATCAGATGCCCCATGTAAAATTGAACATGCCTTATAAAGAGTGGATGCATCGCCATGAGCATCGACACAAGTGGCGCAATCTCCGGTGGCTCACTCTTCTCGCCATTAATACCTTATTTGTCCTATCATTCACCTTTGACCTTGCCGTGCTCGAGGGGTCTCTTAATGGGTCACGGCTAGTTGGTTTTTATTTGATAGATCCCTACGTTTCTCTTGAACTCGCCACCATTTCTCTTCGAACGCATTATTGGTCACAAGTTACGATGAACATGATTGTTGGACTGACCACCGTGATCCTTTTTTATCTTCTTATGGGGGGGCGTACATTTTGCTCCTGGGTTTGTCCCTACCACTTTATCTCTGAATGGACTGAGAAACTACATAACTATTTGGTTAGAAAACGCAATATCAAAGATCACCATTTTAACCGAGGCCTTAGGTATGTGTTCTGGGTAGGATTTCTGTTTTTGGCACTGGTTACTAAGCGCCTAATATTCCAAGAAATAAATCCAGTGGGAATTGTTTCCCGCGCATTGATCTATGGCCCCGGGCTTATCGTATTGTGGATTCTCGCATTGGTAGTTTTCGAGGTTCTGTACAGCCGGCGCTTTTGGTGTAGGTATATCTGCCCCATTGGGACTACTGGTAGCTTCTTGGGCATTCTTAGTCCATTGACCATAAAGTTCGAATATGAAAAATGCGGACATTGCCGCAAATGCCAGGAGGTATGCCTAGTCCCCCATGTCATTTGGTTTGTCGGCAAAGGGCGCGCAACCCGACTCGAACACTATGCGGAGTCAGATTGCATCAAGTGTGGCAACTGTGTGGATATCTGCCCAGGCGATGCTCTCAAGTTTTCGTTCAAAGGATTAAGCAGATTTGTGCATTGAATGGGCAATATGGTGGACCATAGAATAATGGTAAAAAATGGCAATCAGCACGCCGGTGTTTGTTTTAAAGAATAGGGAAGGCTCAGGAGGGCCACCTTTATGTGCTCTCCGTTGGCAGTATGATTACAATTGTCTTTTGTTGTGGGAATAACAACCGTTAATACTCCCTCATATATCAACTTTTCCAGATAACTCAGATGCATCGCTACTTTTTCAATATCATTCAGATTACCATATAAGACTTCTGAGATTTCGTCCAAAGCAAGACTTGGTACAATCAGCTCGCTTTTTTCCACTATAGCCCGGAAAATAGGCCCATTAGCCACATCCCGCAGCTTTCTGTCAAAGATGTATTCAAGAAAGACATTGGCATCTAGCACATATCTCCTATTTTCCATATTGCGCT
This sequence comes from uncultured Desulfobacteraceae bacterium, assembly GCA_964485655.1. Classification (GTDB taxonomy): domain Bacteria; phylum Desulfobacterota; class DSM-4660; order Desulfatiglandales; family Desulfatiglandaceae; genus B111-G9. Next base: position 6,216 of record CAZAKC010000034.1, read on the forward strand.
CTAGCCTTTCTTGCTTTCTCCTTTCTCATTTTCCTTAAAATATCAGTTGGCTCTTCTTCTATTTCAAAAGCAGGAAGGCTGTTCAATTCAGCTAATAGCTGCCTTTGCTTAGGCGTTAACACTTTTTTACTCTTTTCTTCACTAGATTCTAAAGGGACAATTTTGGCTAAAGCTTTCCCCTTTCTTTCAATAATTATGGACTCCCCCCTTATAGTACACCTCATCTAGCAAGGTCCCCAGTTGTCTCCTTGCAACTGTGGCATCTACAACTCTTTCCATATGACCTCCAAATATATTAACTATAACTGCAGCAGGCAGGAGCACTTTGCTTTCGGATAATCCATAGGGCGAACAACTATGTCACTCCCGCGTAAGTCTGCCCGACCGTCAGGCGGGCGGGAGTCTACCATAGCCGATTTTCTGCATTCTCGCCGGTTGAGTTTGTTCCCTCTTTCCATTTCCTGTAATTCTCCCTATTTGGAGCGTATAGTAGCGACAGCCTCGTCAATCTTATCGCTTTATCCTGTGGCCAATCTGTCGCTAATATTAGATTAAGGCATGACCATCGTCAGGGAACAATGGATACTCTGGATGAGCATTTATCGCATTTTTCATGTTTTTCATGCGGCCTTTTCCATCTTCTTCATATGCACCTGAAGGGCCATAATGGCTGCAGGGGTCACGCCCGAGATACGAGATGCCTGACCGAGGGAAACCGGCCTTATCCTGTCCAACTTCTGCCTCACCTCTGTGGAAAGGCCATGTACCTTGTAATAATCAATTGACTCAGGAATACGGACTGATTCCATATGCCGCATCTTCTCCACATGCCTCTCCTGGCGCTTTATGTAGCCGTCATACTTAATGCGCGTTTCCACTTCTTCAGCCACCTGCTCTTGCGCTTCCGGCAAATGCGGGTCGAACAGCCGAAGGTGCTCGTAAAAAATCTCGTTTCTTCTGAGCAGTTGTTCCAATGTGATTACGTTCTTTATAGGAGCTGAACCCAAGGATTTCAGTCTGTCCTGCACGCCCGCGCTGGGCCTGATCTCTGTCCGCCTCAGCCTCTCCATGATCGTTTCAACCATATCTCGTTTCAGACAAAAGCCTCTGTATTCCTCCTCGCTAACCAGTCCCAGACTATGACCAAGTTCCCTTAGCCTGAAGTCTGCATTGTCCTCCCGCAATAGCAGGCGGTACTCTGCCCTCGAGGTAAACATACGGTAAGGCTCCTTTGTGCCCTTGGTGACAAGGTCATCTATCAGTACACCAATGTAAGCGCGGTCGCGTCCAAGAATAATGGGATCCTCTCCTCTTATCTTCATTACGGCATTAATTCCGGCAATGAGGCCCTGAGCTGCGGCCTCTTCGTAGCCCGAGGTGCCGTTTATCTGACCTGCATGAAAGAGACCCTCCACCCGCTTGGTCTCCAATGTAGGCTTGAGTTCGAGAGGATCAATATAGTCATACTCTATTGCATAACCTGGTCTCTGTATCTCTGCTCGTTCAAGCCCGCGGATGGAGCGGATCATCTTCACCTGGATATCTATTGGCAGGCTCGTGGCAAGACCGTTTGGGTATATTTCCACAGTGTCCAACCCCTCGGGTTCAAGAAAAATTTGGTGTCTTGGTTTCTCTGCGAACCTCACCACCTTATCTTCTATGGATGGACAGTACCTGGCCCCAGTGGCTTTGATGATTCCGCTATAAAGTGGTGATCGGTCAAGGCCACTCCTTATGATCTCATGTGTTCTCTCATTGGTGTAAGTTATATAGCAGGGAACCTGTGGCAGGGGAATCTTGCTAGTTGAAAAGGAAAACGGCCTTGGCTTTTCATCCCCAGGTTGAATTTCCAGAGAACTGAAATCAATAGTCCGTCCGTTTAACCTAGGCGTGGTGCCGGTCTTAAGCCGCCCTACTTCAAAACCAAGCTCCCTCCATTGCTCGGAAAGCCTGTTCGATGGCGGATCACCCATACGCCCTGCAGGAAAATGATCCAGGCCGATATGGATCAGACCCCGCATAAATGTGCCCGTCGTAAGGATTACGGCCTTTCCCAGGAATCGCTCATTAATATGCGTCTCAACACCATAAACTCTACCGTCGCGAACGAGCAGTCGGTCAACCATTGCCTGGCGAATGTCCAAGTTGTCCTGTCGTTCAACAACCGACCTCATCCGTTTTCGGTAAAGATCCATATCGTTTTGTGACCTGGATCCTTGAACCGCAAGTCCTTTACGTGTATTGAGACGGCGGAACTGTATGCCGGTCGCGTCGGCATTCTTAGCCATTTCCCCACCAAGGGCATCTATTTCTTTGACCAGGTGACCCTTTGCAAGCCCTCCTATTGCTGGGTTGCAGCTCATGGCTGCAATGTGATCCAGATTAATGGTGAGCAAAAGGGTCGGATGCCCCATACGCGCAGAAGCCAGAGCTGCCTCGCAGCCTGCATGACCTGCTCCCACCACAATTACGTCATATTGCTTATCGTAGACCGTGCCCATAGTCGTTGCGCTTTGCACCCTTGCTTTTCGGGCCTTATTTCTCTCATTTAAGGGACCAATAATTCATCTATAATGATAGTCTCTTCCCGCCCTGGTCCAACAGAAACAAGCGATATAGGTACGCCGGTAATCTCCTCAATCTCCTTCAAATAGGTCTTTGCCTCGGGAGGTAAATCACTGAGTTTTCTTACCCCTGAGATATCTTCTTTCCATCCATCCAGTTCTTTGTAAATCGGCCTGCACCTTGCCATTGCACTGAGGCTGGCAGGTCTTGCCTGAATCCTTTTTCCATCCAGTTCATATTCTACACAGATCCTCAATTTATCCAGTCCGGTGAGCACATCCAGCTTGGTAATGGCCAGTGCAGTGAGCCCGTTGATTCGTGCAGAATCTCTCACCACCACGAGATCAAGCCACCCGCACCTTCTCCGCCTACCGGTGGTAGAGCCAAATTCAGCTCCCCTTTCCTGTATGTAATTCCCTGTTTCATCTTCCAACTCTGTTACAAAAGGGCCAGCCCCCACTCTTGTGGTATAAGCCTTCACCACACCGATGATATGTCTAAGTATATTCGGACCAATCCCAGCGCCCGAACAGATGGTCCCTGCAACTGGGTTTGAAGAAGTAACAAAGGGATAAGTCCCGTGATCCACATCAAGGTGTGTGCCCTGGGCCCCCTCGAAAAGAATACTCTTCCCCTTGTTCGCAGCCTCATAAAGGGTGAGCGAAACATCCCCGAGATATGGAGAGAGTTGATCTGCCATCTTAAGGTAGCTTTCTATAACACTCTGCGGATCAAGAGGCTTAGCACCCAGGAATTTTTCCAAATAGAAGTTTTTCTCCTTCAGATTTGTTCTAATCTTTTCTTTAAGCGCTTCTGGTTCTGTTAGGTCTATGGCCCTTATCCCTACTCTCGCGGCCTTGTCTTCATAACACGGCCCTATGCCCCTGCCCGTGGTGCCTATCTTCACCTTTCCCTTTAACGCCTCCCTCGCCGCATCAATGGCCTTATGATACGGCATGATAAGATGCGCTTTTTCACTCAATACAAGCCGCTGTGGACCGACATTAACGCCCGCATCTTTTAATCTCGCAATCTCACCAAGTAACACCTCTGGATCCACTACCACGCCATTTCCAATGAGACACGTCTTGTCTTCATACAGGATCCCAGACGGAATCAAATGAAAAATAAATTTCTTTCCACCAACCACCAGTGTGTGACCAGCATTGTTACCCCCCTGGTAACGTACCACCATGTCTGCGCCAGCAGTAAGCAAATCAACAACCTTACCTTTTCCCTCATCGCCCCACTGTGTTCCAACCACAACCAAGTTTTCCATTTCTTACTCCATTTCTCATTGAGTTCCTCCAAACCATTGACCCTCTGCCCTTCACCTCAAACCTTCCGCCTTCCGCCTAACGCCCAACGCCTAATACCTAACGCCCAACGCCTAATGCCTAACGCCTAATGCCTAACGCCTAATGCCCATATTATACTTCTTTTTCCACTAGCCTACAAATTCCCTGTTCCTTGAGCAGCAATACAGCTAAAGCATTCAGCCAATGAAAAAGCCCCGGCGGCCACAATACCCACGTTGCGTTGCCTGCCCGGGGCTTGGTTTAGATTGCTCTGACCGTCGTCTTACATAAGGCCCAGATGGAACTTGAGGGAATTAAGGGTATTCTTCATCAGCATGGTTATGGTCATCGGACCTACCCCACCGGGTACAGGAGTTATCCATCCCGCAATCTCTTTGGCGGCATCAAAGTCCACATCTCCCTTCAGAATGGCCACTTTCTTGCCTGTCTTCTCACTTATTTTCTCGCCCACACGGTTCACTCCCACATCTATAACACATGCACCTGGTTTGATCCATTCGGGTTTGACCAATCCTGGCACACCTGCAGCTACAATGAGTATATCTGCCCTCTTACAGTGCGCTGCGAGATCCTTTGTCCTAGTGTGAACCACGGTGACCGTGGCGTTGGCTCCCGGCCCTTTTTGCATCATCATAACAGCAATGGGTTTGCCCACGATGTTCGATCGGCCCACTACCACAACCTCGGCACCTTCCGTTTCCACCCCTGCCCTTACAATCATCTCCTGTATTCCAGCAGGCGTACATGGTGGGAACTTTACTTCAGAGCCGCCAATCATGAGCCGCCCAACATTCACTGGATGAAATCCGTCCACGTCTTTGTCTGGATCAATTGCATTGAGCACCTTCTTCTCATTAATGTGCTTGGGCAGGGGTAATTGGACCAAGATACCATGGATCGAATCATCCTTGTTGTATTTGTCAATAAGGGCCAATAGCTGCTCCTCAGTAATGTCTTCGGGCTGATTGTCCTGCACTTCCTTAAATCCCAGGCTCTTGGCCGTCCTTATCTTTGCGGTAACATAGGAAACTGAAGCTGGATTTTCCCCCACCAGTATAGTCACGAGCCCCGGAACCACTCCATGTTCTGCCTTGATCTTGTCCACTTCTTCTTTGATCTCAGCAAGAATTTGCTCCCGGATTTCTGTTCCCTTGATTAGTTTTGCCGTCATCTTGACACTCTCCTTTCTTAGCGGGTTTCGCACCTGCCTTCGACCTCGGCAAGGTGTTTAATTTTTTTATGGAAATTGCACTCAAGTGCTGCCATTGGGTGCATATCACAACTGTGGCAGAATATCAAACCCTTTTTGTTGCCATGAACCCATTGGCACCACTGACCCAAGGGCACTAAACAACCTTCGACTATAAGACGAGGGGTTTCCACCATCCCCGAATGAGACACTAATCTCCAGGTCTCTAGAGTTACGGATGTTCAATTATTTCAAATCCGAATAGAGCTCTTTCTTACAGTCCGGGCAGATACCATGGGAAAATTTCATACCTGCATGCTTCTGCAGATAGCTGTCAACCTTTTCCCAGTATCCTTGGTCTGTCCTTACCTTTTTGCATGAGGAGCAGATTGGAATGATCTGTCTCAACTCATAGAGCTCAGTAACATCCTCCAAGGTGACTAGTGCTGATTTACTGCCCCCAAGCTCAACGGGTGTTACTGAGACCATGAGATGAAGTTCCCGCAGCTCTCCATCGCGATCTTGGGTAATGACGCCATAACGACGAACCACAGGATCCCCACTGAATGTCTCCAGGACAGAGTTACGTATGACGCAATCCTTGCAATACTCAGTAGTCCCGCAACCCCCTTTTGAGTTTTTTGCATTCACACAATTCATGGCATCTCCACAAAGCATTGGCGGTGTTGCATCCTTGTTGAGCAGTATGAAATCCAGCGCTGCCTTGTTGCTGTCAATGACGAAAAGATCTTGATTCACAAGCACAACCGCCACTGGAATAGTATCCAACACCAGTTTTAGGTATTCTTTGCTTCTCAATTTAGGAACTTCCATGTCTTTATTCTCCATTTGTGCTCATAGATAAGCCTAAAAACTATAACCCCGTCGCCCAATGGAGCAAATCTTCCACTCATCATTAATCGCCAAATCCAATCCCGTTCTCAGTAAGGCTATTTGCACATACCACCAACGAGCCTGTCACACAAGCTCAAAACTTCCCGCTTTATAATAATCCAATGGCTCCTAGTTTCCCGACTTTTCTAGCAGAATCACTTTCTTTCTCAAGCATTATTTTTTTGATTGACATGTCAATCAAAAAAGATTAAGGGGTTTCTATGGCCAATACTCTCAAGGCAAAAAAGAACAAAGAGGAACTCATATTTGAAGCCGCCCTCAGGGTTATTAAAAGAAAAGGGTTCCACAAGGCCAGGATGGCTGATATTGCTGCTGAGGCAGGGACCTCCTATGGATTAGTCTATCACTATTTCGCAAGCAAGGAAGATCTCTTTGACGCAATACAGGAGCGATGGTGGGGGCGTTTATTTGAGCTTATGAAAAACTTGTCTGGCACTGCCCTTTCTGTTTCGGAAAAGCTGGGAAAAATAATCGACTACTTCCTCGGGACCTATTACGAAAATCCAGAATTGGCCAATATCTTCATCACTGAAATTTCTCGGTCCACTACTAATCTTACACCTGACAGACTGGCCCATTTCAAACACTTCATGGAAATGACCCAGAAGGTTATCAAGGAGGGCCAGACCCAGGGTCTGCTACGTGAGGACTTCCCCTCGCGCTACCTAACCTATATTTTCCTTGGAGCGCTAGAGACCTTTGTCTCTGCAATGGTTCTGGTTGACCAGAAGTTTAAGGATAATCAGCAAAAAGACAGGGTTGCCAAAGCCATCCTTGAAGTTTTCCTCAATGGTGCCAAAAACCCGGGAAATAGGGGAACTGGAGCTTAATGGAATTTTCATTCACCACTGAACAACTAATGTTCAAGGATCAGGTGCTCAAATTTGCCTCAAAGGAGATTGCGCCAAGATGCAGTGAACATGATCTTAAGGGAGAGTTTGACTTTGACTCATTCCGCAAACTGGGTGAGTTTGGAATCCTGGGACTCCATTTCCCTGAGAGATGGGGTGGCGGTGGAGCCGACGTGGTAACCACTGTCATGACAGGAGAGGCCCTTGGAGAGGCAGGCGTTGACGGCGGCCTTACCTTAGCCTACGGGGCTCACACCTTCTTGTGCGCTGACACCATTCTGTCTCACGGAACAGAGGAGCAAAAGCAAAGATACCTCCCAAAGCTCGCCTCAGGCGAGTGGATAGGGTGTATGGGCCTTACAGAACCGGGGGCAGGCTCTGACGTTGCATCCATCAGCACAAGGGCCGAGAGAAAAGGGGATCAGTATATTCTGAACGGAACTAAGATGTTCATTACAAATGGGCCTATAGCGGATGTTGCCGTAGTGTATGCCAAAACTGAAAAGGATCTCAAACGGGCCGGTATTTCAGCTTTCATCGTTGAGAAAGGAACCCCAGGATTTAGAGCGGGCAAGAACCTCATCAAGATGGGGGTGAGGACTTCACACACCTCCGAGCTCATCTTCGAAGATTGCAAAATCCCCGCTGACAATAGGCTGGGCCAGGAAGGCGACGGTTGGATCATGGCCCTTCAGACCGTTGAATGGGACCGCAGCGCACTGCTAGCCCCATTTATCGGCGGTATGACCTATGTGCTTAACAAGTGTATCAGGTACGCACGGGAGCGGCACCAGTTTGGCAGACCCATTGGTGAATTTCAGGCCATAAAACACAAGCTCGCAGAAATAAAGATTTTCATCGAGGCGGCCCGTTCATTATGTTACAGGATCGCCTGGTGCAAGGACCAGGGAAGGCCGCTTAACCATCTCGAGGCGGCGATGGCTAAGCTGTTTGTAGGCGACTGGTCCCTAGCACCCGCAAATGATGCCATGATGCTTCACGGTGGTTACGGCTACTGCCACGAATATGAGGTTGAGAGATACTTTAGAGACAGCCGGCTTGCTCCCATTGGGGGAGGTACGTCTGATATCCAGAAACGGATTATCCAAAAGCTATTGTGACGGTAGACCATGAACTTCGACCTAGGGGAAAGAGAAAAGCAGATCCGGATAACGCTCCATAAACTTCTGGATGCAGACCTTCGGGATACTGTGGAGAACCTTGCCTCCAATGAGGCTGTCAAGAGCCGCATGGCCATGCTCTCAGCTTTGGAAAAGATAGCCTCAAGCGGCTATGCAGATCTCGTATTTGGTAACAAGGGAACAAGGGTGGCATCTATGGCCGTTCGAGAAGAACTGGCCTTCATTTGCCCTGCGCTATATCTTTCTTTGGAATGTGGAAACGCTCTTCTGGTCAACCTGCTGAATAGATATGGTAATGAACAGCAAAAGCACGAAATTCTCCCAACCCTGAAATCTTGCAAAGCAATTGGCTCAGTAGCCCTTGTTGAAGAACACGGTAACATAGAGGACAATCCGTTCCAAAGCAGCCTTACGAAAGACGGAGAACATTATATTATCTCTGGCAAGAAGAACATGGTAATCAACGCATCTATGGCTGACTGGTTGGCCGTGGTCGCAATGATGGATAACCAGCCTGCATTGGGAATTGTTTCTCCCCACGCAAAAGGCTTGGATGTAAGCTCAAGAATATCGACTCTCGGCCTGGAGCCTTCAGTGTTCTATGAGGTGCACGCCCATCGAGTACAGGTTCTAAAGAGTAACATCATGGGTCCTTTTGAAGGCACACCATTCATCAGACAACTCCGCATGTGGGAAGATGAAATACTTGTAGGCGCCTCCCTGGGTATTATGCGAAGGGCTTACGAAGCTGCATGCTCTTTCGCCAAGTCGCACAATTGTGGTGGGAAGCCCGTTGTGGCCTATCAAGAAGTGGGTTTCAAATTGGCTGAGATGCTTACAGTCTTGCATACGGCCCAACTCCTGGGATACAGGGCCGCGTGGATGCTTGACACCGGTGACAGGGAGAGAGAAATTCTCGTTCATTGCGCAAAGGTCTTTTGCGCAGAAGCTGCGGAATCCATTGCCAGCAACGCGGTACAGATACTTGGTGGTAATGGATACATAAGAGGCAATAGGGCCGAGCAGGCTTATCGTGATGCCAAATTCATCCAATTGGCCGGCACTTCCACCGAGCGGTCCAGAATAAAGATTGGAAATAGGCTCTTAGGGGTCCTCTGAAATGGAAGTTATTGAGACGCGAATAGATACCAACAGTGATGAGTACCGTCGCAATTACGAAGTAATGGAGTCCCTCGTGGCCAGGTTACGGGAGGAACTAAAGATAGCTCGTGAAGACCGCTCAGAAAGGGCCAAGGCCAGGCTCGCTCAACAAAAGAAGTTGCCGGTAAGAAAGCGTCTGGAATTGCTACTGGATCCCAACACACCATTCCTGGAGATTGCACCTCTGGCTGCCCGAGGTATGTATGATGGACGTATACATGGAGCTGGCATAGTAGCGGGTATTGGAGTGGTGGAAGGCCGTGAGGTGGTGGTGCACGCCAATGACCCTATGATAAAGGGGGGCACCATCTATCCCATGGGAGTGAAAAAGGGTCTGCGCACCCAGACCATTGCTATGGAAAACCGGCTTCCAATTATTTACCTCGTCGATTCAGGGGGGGCATACCTTCCCTTGCAGTCTGAAATCTTCCCTGATGCAGATGATGGGGGCCGCATTTTTTATAATCAGGCAGTTATGTCAAAGATGGGTATTCCCCAGATCTGTGCTGTCATGGGCCTGTGTACGGCGGGTGCCGCTTACATTCCAGCAATGAGTGACGAAGTTGTTCATGTCAAAGGAACTGGTGCTATCTTCCTTGGCGGGCCTCCTCTTGTCAAAGCCGCTACGGGTGAAGAAGTTACAGCGGATGAGTTGGGTGGGGCGTCAGTCCATTGCAGGGAATCTGGTGTATCTGATTACATCGCTGAGGATGATGCCCACTGCATAGAGATCATAAGGCAAATCGTTAATAACCTTCCCGCGGCGGAAAAAACAGATATAGGCCACAGGGAACCGATCCCCCCCCTTTATGATCCTAAGGAAATATACGGTATAGTACCTGAAAAGATAAGCACACCTTATGATGTGAGAGAAGTCATTGCTCGGATTGTAGATGGTAGTGAATTCCTGGAGTTCAAGAGGCTCTATGGCCCTACCCTGGTGTGCGGTTGGGCCTATGTGCATGGATATCCTGTAGGAATCCTTGGTAACAATGGAGTTCTTTTTTCCGACAGTGCCCTCAAGGCCACCCAATTCATCCAGCTCTGCGATAAACGTGGCATCCCTTTAATCTTTTTGCAGAATATCAGCGGCTACATTATTGGAAGTGAATACGAGAAAGGTGGTATTACTAAGGACGGCCATAAGATGGTCAATGCTGTCGCCACTGCCACCGTACCAAAATTCACTGTGATAATCGGGGCATCGTTTGGCGCTGGTAATTACGGTATGTGCGGTCGGGCCTACTCACCAAGGTTTCTCTGGATGTGGCCTAACGCGCAGATTGGGGTGATGGGAGGAGAACAGGCTGCGGATGTAATGGTGACAGTGAAAAACGACCAGCTTGCCAGAGAAGGCAAACCCCCGCTTACCGAGGAACAGGTACGCCGGATCAAGGAACCCATCATAGCTGCTGCACTAAAAGAGGGCGATGCATGGTACTCCACTGCTCAGATGTGGGATGACGGAATCCTTGATCCAGCCAAGACCCGCGATGTATTGGGTCTTGCAATATCTGCCGCATTAAATGCCCCAATCAGGGACGATGTTTATGGGTATGGAACATTTAGAATGTGAATAAAACCGAGGCGTAAGGCGCTGGACTTTAGGCACTGTTCTTTTTGCCTGATGCCTCACGCCTCATGCCCTGTTCCTGTGCTTTTGAATCATGTTCAAGAAAGTACTCATAGCCAACCGTGGAGAAATAGCAGTACGCATAATGCGTACTTGCAGAGAAATGGGTATCAGGACCGTGGCGGTTTACTCTGAGCCCGACAGATTAGCCCTCCACGTACTAGAGGCTGATGAGGCCGTCTTCATTGGACCGGCCGAGCCCTCCGAGAGCTATCTTAACATTGAAAAGATAATAGATGTGGCAAAAGCCTCCGCCGCGGAAGCCATCCATCCCGGGTACGGCTTCCTCGCAGAAAACCCTCTACTTGCAAAGGCGTGCGAGGATTCTGGGATCGTATTCATCGGCCCTCCATCACGGGTGATTGAGGATCTGGGAAAAAAGACCCTTGCAAGGACCACGATGAGCACAGCAGGCATCCCCATTATACCTGGAATGCTGGAAGCAACAGAGGATACGAAAATCCTGCAAAAACAAGCAGACTCTATGGGATACCCGCTGATCATCAAGGCCGCTGCCGGTGGGGGCGGCAAAGGTATGCGAGTAGTGTACGCGCCGGAAGAGTTTATGGAGGCCTGCATAGGGGCCATGAGTGAGGCTCAGGAGGCCTTCGGGGATGGCTCCATCTATCTGGAGAAATACCTGGATAGACCCAGGCATGTGGAATTTCAGATCCTTGGTGACAAGCATGGAAATGTGATTCATTTGTTCGAAAGAGAATGTTCTATTCAACGCCGGCATCAGAAAATCATAGAGGAGACTCCATCGCCAGCGCTAACAGATGAGCTCAGAGCCCGCATGGGTGAAGCGGCCCTCAAGGTGGCCAAAACTTCTGGCTATGTGAATGCCGGAACTGTGGAATTTCTGCTTGAGCCATCCGGGAATTTTTATTTCCTGGAAGTCAATACAAGGTTACAAGTGGAACATCCCATCACAGAGCTTACTACAGGCACAGATCTGGTGCGCCATCAACTGGAGGTTGCTGCAGGCAAACCCTTGAGTCTCAGTCAAGAGGACCTGGAACAAAGGGGACATGCCATTGAATGCAGAGTATACGCAGAGGACCCTGCATCTGGATTTATTCCGAGCCCGGGAAAAATAATTGGCTACCAGGAGCCTGCTGGCCCAGGTGTTAGGGTGGATTCGGGGATTTACGAAGGTTGTGAGATCCCTGTTCATTACGACCCCATTCTGAGCAAGCTCATAGTTGTAGCGGAAAACCGAGAGTTCGCTAGACTTCGGATGATCCGGGTACTTGAGGACTATAGGATCACAGGGATAACCACAACCGTGGGGTTTCTCCTTGATGTGATTCGATCCGTTCCCTTTGCAAAAGGTGACACCTTCATCGATTTCATCCAGACCCATTTTTCACAATGGGAGCCTGATGAAAGTCTTGCCAAGGTGGCAGCCGTGGCATATCTAGTAGATGAAATATTAGGGGGTTCGCAGACCGTAGCAACAGCGGGTCGGGCAACACACCCCTCCCCGTGGCAGAGCCTCGGCGCCTGGAAGCTCTGAATAATAGAGGTTATCATTGAATCGTTATACTCTGAAAATAGCCGATACAATTAAAGAGCTGAGAGGAGCGCTTGACCCCCATGAAGGCAAAGGCGTCTTGACCATTGACGGCTCACCTGTGCAAGTTTTTTTTGAGTCTATACGGTCCAACTGCTACCGCATTGTGATCGATGGTCAATCTTATAAGGCATGGGCAGATCGCCAAGGAAATGCGACATACATATTCCTAAACGGATCGGCCTTCAGGGTCCAAAAAGTAACCGGGAGTCAGTCAGCCCGGGCAAGAGAAGCCTCTATCGAGGAAGCCCCTAAACAAGTCACACCGCCTATGCCCAGCGTGGTGGTGAGGATACTTGTGCAGGAAGGCGATCGAGTTGAAAAAGGTCAGGGACTGGTAGTGGTGACCGCCATGAAAATGGAGACCACACTTAAAGCCCCTTATGCGGGAGCTGTCAGGAAAATAAATACCCAGCCAAAATCCAAGGTAATGCCCGGAGATATCCTTGTCGAAATAGAGCCGGAGGATAGCGGCCATGAGTGACCCCCTTATCTACGAAGCCACAAACAAGGTAGCCTACCTCACCATAAACAGGCCAGATCGACGCAATGCCATCACCCAGAACATGATCGATTCCTTTCGTCATTATCTTGATCGGATACAAAAAGATAAGGACATCCGGGCTGTATGCATTACGGCAGCAGGAGACCGGATATTTTGCTCCGGGGCGGACCTGGGCCTAACTCTAACAGGTGAAAAAGACGAAAGGCTCAAAGGAGTCAGAAATTACGCATTGTTGATAAAAACTATGACGGAATTTGAAAAACCTCTCCTGGCTAAGGTGAACGGCCCATGCCTTGCTGGCGGGCTGGGCCTCATGCTTTCCTGTGATATTGTCATTGCCAGGGAAGATGCTTATTTCTGCACTCCTGAAGTCAATGTGGGGATCTTCCCAATGATGGTAGGTGTACTTCTGCTCAGGCATGTGGGCCTGAAGCGAACAATGGATATGGTCCTCACGGCGCGAAAGGTCCCGGCACGCGAAGCAGCGGCCGCAGGCCTTATATCAAAGGCAGTTCCTTTTGAAAGACTTGACGCAGAGGTGGAAGAAATCCTTCAAGGCCTGACACAGAAAAGCCCCATAGGCATTAAAATTGGCAAGAAGGCATTCAGGGATGTATGGGATATGCCCTTTGCTCAGGCTGTAGATCACCTGTCAAAGGCGCTAGGCGAGATCATTGGAACCGAAGATGCAGCAGAGGGGATGAGGGCATTCTTAGAGAAGAGAAAACCTGAGTTTAAGGGATGTTAACCGTTGACCGTTCACCGCTAACGAGGTTCAGGCATGTCTTCTTTCTGGATAAAGGAAAACCAAAACTACGAACGCTCATGTATGATTACCTGTGCCCTTTCGGGCGTTGTGGCTAATCGCGACCAGTGTCCTGCTATACCATATACGCCGGAGGAGTATGCCGCAGAGGCAAAGAGGGCCTATGACGCTGGTGCAGCAGTAGTGCATATTCATGCCCGAAAACCCGACGGCGCCCCGAGCTATGAGGTGGAGGACTATCGCAATATCTATGAGGCAGTTACCGCCGAGTGCCCTGTAATCATCAATTTCTCCACAGGCGCTGTGGGAATACCTGTGGAGAAAAAGATAGCCCCAGTAACAGAAATAAAACCAGCCATTGCAGCCCTCAACATGGGCTCCATGAACTATGCCAAGTATCATCCCAAAAGGAAGACTTTCGTATTTGACTTTGTGTTTGCAAATCCTTTCTCTGAGATTGTCCCCCTTCTCATCGCCATGAAGGAATCGGGGGTAAAACCGGAAATGGAGTGCTTTGATTCAGGACATGTAGGCAACTGTTTCCCCTTGATAGATATGGGATTATTAGAGCCTCCATATCAGGTGAGCCTTATTATGGGTGTGCTTGGGGGCATACCGCCCACAGTGGAAAATCTCGCCCATCAGGTGAGGCTACTGCCGCCTCAAAGCGACTGGGAGGTAATAGGTATCAGCCATGACCAATGGAGGATGGTCGCAACGGCCATAGCACTTGGCGGCAATGTTCGCGTAGGACTGGAAGATAACTTTTACGTGTCACCCGGGGTTATGGCCAAATCCAATGGTGAGCTTGTTGAAAAAGCCGCGCGAATGATTCGTGATCAGGGTAGAGATGTAGCCAGTGTTGAAGAATGCAGGGAGAGACTCAAGCTGAGGCACAGATAGTTGGCCACCCTGTGCCCCCTTACCAAAGGGGGGAGGGGGGCTTTGGCATTTGTCATTCCGCATCAATCTGGACTATCGCAAGTATTAATGGAGTACTTATTATGACATTCCAATTGGGCAAAAGTTATGACGAGCTTGAGATAGGTGAGCAGGCCAGCTTTACCAAAACAATAACTGAAACCGACGTATATCTCTTTGCTGGCATCAGTGGGGATTTTAACCCCCTTCACCTCAATGAGGAATATGCTAAACAAACGCCTTTCAAGACTAGAATCGCCCATGGCGCTCTGCCCCAGAGCTTGATCGCCCCCGTAATGGGAATGCAGTTACCAGGTATGGGGACCATACTTGTGGAGATCACCACCCGCTTCAAGGCTCCAACTTACTTTGGCGACACCATTACCGCAACAGCACGCGTGGCTGAAAAACTTGATGAAAAGAAATGGGTCAAGATGGCCCTTAGCTGGAGCAACCAGCGAGGGGAAACCGTGGCTGAGGGAGAGGCAATCGTTATACCACCAAGCAAGTAAAAAAGTGCTCAACTACGTTGGAGAAAAAGGAATAATAGCTTGTAGAGGGCATCGGTAAACTGCCAATTAATCTCTAAAAGTGAACCGAGAACGGGGACATGCAGGAATGCGGAGTAACTACCAGGAATATTTTGGCGAAACGCACAATATGATCCGCAATACTGTGCGGAAATTTGTGGAAAGGGAAATCGCTCCTTACGTGGATGAGTGGGAGGAAAAAGGCGAGTTCCCCGTGGACCTATATAGAAAAGCTGGCAAAGCCGGGATACTTGGAATTTATTATCCTGAAAAATATGGCGGAAGTGGTGGCGATCTTTTCATGAAAATTGCTGCCACAGAGGAACTCATGCGCTGCGGATCTGCAGGCGTGGTGGCAGGGCTCGGGTCTCTCGATATAAGTATTCCCCCTGTCTTGTCTCTGGGCACAGAGGAACAAAAACTGCGATTTCTTCCTCCAGTGCTAAAGGGAGAGAAAATCTCCGCCTTGGGGGTAACGGAGCCGGACGCAGGATCTGATGTTGCCAATATCAAGACAAGGGCCATGCTCAAAGGTGACCATTACGTCGTCAACGGAAGCAAGACATACATTACCAGCGGCTGCAGGGCCGACCAACTCACCACTGCTGTCCGCACTGGAGAAGAAGGTCACAAGGGGATAAGCCTCCTCATCATAGAATCGGATTCTCCCGGGTACTCAGTGTCGAAACCTTTAAAAAAAATGGGTTGGTGGGCCTCAGACACTGGACAGATATTCTTTGATGAGTGCAAGGTTCCTGCTGAAAACCTTCTTGGCGAGGAAGGAAAAGGATTCTATGGAATCATGCAGAACTTTCAGAATGAGAGACTACAGCTTTGTGTGATAGCCAATATGACAGCAGAGCTCGCCCTTGAGGAGTCAATCAGATATGCAAAGGAGCGCGAGGCCTTTGGCAGGCCTCTCATTG
>CAZAKC010000035.1:0-20834 GCA_964485655.1 uncultured Desulfobacteraceae bacterium
TGTTGAAGCAATAGGCATTCACTGTCCAAACATCGTGGGATTGTCTGCACTTCTTACCATGACTCTTCCTATGATGGACAGCACCATTAAGGCATTCGAACAGGCCGGCGTCAGGGACAGGGTCATAGTGATGGTAGGAGGTGCGCCTGTTACTGAGAAGTATGCAACCCAAATACAGGCAGACGGCTATGCACCGGACGCGGCCTCAGCAGTTGAAACAGCGCTGCAGTTAATGGAAACAAGGAGCGCAGAAGGGCGGTAAAAAATGAAAATGACATCAAGACAAAGAGTAATGACCACGATAAATCACCACGAGCCTGACAGAGTGCCTCTGTTCTCGTTTTCCGTTGATGCAAAATTTATTAAAGCATGGGGGGCAGGCAATGCACTGAAGGCTTACCATAAAATGGGCCTGGATACTTTTCCCATCAGGATGCAGAACTGGTGCGGGGACATGCCTGCCATGGCATCGCTTATAATGGATATTCCCCAAGAATATCAGACTGCAGGAGGTGCCTTTGCTGGGTGGGACGGGGTGGATGAGTTTGGCAGGATCTGGAAAAGAGGCTCTTATATCGGAGGTGCCCTTAAGGGCCGCGAGGACATGGACAAGTATATTCCACCTCTCATGTTGGAAAAAAGGACCCCTCCGGACCTTGTAGAAAAATGCAGAAATGAATATCCAGACAAGGCCTTTTGTATGAACTCACACACCGGGCCTTTTGGCCTTACCATGGAAAGCATGGGCTTTGAGCACTTTTTCTATTCTCTTTATGACGACAGGAACCTGATCAGAGAGGTGATAGAGAAAAGGGCTCAGTGGTTCATTGGTATTGCCAAGTATGCCCAGGAACTGGGAGTGGATTTCATAGTCATGGGAGATGATGTAGCATATAAAGGGAAGACCTTCGTCTCTCCCGGTGATTTCAATGAGCTGGCAATACCCTATTACAAGATGATCGTTGATTCCCTCGAGATTCCTGTTTTCTGGCACTCTGATGGATTTATCGAACCCCTTATTGACCTTGCCATTGAGGCGGGAATCAAGGGCCTTCATGCCATGGAGCCGGTAGCAGGCAATGATCTTGGGAGGATTAAGGATAAGTACGGAGACAAGTTGGTGCTTTTGGGAAATGTTGATTGTGTAAATGTGCTTACCACAACAGATCTTGATTTGGTGCGAAAAGATGTGGATAGATGTATGGTCCAGGCCAAGGCCGGGGGTGGATATATGCTGGCATCAAGCAATTCGCTCCATGCCAGTTGCACGCCGGAAGCCGTGGAAGAGATGTACCGCTATGGTGCAGAGGTGGGAGTGTATTAAAATATCAGAAATTGGTGTATTAGTAGTGAATAGATAAACCTTTCGGAGGTATCTATGCCGGATATTTTGTTATTTTCCAGGATTCGTTCCACTTTTGTGGAGGCTGTCGCAGAAAACAGGCTATGTGCCGTATGCCAGCTCACTGACACAGTTACTGAGGCCATAGCAGAGGTGGTCGTAAGTACGCCGGACCTTGAAATCCTTGACACTAAGGCAACAGTGGTACGATCAAGTGTCAGACCATCCACTGATCCTTCAGAGCTGGTTGCAAAACTTAGGGGCATACGCATAGGCCCAGGTATGAAAAAGATAATAAAGGGTCTCATGGGCGAAACACCTCTGGAACGCCAACTGGCATTTATGGTGGAGGAGTGCTGTAACGCCGTGATCCTGTCTTTCACAAAAGACGTGCTACTTCAAACACCTGAAGACAAGAGGGGAGAGAAGAACTTTTACAGAAACATGGTAAAGGAAAATATCAGGCTTTACAACCGCTGTGCAGCGTTTGCCCCGGGCAGCTCTCTTGTGGAAGGAATTGAGCCGCCGACCTAATTCCGACAGAAAGATGTTCGGGTTGGGCATTAGGCATTGGGCGTCATCCGCAACAGATAAGGACATCATTATTATGGGGAGAACATACAATTATGCTTAAGTTCATGCGGAACAAGCTGATAAGGGTATTTCAAAGGGAACCAGGAAAGCTCGTTGTTTACGGCATCCTTGCAGATGACATATATGAACTTGAGCTACAGGTGGAACTCCTGGTCCCTGAGATGAAGATCCTCTCCATAGAGGGCAAATGGAACCGCTGGACCACACCTGAGTGCCCCCGAGCTATACCTTTCCTCCAAGAGGCAGTCGGGTTGACCATGGGGGAAAACTTCTCAACCCAGGTAAAGAAAATCGTCGGACGAAAGGCATGCCGCCATTACGGAAACCTTTTACTTGAGTGCTGTCACACTGCGAGGGAAACTGTAAGCCAGCTACTGAGTGAGAAGGCTGAGCAGAAAAAGCCTCAAGCGGTTAAGCCACAGGCTAACGCTGAGGCGCCCCACATCTCAGCCGGGGTCAGTACGCAGGCAGCCACAACACCGACCAAAAGAAAGCCGGGCAATGGGCGCTTTGTTATTGATCTCCACGCCCATACCTACCCCGCATCTCCCTGTAGCTCCGCGCCTGTAGATGAATTAATCCTGGAAGCAAAGACAATAGGCCTCGATGCTCTGTGCCTTACGGACCACAATTACAATTGGTCGCGGGCCGAGGTGGACAGGCTAATGGAAAAACATGATTATTTGATACTGAGGGGGAATGAAATCACAACTGACCAGGGCGATATGCTCGTCTTTGGACTAGAAAAGGAGATCACAGGAATAATCAAGCTTGAAGAATTGAGTGAAGAGGTCCGCAGGGCGAAAGGCTTCATCATTGTAGCCCATCCGTTCAGAGGCTTCCTCACTTTTGGTGTAGGCCAGTTAGGCCTTAGTCCTGAGAAGGCCATGGAGCGCCCGCTGTTCCGCTTGGTGGATGCAATTGAGGTTCTAAATGGAAAAGTTACCAGAAAAGAGAATGCATTTGCCCAGGAGGTAGCCCAGGGCCTTGGAAAACCCACAACAGGGGGCAGCGATGCTCATGAAGTAGAAGAGGTGGGAATTTATGCCACTGCATTCGATGAGGGAATCAAGGGTGAACACCACTTCATTGAAGCCTTACGCAATGGAGCTTTTGAGCCAATAGCATACAGGAAGGAAAGGGGGATAAAATAGTGGCAATTGAAAGACCCAAGAGAGACTGGGAGAAAATAATCAGGCGGATAGAATTACTCATGCGACTCAAGTCCTTTCCTGTGGCCTTTAAACTGCTGGAGAGCAGGGAGGATCTTCAACACATTCCCTTCCTTAGGAAAATGGAAAACAAAGTTACACTGTGTCAATTAATCACCCTTGTGCGCAGTTTTGACTGGACCGTAGGTGCCGACGCAGGAGATTTCTTGGCTGCCACATGTCCCTCAATAATAGGCCTTTCAGAAGTACCAGAATTGTATAAGGACGGTACATTTAGAAGCATTGTGTGGGTTAAAACCCGCGAGGATGGCAAAAAGTATGAGGCCTCCATACCAAGGGTGCCTTATGGGAAATATGAAGCCGTAGCCCTTGCTCCCCTTGTGTACAATCCATTTGAACCTGATATCGTGCTAATTTACGCCAACCCGGCGCAGATGATGTTGTTGATCAATTCGCTCCAATTCGAGAACTACGAGGTAATGAACTTTTATTGTGTGGGCGAGTCATCTTGCTCCGATGCCATTGCCAGGTGTTATCTCACCGGTAAGCCATCACTCACCATACCCTGTTACGGAGAGCGCAGATACGGCCATGCGCAGGATGAAGACCTGGTCATGGCCATACCAGCAGGCATGATGGAAAAGGCGCTGAAGGGAATGGAGGCCCTTTACAGACGCGGCATCCGCTATCCCATAAGCTATGCAGGAGCAGAGCAAGATCTCGCTGAAGCCTTTCCGGGTAGCTATGGATCATTGGCCCAACTTGAAGAAATAAGGGGAAAAGACAACAGGCTTCTGCTGGGCCTCACCGGGGGTATTGCAAGCGGTAAAACCACAGTTGCCAACATGCTTGCAGACCTTGGTGCCTATACTATTGACTTTGATGTGCTAGCGAGAGAGGTCGTAGAGCCTGGAAAGCCTGCCTGGAGGGAAATTATAGACTTTTTCGGCAGACAGGTGTTAAACGAAGATGACACCCTCAACAGAAAGAAGCTTTCAGATATTGTTTTCACAGACATGGAAAAACGCAAGAAGCTCGAAAGCTTTACACATCCCAGGATCCATCAGGAGTTTGTCAGACAAGTTAACGAAATTACTGCTAAGGATCCCAATGCAATTATTCAAGCGGTGATACCCCTTCTCATCGAGCTAAACCTACAGTACATCTTTCACAAAATAATTGTGGTGTATATACCATATGAAAAACAAGTAGAAAGATTGATGACACGTGACGGGATATCACGGGAGCAAGCCGAAAATATCCTTAACGCTCAACTTCCTATAGACGAAAAACTGGGATATGCTGATTTTGTTATCCATAATGAAGGCTCACTTGGGCAGACTAAGAAGCAGGTAAAGGAGCTGTGGGCAAAACTCCAGTCCGTTCAAGAAAGGAGGGACTAGCATGAACGAAATAACTCTTCAGCTCGAAACTGTGGACAGAGTAGAAATCCTTACTTTGATGGATAACTATATTGATGTCTTGCTGCCTGGCAGTGACATCGTCCAAAGGCCCCCTCTTGCAACGGGAGGACAGATCCCCACCACTACTGTGGTTGCTGAGCATGGCCTTTCATTGCTTGTAACAGTACAAAAGGGAGAGGAAAGCCGCTCTGTACTACTTGATACCGGGTGGACTCCCATCGGTGTGATTCATAATATGAATGTGCTAGGCATAAATGTGGAGCAAATCGAAGCTATCGTCCTCAGCCATGCGCATATGGACCATACCGGAACCCTTTTGCCACTGCTCGAGCAAATGGAGCGACCAGCCAAGCTGGTGCTTCATCCTGCTGCCTTTTCCTCTCCTAGATACCTAGCCTTTGAAGACGGCACCAAGCTTCTGTTCCCCAAGACACTGGATAAAGAGACGCTTCAGAAAAAGGGTGCAGAGATAATTCTATCGGAGGATCCTGTTGCCATTGCCAAAAGAAAAGTAGGAGTGACAGGACAAGTACAGAGAGTCACGGTATTTGAAAAGGGACTTCCTAATGCCATGATGGAAAAAGACGGTAAGGTGATCCCGGACCCTATCCTTGACGACCAGGCACTGGTCATAAATTTAGCGAACAAGGGCCTGGTGATCGTAGCCGGGTGCAGTCATGCTGGCATCATAAATACAATACTTCATGCCAGAAAGGTAACAGGCGAGGATAGAGTTTATGCTGTATTCGGAGGATTTCACCTTTCAGGGGCCTTCTTTGAGCCTATCATCGAAGATACCATAAGGGAACTCAAGCAAATAGATCCCTCTGTACTTGTTCCCATGCACTGTACAGGGTGGAAAGCCATTCATCGATTCGAGGAGGAATTCCCGGGCTCCTTCGTGCTCAACAGCGTGGGATCGAAGTTTATCTTAAGTTAAGTGTCACTTCTCACTCAACGATTTCAAGGCTAGAAGCAACGATTGGGTCGCTGAGCGGCCGTGGCCCTGCGCCTTGACAGCAATGTAGATCAGCCTTGGACGCGACAGCGGCCGGTATGTCACACCATATTGCTCCCCCATCCAAAAGAGGCTTTGCTTTGTGCTTTGTTCGCGTGTATACGCGATGTTCGCTCTATACCCGAGTATGTCACCGGATTAAAAAAGAGCCCCTTGCCCAAATCAAGGACAAACCAAGTGCTCGAAAACCTTTCTCTTTCGGAGATCAGTTTCTCGCGGCAGATTTGAACTGATGGTAGAAGGACAGGACCTTATGGACGAATTGTCTTGTCTCCGGGATAGGGGGAATGCCTCCCGCTGCCTCAACCCTTGAGGCTCCGCAATTATATGCTGCCGCAGTGAGTGCGATATCATTATGAAATCTGCCAAGAAGGTATCTCAGATACCGGACACCTCCCTCAATATTGTTGCGCGGAGAAAAAGGGTTGCCAACATTTAATCGCTCAGCAGTCCGGGGCATCAGTTGCATTAATCCCATTGCCCCTTTCCTCGACACAGCCGTCCGGTCACAGTCTGATTCTGCCATTATAATGGCCATTACAAGGGCTGCGTTCACCTTATACTTTCTGCATACCGCCATTATATAGGGCCTGTAACATGCGATAAAAAAATCTTTTTGCCAGCCTTTTGCTCTTTGAGCGGGCATGCTCTCAGTATTGGAAGGATTCAACTGCGGAAAATGCCAGTAGCCATCTTCATCTTGATAGCCATAGATTTGCCCTCGTGCAGGTGACAAAATGCCCTCTGTTATTAAAACCAGGAACAATAGGCCAAGCAAGGTGACTGTGATACGATTCACTTGCCCTGCCATCCCCCTGATTCTTCTTCAGGGTTTTTCGAAGCACAAAGTTTTTCCTGCGCCTTGGCTACCCTCGAAAGTATCTTAATGATTTGCCGGTTCTGCTCTATAATCTTATCATATTTCCTTAGCATTTCGTCGTACTTGTCCAGCAACTCTTGATTCTGCCTATACAGCAATCCAATTGCTTTTGTGGTATAAAGTGTGCCCAGCGCCGCCTGGCTGAGTTTATAATCAGAGTTAATTGAGCTGTACTGTGAAGGAGGCTTAACTGCATTATACTCTTTATTAAATTCCTCCAGAAGCGCCTCAAGAGGGTCTCCAGCCAACGTGGCCAAGGGAGCAAAGAATAAAAACCACAGCCCTGTGAAGAGTAAAATTTTTTTCATGTGTCCTAGTCTCCTACCGCTCTAAGTCCTTTATTTATTGACCTTTTTGGGAACCGCGATTTTGGGCACGTAGACGAACTTCCAGTCCTGATATGTTGCTGCCTTTTGAAAACTTTCGTATTCTTCGGGAAAGTTGCCCACCTTAATAGGCCTCTGTTTACTCTTGCTGAATACTCCTTTTATTCCGCCCCTTCCATCTAAAATAAGGCCCCATTGCCCGTCCTCGGTCATTGGATCCCTATATATTCTCCTCAAGTGCCTGACCACTTTCATATATCTCGGATCCTTAATCAGATCTTTAAGACTAGAAGGGTATGATTTGGCATGGCCCGGGGGTGCTTGCTCATAGTAAGACTTTATTGCCTTTCGGATCTGGTCTCCTCTGAATAGCAACTCCGCCTCCTTTTCCCGCCTGACCATCGTGCTCCAATAGGTGCTGGCCGCGCTGACGGCAATACCGGTGACTATAACGAGGATGAGAGCCCCTACGTAGGTAAAGCCCCATGGCTCTGACAGCCGCCCCATAGTTCTCGCAGGGCCTCTGCACCGCCACCTGAATCTGGTCAACCCCTGTTCAAGACCTGGCTCACCATTCATTATAAGGTACCCCGTCCAGCCCTACCAGGTTGCTCCCACTGTGCACATCGTAGACCTGGCCTTTTTCGTCCTCAGGGGGAACGATTACCCATGTCTTATTGGACCTGGTAAAAGGATCTTTTGGCACTGCCCGGATGTAATGCTCTTCCACCAGGCTGTCCAGACTATCAGGGTACTTTCCATGGTCTGCATAGTATTGGTCTATAACGTCCCGCAAAACGAATAGGGTGCGCCTGAGGGAGGTCTCTCTCGCCCGAATCACTGCCTTTTGGAAATTGGGCTGGGCCATGGAAACCAGTATCCCTATTATAGTCAGAACGATCATCAGTTCGATGAGCGTATAGCCCTCTTTTTTCTTTATGCTGGTCGTCTCAGGCATCTTTGAGCCTCTCTTCACCCTTTAATGCACCTCCTGAGCACCGCTGCACTACGGCTTATCCCGCCGGCCCCGCCCATCACCAATCTTTATAATATGTACCGTCAAGGGCCTGCTTATCACTTTTGCAATACACATCATAGACATCCTGTCCACCCCACGTCTCGCTGTCCGGGTCGTCAAAGTAAGATCTCAGACCCCACTTACCATCTTCGGTCATCGGGTCCCTTGGTATGCGGCGGAGAAATTTCTTTTTGAATGGTACGGGGCCCTTCAAATCCACACCATCCACCAGGACTTCCAGGTTCTTGGGATACCCACTAGAGAAGGGCTCAGTCTCTATCTTCCCTTCATCTGCCAGCTTCTTGTATTCGTCAAGCGCCTTGCGGATAAGACGAAGATCCCTTCTGAGCTCTATCTCCTTTATTCTCTTTTGGGTCACCTGGGAAAGGGGCAGGATCCCCATGGCAAGGATCGAAAGGATGACCATGGTTACCATCAGTTCAATAAAGGTAAGTCCCGCTTTATTCAACCAACGGTGGAACATGCTTCACCCTCCAAAAGCCCAAACTCTCTTGACCACATGGATATCCTTAGAGAATTCTTTTCGGGACTTCAGTGCCTCGCAAACAGTCCTGGCTGAATCCCGGTCCTTGAATTTTCCAACAAATATCCTGTAATAGAATCCCTTCCCGGGAACATGTGCCGGTATCATAAATACATCATAGTTTTCCCGTTTGAGCTGCGTCAGACACCTCTTGGCTCGAGATTCCTGGGTATATGACCCAACATGTATACTATAGCCCAACATGGCCGGCCAAAGCTTTTTAGTCACAATCACTTGATTACTGTCGCTGGCCTTCTTTGCAGAAGGCCCTGGTGTTACTGCCGTAGCAGTGTTGCTTGGATGGGATCCCTGTTTCCCTGTCTTTGCTTTTCTTGGCAAGGCATTATCTGGCCTTGGAGCCTCCTTTGTCCCCTGTTTTTTCTCAGGCCTTGCCCTTGCAGTGCCCTCCCCCTTGGCATTCGCGATAGCTGGCCTCCTTTTGGGTAAAATCATGTTGGATCTAACCCCTGAGGCCAGATACCTCATCTGTTTTCGCGCCTTGCTCTCATAGGGCTCTTGCATGGAAAACCTCTTGCTTTGGCCAGACCAGATCTCCCTCACCTCTCGTCTGGGGACCGTCTCCCCCCGCAACACAATGGGCGTGATGGTCATGATGATATCTGTCTTTACCCTGCTTGTATCCAGGTTGGTGAACAAATGGCCCAAGATGGGGACATCGCCCAACAGCGGGACCTTTCGAATCGTTCGCCTTTCTTCATCACTTATAAGGCCCCCGATAATAACAGGCTCACCGTCTCTCACAGTAAGAGTGCTGTTTGCCCTTCTGGTCTTAATTGAATACTGTGGTTCATCCACTGTGCCGAGATTTGGCCCCAATGCGCTGACCTCTACATTTAGCTTTAATGTGACCTCATCTTGGGTATTGATTACAGGTTTTGAATCAAGCTTTATGCCTATATCCTGATACTGATAGTCGTTTGTGACTACACCGGTGGTGTCAATTCTTCTGTTGACCCGCAGAGGCACACGCTCACCAATGTGAATCTTGGCCTTCTCACCACTCTTTACTCGTATCTGGGGGTTGGCCAGGGTTTTGGTATCGGTGTCTTGTTTAAGGAGATTAAGGGTGGCCGTGGGCAAGGAAAGCAACACCTCCTTGCTGGTAAGCCTGTCAAGGGCATAAATTGAAGCGGTGTCTGCAAAGTTGCTCTCCGCACTCACCGCCTTTGCTGCCTCGCCGATGCCGAATGTGATGGAAGAAGGATTAAACTCTATCCCAAGCTGTTTTTCCTTGCTACGGCTTACCTCCAGTACCTCTACATTCAGCAATATTTCAGCAGGAGGCCTGTCATTAGCCTCAATAAGTCTTGAGGCAATTTCGATCTGCTGTTCAGTGCCCCTTACAACAACCGAGTGGAGTTTTTCGTTGCCAATGATGTCCCTGGTCTTAACGATCTTGGCAAGTAATGCCACCGCTTTTTTCACATCCAGATAATCTAAATAAAATGTCTTTATCTTCAGATCCTGATATTCTCGGATCTTTGCTTCAACATTTGGGTAAACAACAACCGTAGTGGGATCAACCACCTTGGCAGCCAGCCCGCTTGTCTTGAGCAGCACATCCAAGAAATGATCAAAGCTCACATCGGTCATAAACAGTGTTACCCTTGAATCTTGTACGTCTTTATCAAAGATGAAGTTAATTCCTGTGAGCCTGCTCAGCACCTCAAATACATTGCTCACAGGGGTCTTCTTGAACTTCAGTGAGATTGGCCCCTTTGTCTTTACCCTCAAGAAATACTTTGGAGCCTCCTTTGCCTTCGCCATTAATTCCTTGAGCACCTCTTTGGCCGCAGTATTGCCGGGGTCCAGCTCCAGCGCCCTTTCGAGCGCCTCCCTGGCCTGTGCGTATTTGCCTGCTCGTATGAGGCTCTTTCCCCTATTTGTCTGATACAGTGACTCCTGAATATTACGCGCCTTCTCTATCAGTCTCGCAGCCTTATGGTTTGCCGGATAGAATGCCAGTGCCAGTTGAAACTCCGATACGGCCTCATCATAGTGTCCCTTATCAAGTAGCTCCTCACCCTTTTGCATATGAGCAACCGAGGCATTCCACTTGGCCTTGGTGAGAAAAAGCCTTAACTCTGGGTCTGCAGGGTGTCTTCCCACTGCCTCCTGATATACTTGCACTGCCTTATCCCACTGGCCAGCAGAGGACAGCGCAGATGCCTTTCCAATTAACCCCCTGTTCGTAGCAGCACAGCCGAAGGTCAGAAGGCTTATTATAATTACGAAGCATAACCCGTACCAGGTGCTTTGCGGAAGTCCTCTAGGTTTTTCCATTGGAGATCTCCGTAAGTTTTACAAGTATCTCTTCCACTGCCTACTTACACCAAAGTCGGCTATTGATCCAGGGCCACATTAACCGTCTTTCCTATATCTCTTGCCCAGATAGTGATAGAGCTAGGCGTTATCTCCCTCACTTGAAACCTCCCATCAATCCAGTCGCCCTTCCTTACCACGAATATATCCCTACCCCTTTCAATAAATAGTACTATCTCTCCATTATTTTCAAAGTAGCCAAACACCCTGAATCTGCTAAGTTCCTTCATGGCTTGCTGAACAGGATCTTCCGCTTTCATTACCTGCTGCGGCATAGCCGATGGAGAGGAAGCCGCTAGTGCGGCCGTTTTCTTTTTAACGTCCTCTGTGCTAAAGAAAAGATTTCGTATTACCGTGGCAGAGTGTCTCGGTGGATGCAGAAAGAGATTTAAGTTGCTAAGTGTGGGATATTTATTATTCACGCGCCTGGACATTCTGGCTTTTTCGTGTTTTTTCAGTGTCGACCTCCTCTGCCCCGGTGTGTACCTGAGTTCCGTAACCCTCTGTTGCTCAAAGGGGTGACGATAACGATACACAACGGACACTATGAGGAGCCCAAAAAGAACCAGCAGTATCTTTTTTTTCCTGTCCATGCCAGTGGAGCCAGACCTATTTGAGATACAGGGATAGATTCAATGTCATTGACACCTTCCTCCCTGCTTCTTTTTTTTCCAGCACAAACCCGTCTACGCAAAACAAATTCTTTGCATCCAGCAGTTGGGCCAGGAACCGTTTTACCTGCCGATACGTACCCACAACTTTGAATGAGGTAGCATATCTGGTTAAGGACAGATGTCCGGCCTCCTGAGGTTTGAAGGCCATTGTGCTGGAACTCAAACCATTTTCCTGTATAATGCTGTAAACTTGGTGCACAAGCTGAGGAAACGAGCTTTCTTCGGGAACTGCTTTCATAAAGGCCTCCAGGTCACCTTTCATTCGAATTATGCTTTCAAAGCGATCCTCTCCCTTCCTCAGCTTGCCTTTTCTCACAATGGAGTACTGCTTTTCGAGGCGGCCAATGCTCTCTTGCTGTTCCCTGACAAAAAAGTAATAAAAGGTGACGTTCAACAGCAGGATCACGGAGCATGTGACAATCACAAGCCAATTTGAAAAAACAGCCCTTAACAACGCCCTACGCCTCATCGCTTCCCCTTACTTGGCCCCCGACTCAGGCCCCCCAGGAGCCCTGCTCCATGATGTTATCTTTTTCATAATCTTTTCCGTATCCAACTCCGACTGGATGTCAAAATGCACCAAATCACCTCTACTTTGTGGCGAAGAACCACCCTTTTCCACACTGAATTTCACCAATCGGTTGGTTCGGAATATCTCGTTAAGGTCCAAGTTTTTAAGAAACGCAGAAATCTGCGCCATGGACCGTGCACTACCCGAAAGTTTCAAGCCTAGTGGTGCACTACTGGTCTGTACTTTGTGCAGGTAGATCCCCTTTGGAATATTTCTCTCAAGTGCGCTCAGCACCATGTCCCAGGGGAATATATCTTTCATTATCACACTCTGGACAAAAGTGATATCCGCCTCCAGTTTCTTCAAATCTTCTTCAGTCAACCTGACCTCTGGGAACTTTTGCCTCCCCTCTTTCTGCCGCATTGTCCTCTGGAGCCTGGCAATCTTGTTAGAATACTGCAGGATCTCACCCTGATATACCGCCGCCAGATGAATTAAATATGCTGACAAGGCTATGACGCAAACGCAGAGCACCCCAACGAGGGCCCATTCAAGGCCTCTGTTCTTATATGAAAACGTAGCAAGATTGATTCTTATTCTGCTCAGTGCCACCGGATCTCTCTCATTCTAAAAGACTTTGGGCCGCCCCTATGGCAGAGGCATATCGATCAAGATCAAGGCTGCTATCAGCACTCACCTCAATCTCACTCGCATTGATCATATCGCCAGCATTCAGCTCCAGGACCTCCATTTCACCCAGACTCTCCAGTCCCTTCTTGAGTTCAGCGCCAAAACCCGATTGAGTGGCGAAGAATAGCTTTTCAAGTTCCATATCAGGATTTTCATTTTGAAAAAGTTCCATGGTCATTTCCACATCCTGAAAAAAATGGATATCTGAAAAGCCCCGGCGTACCCCATGGTAAAAAACAAGCTCTCCGCCATCAAACACGAAAAATGTGAAGAAATTCTCCAGTAGTCCAAGAAATCCGATAATTCCCGAAGGAGGTATCCTCTCCTGGTAAAAATTGAACTGATTCACGCATGAAGGCCTTATTACCTCAGGGTATACCCTTACCTCCCTCAAGTCCATTTCGTACTCACGTATCACCTCCGTAAATCCAATGGCGACCAGCATTCTCTTCTCTCCTCGCGATGTGGGGCTTAACATGTGGTAGGAAATACGGGAGCCTTCCACGGGGAAGGGCAAAGACTTTCTGGACCACCATGCCACCATACGTTCAATTTCGTCCTCTGAATCGGGCAGTTCAGGGTAGTGCTGAATACTCACCTTCACCACTTCACTCGGTATTGAAAGGCCCAGACGTCCACCCTTTATCTCCGCTCTTCGGATCACCTCCCTGATCACGCGAGTGAAGGCCTGGGGGTCATTTACGTTCTGATTCTTGTAAGACAACTTCAGCGTCTCGTCAGGAAAGGGCACGGATATGCATCCCAGCAGCTTCCACCCACGCTTCTCCCGCAAGATACGGGCAAGTTTGGCGCTCTCGGAGGTTATCTCCATTCCTGTAAGAACTCTCTGGAATTTACGCAGCACTATTTGTTCCTTTCGCCCCGAAACCGCTTACACCCAATATATTAGTCAAGGGGTTCAATAAATGTGACCCTATTTGCTTCCCTCAGGGTTGTAACCCCCTTAAGGACTTCCTCCACAGCCGCCCTTCGAAGGAAGGTCGTCCCTTGGCGAGTTGCCAGTTTCCTCAGCTCAGAGACCGGCAATCTTTGGACAAAACCCTCCCGTATATCATCGTCTATCTCTATCAGTTCTACAATCGCCTTCCTCCCTCTATAGCCTGTCCCCTTACACATCTCGCACCCTCTTGCCTCATAGAAGACATGGCTCTTGTAGCGGGAAGGGTTCAGGCCTGACTCAGCCAGCCTCTCCTCGGAAAGCTTTATTGGTTCCTTACATTCGCAAAGGGTCCTGATCAACCTCTGAGCAACGATGCAGTTGAGGGCTGCCATTAAATTGTATGGCTCTATTCCCATATGAACAAACCGATTAATAACCTCAAAAGAGCTGTTTGCATGCACCGTCGTGAAAACCAGATGACCCGTAAGGGCAGACTGAAGTGCTATCTGCGCTGTTTCGGGGTCTCTGATCTCCCCTACCAGTATTTTGTCTGGATCGTGCCGCAGGATCGATCGCAGACCCCGGGCAAAGGTGAGCCCCTTTTTCTCATTCACCGGAATCTGCACGATACCCTTTAATTGGTATTCTACAGGATCCTCAATGGTGATCACTTTTTCTTCTTTTGTGTTGATCTCTGACAGCGCTCTGTAAAGAGTCGTTGTCTTGCCGCTTCCGGTCGGACCTGTCATCAAAAACATCCCATAGGGGGCATGGATCATCCTGCGCAGGCGGGCCACTTCATTTGGTGGCAGATCCATGCTATCAAGCCTGAAGTCCCCCACCTCAGCCACTAGACTTTCTCTATCCAAAATCCTGATTACAACATCCTCGCCAAATATAGTGGGTAGTATGGAAACTCTGAAGTCAATGTAGCGGTCCTGCACCTTTAATTTAAACCGGCCATCCTGGGGAATCCTCTTCTCAGAGATGTCCAATTCAGACATCACTTTGATCCTGGAGACAATTGATGACTGGTATTTCTGGTCTAGGGGTTCCGTGGCCTGGTGAAGCATCCCGTCTATCCTGTATCGTATCACTACCCCGTCTTCTGAGGTCTCAATATGAATGTCGCTCGCCCTCTTGTTTATTGCGTCCAGAATAGTAGAATCAATGAGCCTGACAATAGGGCTCTCTTCCATGGTGACTTTCTCAATACTAAGGATATCTTCTCCCTTCTCCGATTCTTTCACCAGGGGTAAACGCATATCCTCGGAGATGGCAACCATGGAGGAGGAGGACTCTATTTTTTTCAGCAACTCCTTAATTCTTTTCTCGCTGGCCACGACAATGGCAATATTCATGTCCAGCAGTATTTCCAGTTCGTCCACAGCCTTGAGAAAATTCCTTGGTTCAGCCATAGCTATAACAAAGGTATCATCCCTGAGTTCATAAGGCACAAACTGGTACTTGGTCATAAGTTCGAGAGGGACCATATTCATAAGCTCCTGGTCCACCTCATCGTCCAGACTTACATACTCATAGGCATGCTGGATGGCGATGATCTGGGCGAGCTTTTCGTCGTCAATAAAGCCTTCTTGAATGCAAATCTGACCCACACGCTGCTGGGTTATGTTCATCTTGGAATTGACATAGTCCAACTGCTCCCTGGTCATGAACCCCAGTTTGACAGCCCAATCACCGAATTTCATTCGCTTTTGTTTCCTGATTTCAAGCGTATCACCCAAAAGCCTGCCCTCCTAAACAACCGTGCTGGCCATTTGGAAAATCGGTAAATACATGGCAAGGACCACAAAACCTATCAGTAGCCCCATGATTATCATGAGGCCCGGTTCAATGGCCGAGGTAATAATTGAAAGCCGGGTCTCCACGTCACTTTCATAAAACTCTGCCAGATCGAGCAAAACATCTTCCAATGCGCCGCTGTTCTCTCCTGCATCTATCATTCTAAGTGCCAGCCCGGGTAATACTCCAACTTTTGCGAGGGAACTGGAAAATCCTTCTCCCTGCTCCAGCATGTGGGTCACATTATCCAGCTTTTCTCTCATAAACCGGTTCCTCAGGGTCACTGTGGCGGTTCTCACTGCCTCCAGCAATGGTATCCCCCCGCCTAGCACCATGGCTAGTGTCCTGGCGAACCTGGAAATGTAATAGTGGAGATAAAGATCACCAAAAAATGGCACCCTTAACTTTGCCTTATCCAATACTAGTGCCCCGGATTCTGTCCGGCTCCAATACAACACACCGGCTATTACAAGGACGAGCGTCGTGGCTAGGATCACGAAGTTGTCCCTTATCCCGCTTGTAAAGTGCACAAGAACCAAAGTAATAGTCGGCAACTTGGTGCCTGATTCCAGGTACGTCTTGGCAAATGTGGGTACTACATACGTGAGCAAAAATATAAGTGCGAACAGGGAGACCACAGTCAAAATCACTGGATAAACGGACGCAGTTATGACCTTCTTGCGGATCTCCTCAACCTTTTTTAGATACTGGATATGCCTAGCGAGGGCTGAGGCAAGGTTACCACTTTTTTCTCCCGCACGCAGAGTGGCCACATAAAGGCCGGAAAATATGTGTCGGAATCGATAAAAAGCCGTGGACAGAGATTCGCCTCCAGCCACATCAGTCCGGATCTCTTTCAATATATCTAAGAACTCGGGATTACCTCCCTTTTCAATGATAGCATCCAGGGCCGAAATTATTGGTAGCCCCGCCTTGACCAGCACAAGGAATTCCTGATTAAAGGTCAAAAAGTCTTTGGTCTTGATCGGCTTCCTTATTGTCCCTAATTTCAGTACCTCACCGACGGACTCCGCCCTGCGAATGTCCAGCACGAAGTTGCCTTCCCGCTCCAACTCCTCCCTTAGGGCTGCCTTGCTGGAGGCAAAAAAACGCCTCTGGACCACCTTGCCCTCAGGTGTGGTCATTTTACATCTAAAACTTGGCATAACACCCTGATGGATATGCAAAAATCTTGCCGGCTTGGCTTGTTATCAAGATCCCCTGCGTCAGTGGTGAGGCCTTTTGTCAAATGGTTACAATAATATCTTTTTACTTCTTAGACAAGAAAACGTTTTGCCCCGTGGTTGCCTTTTAGATCAGGCCGTATTATTTTGGCAAGCTTGACAGGGTCGCCATAAAGAGAAGCTGCTTCAATAAGCTCTACAGATACACTGGAGGAGGCAAATGAATAAAGAATTCCATGATCGGAAAACTCCCAAGCCGGAAATTGAGGCGCGTATCAGTGCTCTGAAACAAGCCCTGGCAGAGCGCGAAGTTGATCTGGCAATAATCGTGCAGAATGCTGACTTATTCTATTTCACTGGTACTATTCAGAGGGGATATCTGCTGGTACCTCAAAAAGGGGACCCACTTTTTGCTGTCACAGGAAATATTGACAGGGTAAGGGAAGAATCTTCCCTTGAGGCTATTGAAGCCATCTCCAGCCTGAAGGATCTGGGCGAACTCTGCTCGCAGATGTTTGGTTCTTCTCGCCCGGGTACATTAGGTCTGGAATTTGATGTACTTCCCGTGTCGTTTTTCAATCGGATATCGGCCCTGTTTCCATCCTCCCGGCCGGTGGACATATCTTCGGCGATCAAGAAAATCAGGATGATAAAAAGTCCCTATGAGATAGAAAAGATCAAGGTCTCCGCCACCATATTGCCAGAGGCCCTGTCTCACCTCCCCGAGATTCTCAAGCCAGGAATGACGGAAGTGGGACTTCAGTCTGAAATCATCAGAATCGCAAGGCGCCGCTCCCATTTTGGTGCCCACCGGGTGAGGGGATTTAACCAAGAATCATATTATGGCCATGTTTTGGCCGGCCCCAGGGGTGCTGTTCCCTCCATGGTAAATAGTCCCACTGGTGGACTGGGCTCCACTCCTGCCTTTGGTTATGGGGCAGGCCACTGGCCCATTGAAGTGAATAGTCCTGTCTTGATCGACCTGTGCTTTGGCATAGACGGCTACCTCTCGGATCAGACGCGCACCGCTGTTGTGGGCAAACTTTCCCCGTCTTTGGTGCAGGCCTATGGGAAAATCCTTTCACTCAAGCGGGAAATAGAGAAACTATTGCGCCCTGGGGCCATATGCGAAGAGGTATACTTTCAGGTGTTTGGAAAGGCCGAAGAGCTAGGTCTCGCAGAAAACTTCATGGGATTCGGGCAGCGTCGGGCACGATTCGTGGGCCACGGAATAGGGCTTGAGATGGACGAGTGGCCTGTGATTGGCAGGGGTTTTAAGGTCACCCTCGCCCCCGGGATGGTCCTTGCTCTCGAGCCCAAGGCCGTGTTTCCCGGCCTCGGGGCCATAGGCCTGGAAGACAATTATGTCATAACCGAAACGGGGTGTGAAAATATCACACCCCTGGATGAATCGATCATTGAACTCTAAGATGCATAAAGCAGCCTTTAGCGTCTTTTTATCTCAGCCCATCTTCCTTCTTTGCCTCATCCTTTGTTAGCCCTCCAACCCGGGCATGCGGCCTACCAGAGTCGGTAACCACCAGTACAACCACAATCTCATCTTCCCACGGGGCATCTTCCACCCTCACTGCCATGGCATCGAAATGGGATCTCACAAAGGCCGCATCTTTATAATGCACGGGCACATCAATCACCGTTCCCGGTCCTCCCATCTTCTTGGCAGATGGGATGATGGCCTTTCCGCCGCCTACAGATTCCCGAAACGGCTTGCCCAGCTTGGGATGGAGAATCGCAGCCGCGTGCTCCCTTTCCCCCTTTTCCCCCACTATCGCCGCCTTACCGTAACTCTCCGCTTTTTCAGGGGGAATACCAAGGGCGTCAACTGCCATCTTTCCCAGCGTGCCACCCAATTGCTCCCCAATGTCCATTAACGGGGTTAAATCTTCAGCGTATTTACCTGCAAAAGGATTCTTGATAACCGCTACAGCCGCAGCCCGTCTGCAAGGGGGGGAGACCTCTTTACCCCCTTCGGACCGCACCTCCTCTACGATTGTTACGTATTTCCTTACTTCCATAGCACTCCTCCTTCTTATCAGTGGATTTTCCCTCGACTCATCAGTTCCTCAAATGACCCTGCAAGGGCCACCCTGTCCTTTATCACTATAAAAGCTCCCGCGATTGTACCTCTGGCAATCAGCTCATCCGCCTTTTTCTTCCCTCTCTTGAGTCCCAGCGCTACGGTTGCTTCACTGATCTCCCCCACCCCACTGACGACCCTTGTTCCCGCAATGTCGGTATTGGGATCAATATCCTCTGCGTCCACAATGCTTACACAAGGGTCCTCAACAAAGGTCGCATTAGCTATTGCAGTGGCAGCAGCATCTGCATGAGCTGCCTTGGCGGAAACGACAGTGACTAGCTGGGCTATGCCCTTGGTAAGGCTTCTTCCCCCCAACCCGCTGCTTGCCACTCCCCATGATCGCTGACAGTCACCTAAAACTATCGTAACGGGGGAACCTCCCAGTTTTTCCTGCGGCCCCACCCCAATCCGCACACTTTGGCCCCTGCCTATTCTAATGGCTACATCCCCACCATTGTTCACGATGACTCGCGTCATTCCGCGCTCATAGAGGAAGTCTGCCACTGCGTCCGCAATGGCTCCGGCAACCGCAGCCATGGGTGTGAGGTCCCTGTCACCCACAACACGGGAAGCAGACACCATACTGTCCACTATTTCATCCCCAATGTGCCCCTTCACGCGGGGCCATGGAGCGAAAATAGAATCCTTATGTAGCGCTACTGATTCGAGGTAGTGAAATGACTGCTTCGCTGCACGGACACATTCTGTCACTTGCGGTATTGTCCCTATGGATGCGGATATCAGCAGTTGCATAGGGCCATACTCAGCCAGCACTCTGCCCCCCTCAAGCAAGTGTATTTGTCTGGTGCTGGTTTCGGTCATCTCTATCTAATCCACCACAGGTGAGGGAGCAATTGCCTCAAAGGGCTTCATGGCCTCCACATGTCCGCCCATTTGTTCGTAGTCTTCAAGGGTCATGGTATATTCCACAGGGCAAATGGTAGCTGGAGTCGGCGTCCAGTAAAAGGCCCCTTTTTTTACCCTCTCCACATCAACCATGAAATTGATCCCCCCGCCCGGCAGTACAAAGGGCTGGGCGCCGCCAATGGTAAGGTTGGCTTTGGCAGAGTGTATCGCTTGGGTAAGCTTTATGGGGTGGTTGGCAACGCCCGCCCTTGCACTGCCACCTGTTCCGCCCATATATAGGGCAGAAACTCTTGATGGCTCACAAGAAGATGATATAGCTTTCATTACCTCCTGCGCAAGTCCATTCAGCGGTATTTGCTTCAAGGTCCCATTTTCCTGGAGCTCAAACATGGCCCCCTTGGACCCCGTTGTCTCTGTGATAAATATCTTCATTCCCGGCCATGCTATAGTCGTGTCTATCTCCTGTATGATGTCCTCGGGATTTTCGATGGAGGTTCCTCCCCATCCTTTTCCGTGATCACCAAAATAGCGTCCCGGGGTACTCATTTTAAAGCGCAATTTCACACCAGTGGGTCTAGCTCCCACAAAACGGCCGGCAGCATGCTCGCTCATGAGGCTCGTAAGATGGGAGTCAAGTACTATCACTTCATCGGCAGTCTTCAAGAACAGTGGAGCAAAAAGTCCCATTGTTGCGCTTCCGCAACCCACCCTCATCCTACTGGGTATCACACCATCTACCACAGGCGGCTTGCCCACCTGAAGCTCAAGACTGGCTCCGCCCTTGACCCTCAGTCTAACCATTTCCCTGTTGGCTGCTCTTACAAGGGTCCTCGCCACCCTAATTCCACCCGGCCCCGTCAATAAATTCACTCCTCCCAGGGATAGCATCTTGGAGCCATATTGCTCCGTAATCACCATGCCCACTTTTGTTTTGCCAGCATATACGGGGGCCCCTTCCTCCCCAACAGGCAAATCAGTATCTATCTTGATCAGCAGAGAACTGTAGCTTAATGGGGCTTCTGTAACCACCGTTACCACATCCACATTGTCGCGCTTTCCCTTCACAATATAAGGAGCAGGCTTGCAATCAGGATATGTGGTACCAGCCCCAATCCCCGTTATAAGGGGTTTACGTATCGCCTCAGCGGGCGACAGGCCTACAATATCTTTGACATCTTCATACGTGTGTAGCCGGATGACTCTTCTGAGTTCGCCTTTCTCGTTGGTATACCTGTGGCATGCTCCAAGCTTACCCGGGTTTATAGCGCAATGGACCGGACATGCCTCGCATCTAACTGCACCTGGCAGTGAATCGGCCGTCGATTCAATCGCCCCTTGCTCGCACACCCTGATACAGGCCCCGCACTCTGTGCAAAGTGCCTCATCCACCACTGCCTTTTTCCGTGAAAGAGACATTGCCCCCACAGGGCAATCCCTTACGC
>CAZAKC010000036.1:0-20734 GCA_964485655.1 uncultured Desulfobacteraceae bacterium
GCTCTTCGGCCTGACCTTCAGGATAATTCTCTATTACCACTTTCAGGGGATGTAGAACTCCCATTACCCTCTGGGCCCTCTTATTAAGGTCCTCTCGCACACAGTGCTCCAGGAGCGCAATATCCACCATGCTGTCGCGCTTGGCCAGCCCGATGCGGTCGCAGAAGGTGCGTATGGACTTAGGTGTGTAACCGCGGCGACGCAGACCTGCAATGGTCGGCATACGTGGATCATCCCATCCCCTTACATATCCCTCATCAACTAATTGGCCCAACATGCGCTTACTCATCACTGTGTGGCTCAGATTAAGGCGGGCAAACTCTATTTGCTGCGGATGATAAACTCCCAGTTGGTCCAGGAACCAATCATATAAGGGTCTATGATCCTCAAATTCCAGGGTACAAAGCGAGTGTGTGATTCTTTCAATGGAGTCAGATAAGCAATGGGTAAAATCATACATGGGATAAATGCACCATTTGTCGCCAGTACGGTGGTGAGTTACACGCATGATCCTGTATATTACCGGGTCACGCATATTGAGGTTAGGTGAGGCCATGTCGATCTTTGCCCGCAAGGTGCGCGACCCATCAGGAAACTCCCCAGCGCGCATCCTCTCAAAAAGATCCAGGTTCTCTTCCACCGAGCGGTTCCTGTAAGGACTCTCTTTCCCTGGTTTGGTAAGGGTGCCCCGGTATTCCCTGATTTCCTCTGGGCTCAGGTCGCAAACATAGGCCTTGCCGATCTTAATAAGCTCAATGGCGTATTGGTACAATTGCTCAAAATAATCCGAGGCATAGTAAAGCCGATCACCCCAGTCATAGCCGAGCCAGCCCACATCCTCCATTATGGACTCGACGTACTCCACATCCTCTTTGCTGGGATTTGTGTCGTCAAACCTTAAATTGCATAACCCACCATATTCTTCAGCAATGCCGAAATTCAGGCATATAGATTTTGCATGGCCAATGTGCAGGTACCCATTAGGCTCAGGAGGAAAGCGCGTATGCACACGCCCTCCATACTTGTTGGTCCTTAGATCCTCATCAATAATTGCCCTGATAAAGTCCTTTGGTTGGGTCTTTTTTTCATCACCCATGGCGTCTCCTCCCTAGCAGCGAATGACACGAAGGAACCGGCCCTCATTCCCTAGGCCCGACACCCCGCTTATCGTGTTTTCTTGAGCCTAAATGTATGTCTTAAGGAAAAACCCCAGACGTGTCAACTGCAATACTGTTCATACTAGCTTCCTTGACATGTCCCGTATCATCTTAATATACTCCAAGGTATATGTAGATCCTTATTAACTCCTTTGCTTGGAGGTGCACTATGGGTATCAATGTTACATGGTATGGTCATGCGTGTTTTTTGGTAAACACGGGCGATGCCAGTATTCTTATTGATCCGTTTATTACGGGCAATCCCCAATCTCCGATAAAACCCGAAGAGGTCGCTCCGGACTATA
The DNA here is from genome assembly GCA_964485655.1 of uncultured Desulfobacteraceae bacterium. Classification (GTDB taxonomy): domain Bacteria; phylum Desulfobacterota; class DSM-4660; order Desulfatiglandales; family Desulfatiglandaceae; genus B111-G9. The sequence continues at coordinate 1,463 of CAZAKC010000036.1, forward strand.
TACTCGTATCTCATGGCCATGGCGACCATCTTGGCGACGCAGTGGAAATAGCAAAACGAACACGCGCTATGGTGATTTCAAACTTTGAAATACAGACATGGATAAGCGGCCAGGGGGTTCAGAATTCTCATCCACTTCACATCGGCGGGGGGTATAACTTTCCGTGGGGAAGGGTGAAATTGACTATCGCTCATCATGGCTCAGCCCTTCCAGATGGAAGCTACGGAGGCAACCCATGTGGTTTTCTTCTCTACATCCAGGGAAAAAAAATATATCACGCTTGCGACACCGGTCTTTTCTACGACATGAAACTTATAGGTGAGGAGGGAATTGATCTTGCAATTCTGCCTATTGGAGATAACTTCACAATGGGCCCTGAGGATGCGCTAAGGGCGGTGAAGCTCATTAATCCAGCTAAGGTAATTCCCATACATTACGATACCTTTGACGTCATAAAACAGGACCCCAATGCCTGGGCCGAGCGAGTGCGGGCCGAAACATCCACAGTCCCTGTGGTGATGAGTCCTGGTCAGACCCTCGAATTATAGCTATATTTGAGTTAACCCATCGAGGACACTTGTCCCATAGCGGCTGGGCGCTCACGCTCGGTCTGATCACATCCTCATCAGGACCCCTTCATTTTCTCAAGACCACCAAGATCCTCCCCAGTAAGCCCGTATAGTAAGTCTCGCCTAATCCCCCGCCGGAGGCCAAGGCCCTGTGCTTTACCTACGCCTGGTCCCTCTGATCATCCCCACTTGCCTTAAAGATTTATAGGACAAATCCGATGTTATAAGTCGAAATCAAATCGCGACAATGAGGCGTAAATGGATCGACGGGACTTCATAATGCCGGCTGCGCCAGCTCAGCCGGATGACATGAAAATCAACCCCCTCACACTTTCTTTTGAGCCTGAACTGGAAAAGAAATTCAGGGAGGACTATTTCGTCAATTCTCTCAGAATGGTCCGCACTTCCCTTCTCGCCGGAATGTTTCTTTATGGGTTCTTCGGTTTGTTGGATGCCGAATTAATTCCCCATATGAAAGCACACTTATGGGTTATCAGGTTCGGGATCGTATGGCCTTTCCTGTTAGGGGTAATTCTTCTCTCTTACACGAGGGTGTTTAAAAAATTTTTTCAACCCATTGTTGCCCTAACTATGTTGGTTGCTGGGGGAGCCATCATATACATGATAGCTATTCTTCCAGCCCCCATTAATCAGACATATTACGCTGGCCTTATACTGGTTTTCATATGGGGATATACGTTTACAAGGGCACGTTTTGTTTGGGCCACACCAGCAGGCTGGCTTCTGGTAGCTTTGTATGAGTTTGTGGCAACCCAGATAACCAAAGCCCCTTCACCCGTTTTGTTAAATAACAATTTTTTCTTCATCAGCTCCAACCTGGTGGGAATGTTTGCCTGTTATTTCATTGAATACTATGCGAGAAGAGACTTTTTTCTGGCATACCAACTGGAAAAGGAGGAGGCAAAGGTCAGGCTGGCCAATGAAAGGCTGGAGAAGATAGTCCGGGAGCGAACTGCTGAACTGATCAAGAAAAATGAAAAATTAAGGGAAGAAATAGAGGAAAGAAAAAGGGCCGAGAAAAGAAAGGCTGAGCTAGAGTCAAAGCTCCAAGAAGCCCAAAAAATGAAAGCCCTCGGCACCCTCGCCGGGGGTATCGCTCATGACTTCAATAACTTACTCATGGGTATCCAGGGCAATACTTCTCTTATGCTCCTGGATACCGACTCCACTCACCCTCACTATGAAAAACTCAAAAACACCGAGCAATATGTCTTGAGGGGCTCAGAGCTAACCAGACAGCTTCTGGGGTTTGCCCGCGGAGGCAAGTATGAGGTGAAGCCCACCGCATTGAATGAGCTAATAAAGAAAAGCTCAGAGATGTTTAGAAGGACCAAGAAAGAAATATCCATTCACTACACCTTCCAAGAAGATCTTTGGACAGTGAATGTAGACCGAGGCCAAATTGAACAGGTCCTGCTTAACCTCTTTGTAAACGCATGGCAAGCGATGCCAGGAGGTGGTCACCTTTACCTGGCAACGGAAAATGTGGAAATTACAACCCCCCCTTCGGAAGACGTAAAACCAGGAATGTACGTAAAGACAAGTGTCACGGATACGGGCGTAGGTATGGATGAAAAGACGATGAAGCGAATCTTCGATCCCTTCTTTACCACCAAAGAACGGAACAGAGGCACAGGGCTTGGTCTAGCCTCGGCTTACGGAATAATCAAGAACCACGACGGCTTTTTTGAGGTGAACAGCAAGGTAGGCCAAGGAAGCACGTTCTCCTTCTACTTGCCCGCCAGTAAATGCGCTATCGTCCCACACGATGAGGAGGCCAAGAAAAAGTTAGTTACTGGGCACGAAACGATCCTGGTTGTAGATGATGAGGAGCCCATATTGGATGTTGCCTGTGGAATGCTTGAAAAACTGGGCTATAGAGCCCTGGCTGCCAGTTCGGGACACGAGGCTATAAAAACATATGGAGAACTTCAGGACAAGATAGATCTCGTACTGTTGGACGTGATAATGCCGGGGATGAGCGGAAGAGAAGTATTCGAAAGTCTAAAGGCGGTGAATCCTCACGTAAAGGTACTCTTGTCAAGCGGATATAGCTTAGCAGGCGAGGCCAGTAAGATCGTAGCTATGGGTTGTTGCGGTTTTGTTCAAAAGCCTTACGACATTTACAAGCTTTCTCAGAGGATTCGCGAAGCCCTGAACAATGGACACCACTATAAGCTTCAAGGGGAATAAATGTCTGATGAACTTGATAAAAAATTCGTAGAACTATTTAGAGAACTCGAAGAGGGGCACTTACAGCTCAGAGAAAAGCTAAACAAAGTTCGAGTCAGAGGCGACGACCTTGAGCAACTCCTAAGAGAAGAAATTGATAACTACGAGCCATGGCGATTCGAGCTAATGGACGAACTGGGGAAGATAACGGAAGGCTTTGAGAAAGGGCCTGCCGACGCTCACCGTGCATTTGTAAAACGATCACTGTATTATCGCATCGTCCAGGAAGCACCATTTTACTGGAGAATTATGAATAAACCCAATGGATATGCCGGGGATGCCCAGATGATGAGCTTTATTTACCGCAACCAATTTGAAGGGCAAACCCCTTTTGGTATGTTTTTACATAAACACGCGGTGTCCACAAAGGCATGCCAGGCAGTCCGTAATAGAAAACTCTATTTGCGACAGCAATTGGTAGAGTTAGGCGAAGGCTTTGTGCTCAGCCTCGCAGCAGGCCCGGCCCAGGAAATTAAAGAAATACTGGATATATATCCCGATAACCATTACCAGTTCCTTGCCCTAGACCATGACATGGAAACACTTCGAAAATACGATGTATCCAGTCATGATCCCAGGTTCAAGTATGCGCTGGCAAATGCCTTCCAGATCATAGCTGGCAATTATATCACCGCCCGTCCAAGAAAACTGATCACTAAGTTTTGCGTTCCACGGAAGGATTTTAAGGGTTTTCGGCGTATTCTTGCACCAGTTAAGTACGAGCTTGACTATCTGAAAAAGGAACGCTTTGATCTGGTATACACCTCCGGCCTTTACGACTATATTAAATCTTTTCCATTTGATGACAGCAAAGGCACTGTGGCTCTTACGAAAAATCTGTTTGATCTGGTAAAACCGGGGGGCAGTTTAATTGTCGGAAACTTTAGCCCGAATAACCCCAGGGACTTAAGATTTCCTATGGACTACGTTTATGAATGGCACCTAATTTACAGGACCAAGCGAGAGATGCTTGACTTCGCGCGAGCCATTCCTGAGGCCCAAATAGATGTTATTGATATAATAGAAGAACCCTTAGGAATTAATTATTTCTTGAAAATCAAGAAGAGATCTGTGGAAGATAAGATATCTTTGGGCAGAGAGGCCCTGGCTAACTTTCTGATGTAAGGGTGACACTCTATCACCACTTTTTCTTCCTAATGATGTTGAATACAAGCCACAGGCCAAGGATCGCAGACACCAGGTAGCCAACAATACCAAGGGCCGGGAATCCGAACAGCAGTGGCTTTACCCCCGTAGTAATAATCATCGAAGAACCTATTATCAGCGCCGCAATGATGATACCAAAAGTCAGACGATTCGTTATTGTCTCAAGCGTCCTTCTGAGCCCCGAAAGATTTTCATGTTGAAAGCGGAACTTTAGCTCGCCTTTATCTAAGATCTCAATAATATGTTCGATTCTACCTGGGATGTTCTTTTGCAAATACAAAAGCCTATACAGGCCCTTTTTTACCCCTGACCAAAGCGCCTCGGGTTGCCACCGCTTCCTTGCAATCTTTTCCACATGCGGCTGAGCCTCTCTTATAACATTCAACTCGGGATAGAGCTGCCGCGCCGTACCTTCGGCGGTCACCAGGGCTTTTGCCATTATTGCCATATCAGCCGGCAATTTTATGTATTGATCTCTCAGCAAACGGATGACATCAAGGATAAGTCGCCCAATATTTATCTTGGACAAAGGCACACCGTGGAAGGAATCCAGGATGTCCAGAATTTCCCTCTGGATCATCTTGGGGTTTGCCTTTCCTCCTATTTCAGCGAACTGCGACAGAATCCACAGAATCTTATCCGTATCCCTATCTATTATGGTCTGTACCATGTCAATCAGCCCATATCGTGCCTCAGTGCTAAGCCTCCCCACCATACCCCAGTCAAGAAGACACAAAACGCCCCCTTCCATAAGCATGATATTGCCAGGATGAGGATCTGCGTGAAAAAATCCGTGCTCAAGTATCTGAACAAGTGTGGTCTCTAGTATGACTTTAGCCAGACGTTCCTTATCACCTAGTTCATCGGTCCCGATTTCTTTTAGCTTCCTCCCCTCCATGAGTTCCATGGTGAGGAGCCTTTCAGTGGTATAGTCGTCAAATACCTTCGGCACCCTCATATAGTGCACCGAGGCCAGATTATCTCTGGCGATCTTCATGTTTCGAGCTTCTCGGGAAAAATCCAGTTCATGGGTGAGACTCCTACGAAGCTCATTTACAAGGTTGGGTAGGTCCCACACTTGCAGGCGTTCGGTCCTTTTTTCAAGCCGCTTGACGATGGCTTCCAGAATTGTCAGGTCTTTTTCTATAATTGTTCGTATGCTAGGTCTCTGCACCTTGACCGCGACCACATCCCTGTTCGACTTGAGCACTGCTCGATGCACCTGGGCAAGGGATCCTGCTGCAATGGGTTTCTCATCGAAGCGAAAAAAAATATCATATATTGAACCGCCCAGCTCGCCTTCCACGCAGACTTTGACCTGTTCAAATCCTACAGGGGGGACTTCATCCTGGAGTTTCTGAAGTTCATCAATAAGATCGGCAGGTAAAAGGTCGGGCCTCAAGCTGAGAAGCTGGCCAAATTTTACAAAAGTAGGCCCGAGGTCCTCCAGCGTGTGGCGAACTCTCTCCCAGGTGGTCATGTTGTCAACATCTGGATGTATCCTGGCGAAAAGATGGCGTCCGGGTAGATCAAGCCGGTCAACTATGTCGTCAAGGCCATATTTAAAAAGGGTAAAAATTATGTCCTTGAACCTTCCAATCTGAAGTAGCGCCTTAACATCCATCTCTTGCTCTTATCTACTGCTCGTCTGAACTCCCTTTGGCCTCATCTTCCAGAATCGTTAGCCTTTTCTCCAGATTCTCAACCCTCTCCACAAGTTGTTGAAATTCCGTCTTCTTGGCAAGATCCAGATTTTCTATTGCCTTTTTTGCCACCTCCGTCACCCTCTCCTGTATCTCTTCCCACTGGCGCCTACCCCCCTTCACCAGATCATGAGCTAGGTTGTCGGCCTCTTCTTTTGAAATTTTGCCTTGTTCCACGAGGTGGCGAGTCGCATTGTTAACTTTTTCTTTGGTAATTACTGCAGCTCCAAGGCTTGCCAGCAGGCTCTTTTTCAGCAACTCCAACATAATCTCACCTCCTACAGCTTCATTTCCCCAAGGGTATACTCGGCAGCTTTTCTACCGGCTCGGTTAAAAAGAACTCCCCTTTCTGTATCCATTTCTTCAAGATTTCCGCCACCTCTCTAGATCTCTTGTAGGATGTGAGGGGCACTGTAGGCACCTCCTGGCCGTTAAACTTGATGGCCCCACTCTTTAACTCCGCGTAGTTTACAATGCCCAAACTGGTAGCTTCACCCTTGGGGTAGTCATTGCCGTAATCAATAATATTGGTGAAGATCTCTTCGTCTGAGACGCCCGTAAATCTGGCCATCTCTTCATTTAATATGGGAATGGGCACGCCAACGCCCACCGCCAGAGAGCAACCATAACCAAGCATGCTCACTCCTACGACAAACTTGGCGTCCATCTCCTTCATGTTGCCTTTAACCATCAATGTGCCAGCAGGTTGCATCGGAACCCCGTTATTAGATCTCTTTACGTGGGGATTATGCTGAGTGCCGGAACCAATTATATATCCCTTTGCACCTCCTAGGAATATCTTCGTACCAAGCCCCATGGTCAAATAATAAGGATCATTTAATAAGGGACTCAACTGGCCCGAAGTCGCGTAGTTGGCATTTCCTGCATGGGGCTTGAGAACTCCCATGTAGGTGTAAATGGTCTTATCTGTGAGATTTATCGCGACGTTGTAGTTCTGATAGGCATTGCGCGGATTAAGTAGCTCTGCATAGGGCAGATCCGACAAGGTCACCTTCTTCTTGATCTCCTTGTTTGGATAACAGTCAGTACCATAACTTATGGCACGCAAATTGACCTTCTTACCTGCAATAAGATCATGAATAACATGGCCCCCCCCGTACTTGAACTGCCCTGGATGTACTCGATTAAGGGGGTCGTCTTCAGCCGGCTCGGTAGCACCAATGTATATATCTACTGCTGCGAGACCTGCGTAGGCTGGAACTCCATTGAGCCACACTCTGGAGGCCTTTATCCCCGGCTTGCTGTGGCCAAAGTTAATGAACGCCCCGGAAGAGCACATGGGGGAAAATGTCCCTGTAGTAACCACATCCACCTCTCTTGCAGCCTTCTCGGCTCCCTTTGTTTTCACTATCTCTGTCATCTCGTCCGCAGTCACCACGACAACCTTCCCCTTCTTTATTCTTTCATTGATCTCTTCGATAGTCTTAGAAGTTTGCTTCCTGGGCATTTTCCTTCACACCTCCAGCATCAAATAATAAACCGCATCTGCCACACCTTGGGCCTAACACGTGCTAGTCCGCTCCATTGCCAAATGCAATATTGGCATATCATTTAAGCATCCTGGAACTCACCCTTTTGGGTAAGGTCTTTTATGATAATGGTGGTCACTAGCTGAAGCAAGAAAAAGTTTGACGCGGCATCCAGCGTGAGCCGCTCTTGACTTTTAAACAACCTTTCTATAGCAGTTCATATAAGAACATACTAAAAGAGCAGAGGGAAGAGGAATTCATCTTTCTGGTCAGGCCTATTTGGGTAGCTGGATCTGGGATGCATCATAATAGCAGCCCTATATAGGGAAAAATGGAGGCGGAAACTATGACCAAACCCTTTCAAGTAGGTAACATAACCGTGTGCAGAGATGGAGCTTTCTTCGCAATAGCCGGGCCCTGTGTGGTTGAGAGCCGGGAGCTTGTCCTTGAGGTTGCACGGTTTCTGAAGGATATTGCCACCCAGGCGGATATCCCCATAATATTCAAAAGCTCTTACGACAAGGCTAATCGGACTTCGTTGGACTCTTTCAGGGGGCCCGGACTAGAAGAGGGTCTCGAAATATTAGCCTCTGTGAAAAAAGAGGTGGGCCTGCCAGTGCTATCTGACGTACATTTGCCCAGCCAGATAAAAAAGGCGGCGAGCGTGCTTGATGCTCTCCAGATCCCCGCTTTTCTTTGCAGGCAAACCGACCTTCTCCTTGAGGCTGCGCGAACAGGACTTCCAATTAACATAAAAAAAGGCCAGTTTCTCTCTCCAATGGAAATGGGCCAGGTTACTAGAAAAGTGACTTCTGCGGGGAATCATAAGGTCCTTGTTACAGAGCGAGGCACCACCTTCGGGTATAACAATCTGGTAGTGGATATGCGCTCGCTTCATATCATGGGTCAGCTTGGATTTCCTGTGGTCTTTGATGCCACACACAGCGTCCAGTTGCCAGGCCAGGGGGGAAGCCATTCCGAAGGACAGCGCGACCTGGCCCCCGTCTTGGCCAAAGCCGCAGTAGCTGCTGGCGCTGACGGCGTTTTTATGGAGATCCACCCTGATCCTGATTCTGCCCTTTGCGACGGCCCCAATTCCCTTCCATTGGAACAAGTCAAACCACTATTGATCAAACTAAAGACTATACACAAGGCCACAAGAGGTTAAGAGGTATGAGCGATAATGAGTTCGGACACAGATTTGAGGAGTTAAGGAAAACGGCCAAAGCTCTGCGGCTTGTCCTGTTGGATGTTGATGGAGTGATGACTGATGGAAGCTTATGGATAGGTCCGGATGGTGAGGTTTTTAAGCGTTTTGATGTAAAGGATGGTATAGGCCTTAAGCGCCTAATTACTAGTGGTGTAGAGGTGATTCTCATTACCGGCAGGATATCTGATGCGGTGAAAAGGAGGGCCGAGGAACTAGGGATTAGTGAAGTTTACCAGGGTGTAGAAGATAAAGGCGCCCTGGCAAGGAGGTTACGACAGGAAAAAGGGCTGAGCGTGTCCCAGGTATGTGCAGTAGGCGACGACTTACCTGATTTGAATATGTTCAAAGAAGCGGGAATGCGAGTGGCTGTCGCCGACGCCGTCAAGGAAGTAGTGGAACAGGCCGATATTGTCTTAGAAAATGGTGGAGGGCGAGGAGCGATAAGGGAATTGTGTGATTGGATATTGACTGCTCAACAGTAGTGGAATTAGCTTTACATGGCGTTTTGCACCCTGATATAATTTTCTCAAATGAAACGATTTTTTGGGAAGCATTGGTTAGCGGTCTGCCTCGGGATTGCATGTATTGGTATCGCCATATATGTACTCGAGGAGTTCCGGGCTCTGCCTGACGATACCACCGTAGAGAAATTATTGCTCAGACAAGGTATCAGCCTCAAGCAGGTACACTATAGCCAGGGCGATATCCAAAAAGACATCAAATGGAAAATGGATGCCGAGGAGGTAAAGTTGTCACAGGACAATAGTGTGGTATCGTTCCGGCGATTTCACCTTACCGTTGAACCCAAGAACAGAGCTGAAGTCCAACTGAAAGGCCGCAGAGGGCAATACTCCCGCATCACCGGGATACTTCGTATGTCGGGAAACTTACGGCTCAGATCAACTAATGGTTATTCCGCCAGATCGGAGCATCTGGTATTCGATGAAAAAAAAGGCCTGCTGACCACCGACGACCCTGTGGAGATCTTGGGACCGTTTTTCAGGCTGAAAGGCAAAGGACTCTATGTGGATCTCAAGAAAGAGATCTTCAAAGTACGGTCCCATGTAACCACTATACTGAATCAGGAGTTGCTCGGTTGATGAAAAGTCCAACAAATATTTGCATCTGTCTTGCATGCTGCCTGTTGATACCATTGCTGAGCTTTGAAGCCTTGGCGCAGCGACCCCTCAAAACCACAACTGCCGGCCAAAGCCCCCACCCTACGGTCATAAAGGCCAATTCGCTGGTGGTAGATGACACCAACAAGACCGTGACCTTCTCGGGCCAGGTTAACGCACAAAGGGAAGACTTTACGATTGATTGCGACAAGATGATCGTACACTACCAGGGCTCGGATATGAAAACCTCTGGGACCTCCGCTGGTTTTAAGATCGTAAAAATCCTCGCAGAGGGTAATGTCAGGATCACGCGGAAGGCTGGCGGCGAGGCACTGGCAGAGCGTGCAGAGTATTACGAAGGAGATGATAAGTTGGTCTTGACAGGGCAGCCGATGGTCAAGCAAGGGCAGGACTTCGTTCAAGGTGAGAGGATAACCATTTTTCTCAAAGATAATAGGAGCGTTGTTGAGGGATCTCCGCATAAAAAGGTGAAAGCTGTCATCTATCCAAAGAAAAAACCCAAATAGGAGAATGAGCGCACACGATACATTTGATGCCGAAGAACTGGTTAAGATATTCGATGGCAGGCGAGTAGTTGATAGGGTCAGCATTCACCTCAACAGAAAGGAAGTGGTAGGGCTCCTCGGCCCCAATGGCGCGGGAAAGACCACGACCTTTTACATGATGGTGGGCCTGAGCCGCCCTGACAGTGGAACGGTACTGTTGGATGGTGAGGATATCACAAATGAGCCCATGTACATGAGGGCCAGAAAGGGGGTAACCTACCTTGCGCAGGAACCTTCTGTGTTCCGAAAACTCTCTGTGGAGGACAATATCCTAGCCATATTAGAGGCAAGGGGGGTCCCCCACCAGGAGAGGGTGCAAAAAACTGCTAGGGCCTTGAGCGATCTTAATATCGAGCATTTACGTACTCAAAAGGCCGCAAATCTCTCTGGAGGCGAAAGAAGGCGCCTTGAAATCACTCGCGCCCTCGCCACTGATCCCAGGTTTATGTTACTAGATGAGCCGTTCGCAGGTATCGATCCATTGGTAGTTGCCGATCTCCAGCAAATCATTAAAGAGTTGAAAGATAGGGGGTTGGGCATTATTATTACTGACCACAACGTGAGAGAAACATTGAATGTGTGTGACCGGGCTTACATAATCCATGAAGGTAGGATTTTGCTCTCTGGCACACCTGATGAAATCGTTAACAGCGACATAGCGCGTGGGGTGTATCTGGGAGAAGATTTCAATTTATAGTAACCCTGACTAGGCGTACTGGACAGTTAATGGCAATAGAGCTAAAACAATCGCTGAACTTGACTCAGCAGCTTATAATGACGCCCCAGCTCCAACAGGCCATCAAGCTGCTGCAATTGAGCAGGTTGGAGCTTCTCGAAACCATCTACCAGGAGATGGAAACCAATCCGGTCCTGGAGGAGGCGGGGGTGGTGGAAAATGAGGAAGAGGCCTCACTTGAGGAGGAAAAAACAGAATCAGAAGAGGACTCCCCGCCCATTCCCACAGTGGACGTGGAAGAGCCTCCCCATGAAGAGATGGATTGGGAAGCTTATATTTCTGAGTATAATACCGGGTGGCCGGAAACTCCGTACGAGGATCGAGAAGTACCTCAATTTGAAAACATCACTTCCACTAAGACCAATCTTTACTCTCACCTCCTGTGGCAACTGAATATGAGTAATTTTGATGAAGCCCAAAAGGAGATTGGGCTTCACATAATTGGAAATATCACCGAAGATGGTTACCTTGATATCACCCTTGAAGAGCTTGCCCAAAGCACCGGTTATCCGGTGGAAAAAGTAGTGGAAACCCTGAAGCTCATACAGACGTTCGACCCTGTGGGTGTGGGAGCCCGGGACACCAGAGAATGCTTGCTCATTCAGGCCAGGTTTCAGGGGCTCCAGGACACACTGGTGGAAAAAATCCTCCTTGAACATCTCAAGGATCTTGAAGACAAGAAATATGACAACATTGCCAAAAAGTTGGGTGTATCCCTGGATGAGGTAATAACCGCCGTGTCAGTTATCCAAGGATTGGAGCCCAAGCCCGGTAGAAGTTACTCCGACGAAGAAACCATATATGTTAGCCCGGATATTTACGTATTTAAAGTGGGGGATGACTACGAAATTGTGCTTAATGAAGATGGCCTACCTAAACTCAAGATAAATGCTTATTATAAAGATGTGCTCAGCCGCAAGGACTCATTGCCCGATAGTGTCAGATCTTACATACAGGAGAAACTTAAATCTGCGGCGTGGCTGATCAAAAGCATTCACCAGAGGCAGCGTACTATTTACAAGGTCACGGAAAGCATAGTCAGGTTTCAGCGCGAATTCTTTGACAAAGGGATAACACATCTTAAACCCTTGGTCCTTAGGGATGTGGCTGAGGATATCCAAATGCATGAGTCTACCATAAGCCGCGTGACCACCAATAAATATGTTTACACTCCCCAGGGACTGTTTGAATTGAAATTCTTCTTCAATAGTGCCATAAGCAGCATGGATGGCGATGCGGTGGCCTCCGAGAGTGTCAAAGAACACATTCGGAACATAATAAAGATGGAAAATAAGCAAAAGCCTTATAGTGACCAGGAGATTGCTGATATTCTCAAGAAGCTCAATATCAGAGTAGCCAGACGCACTGTGGCAAAATACCGCGAGTCAATGGGAATCCTTCCCTCTAGGAAAAGACGAAAGCCATTTTGAGGCTCATCAGCCTTTCTTAGGTGGGCCTAACTGATCGGAGGTAAAAGTCATGATTGTAAATGTTACGTTTCGTCACACAGAACCCATAGAAAGTCTCAGGACATATGCAGAGGAGAAGATCACTAAACTAGATAAGTACCTGGACTCACCAGCCGAAGCACATATTGTACTCACGGTGGAAAAGTTTCGCCACCAGGCTGACATCACCCTTAGCGTAAATGGCACAAGGATAAAGGCCTTCGAAGAGACGGGGGACATGTATTCAGCTATAGACCAGGTTATGGACAAGGTGGAAAAGCAGCTTAAAAGACACTTGTCCAAGATTAGAGACCGCCGCACAGAAGGGGGCCGGGAAGACAGCCTTGTAGAAGAGGGGGGAAGCGAAGCATCCTCACCTGATGAAGAACCCATAATAGAGGTCGAAAAATTGGAAGCGAAACCCATGGACCCCGAGGAAGCCGCCATGCAACTGGGGTACAGTAACCAGGAATTTATGGTATTTCGAAATGCTAAAACTAACGAAATAAATGTCCTCTATCGAAGGAAGGATGGAAACTTAGGCTTGATCGAGCCGGCCTAAGCAAGTGTAATGACATATGAAACTTTCTGATATCATCTCTCTGGACTGCATCGTACCCGACCTCAAAGCCCGTGACAAATCCGGCGTCTTGAGGGAACTTGCAAAGGCCATCTGCAACGTTGAGGGTTCTCTCGAAGAGCACTCCCTAGTCAAGGTTCTGAAAGAAAGGGAGAAGTTGGGAAGCACGGGCATAGGCGACGGAGTCGCTATCCCTCATGGAAAGATAAATGGAATTGACAGGCCCTTAATGTGCTTTGGCAGAAGCAAACAAGGGGTGGATTTTGAATCGATGGATGCTAAGCCGGTTTACTTGTTCTTCTTACTTATAGCACCTGAGAATTCTGCAGGTGCACACCTGAAGGTACTAGCTAAGATTGCCAAGATGTTGAAAAACAGTGGGCTGAGGAAGAGACTATTAGAGGCCAAGGACAGAGAGGAAATTTACAATATCATTACTCAGGGTGATGAGGATCTGTGAGGGCCAGGTATGGTAGGGCTGTTAATTATTTCTCATTGCGATTTGGGACGTGAACTGCTCAATGCGGCCGAACTTATTCTGGGCAAGCTGGATAATGTGGACACCGTGTGTGTTTCAAGTACAGCCAGGAGTGAAGAACTCCTCAGCGCTATCTCAACCAAAATCAAGGCACTGGACAAGGGCCATGGTGTGCTTATTTTAACCGATATGTTTGGTGGCACGCCTTCTAACCTGAGTTTGTCTTTTCTCCAGGATGGTAAAGTGGAGGTATTGACGGGGGTGAACCTCCCAATGGTAATTGCTGTGGCCCAGGACAGGGAAGAATTAAGCCTCACCGAACTGGGCAAGAGGGCTCAAGAGGCTGGAAGAAAAAGCATAGCACTAGCCAGCAAGCTGCTCGATGAGCAATGATATCTCTTATCAGGATCACCCAGGAGGCCTTTACGCTTTACCGGGACCAGATTTTGTTCATAGAACAGGCGTCTTTCCCGTCCCCGTGGAGCGCCAAGGCCTTCATGGAAGAAACGAGCAATCCGGTCTCCCATTTCTGGGCTTTGAAAATAGGCGAACGGATACTCGCATACATATGCTTCTGGATGTATGCTGGAGAAATTCACCTTCTCAACATTGCAGTTGCCCCTGAGTGGCGGAGGAAAGGACTGGCAACAGCACTCATTGAAAAAATGAAACAATTCGCCCAATCACAAGAGGTCAAGAAAATATACCTGGAGGTGCGCCCTTCAAACTCTCCTGCGCGAAGGCTTTACCAAAGAGCTGGCTTCGAGGAAAAGGCTATTCGCAGGCTGTATTACACCGATACGGGGGAAGATGCCATTATCATGGAATTTACCCTCAAGCATGGCCGGCCCGAGCGCCTCAGTGAGTCGGCATCTGTGCAGAAGGCTGCATCAATATCTGGAATAAGGTACACTCGCGAAGACTCCGGTGACAACCTACGCATGCGGAGCTAGAAGAGGGATTTTCATTTTTTTAAGGCACTGGATCACGTGGTGAAAGGAGGTGCACTATGACGGTAAAGGTTGCGGTTAATGGATTCGGCAGAATAGGACGGATGACATTCAGGGCGGGGCTTGGTAGAGCAGGAATAGAATTTGTAGCCATAAATGATCTTACAGATCCAGCAACGCTTGCCCATTTGCTCAAGTATGATTCTGTCCATGGCAAATTGGACGAGGAGATCTCCCACACGGATAATTCTTTGATAGTGGAGGGCAAGGAAATCCAAATTTACTCGGAAAGAGATCCCGTAAAACTCCCTTGGGCAGAAATTGGTGTGGATATAGTGATGGAATGCACTGGGCTTTTCCGGGAAAGAGATAAGGCCGCAGCACACCTGGAGGCAGGGGCCAAGAAGGTAATAATATCAGCGCCCGCAAAAGGGCCTGATATAACCATCGTTATGGGTGTGAACCACAACGAATATGACCCGCAAAAGCATCATATTGTTTCCAATGCCTCTTGCACAACCAACTGCCTCGCCCCTGTTTGTAAGGTATTGTTGGATCGCTTTGGAATCAAAAAGGGTCTCATGACCACCACACACTCTTACACGGGAGATCAGAGGCTTCTGGATTTTCCCCACAGAGATCTCAGGCGCGCACGGGCTGCTGCAATTTCCATGATACCTACTACCACGGGAGCAGCCAAGGCTGTTTCATTGGTACTACCCCAGTTGGAAGGCAAGCTCAGCGGTATGGCCATTCGGGTGCCTACTCCTAACGTATCGGTTGTGGACCTCGTGGCCCAATTAGATAGAGAGGTTACAGTGGATGAGGTGAATAGGGCTCTCAAAGAGGCCTCTGAGACATATCTGAAAGGAATTCTCGACTATTGCGATGAGCCCCTTGTCTCCCATGATTTTAATGGGACAAGGGTATCGTCCACAGTTGACGCACTCTCTACAATGGCAGTCGGTGATATGGTAAAGGTGCTGGCCTGGTATGACAATGAGTTCGGGTACTCCAATAGGATGGTAGACTTGGCTCTACATATGGCCGAAAGCATGTAGTTAATGATGCCAACAAGGAGGAATGAAATGGGGCAAAGAGTTCCCCTGATTGCAGGAAATTGGAAAATGAACCTCTCCATATCCGAGGCCGTAGCCCTAGTGCGCACTTTGGTCGACGAAGTTGGCCAGTTGGAGGACCCAGACCTGCTTGTGGCTCCTTCGTTTACCTGCCTTGCCCCTGTCAAGGAGATACTAAAAGACAGCACGATCGCACTTGCTGCACAGAATATGCACTGGGAAGACTCAGGGGCTTTCACGGGCGAGGTCTCTGGAAAAATGCTCATGGAAGTGGGCTGTACGCATGTTATCCTGGGACACTCAGAGCGAAGGCATATTTTCGGAGAAACTGACCATATCATTGACAAGAAGGTAAAGAAGGCCTCCGAATTGGGTCTCACCCCGATTGTATGTATCGGAGAGACACTGGAGGAAAGAGAAGCCGGCAGGACTTTTGAAGTGTTGAAAAACCAGTTGAATGGTTCTCTGGCAAGCTTCCTTGCCCAGCGGTCAGTACCTGACAACCTTATCTTGGCGTACGAGCCTGTTTGGGCCATTGGGACGGGCAAAACTGCATCGCCCCGACAAGCCCAGGAGGCCCATAAATTCGCGAGAGGATGGATGGCAGAAAACTTTGGCGAAAAGTCGGCTCAACATATCAGGATTCTGTACGGGGGCAGCGTTAAGCCCGATAACATAGCTTCCCTCATGGCCCAATCTGATATTGATGGCGCACTTGTAGGTGGGGCTAGTCTGAAAGCAGCATCTTTCCTCGGCATTATAAGATATGATGCCTGAGATATTGGAAGCACAGAGAATTTTTTGATATTGCAAAAATTATTTTTTGGAATAAAATACTATACCTAATAAGATTACGAGAGGGATGTAATTGAAACCAATTTTACTTGCTATTCATATCTTTGTCAGTCTGGCTCTTATCTTTATCGTACTGATCCAGAAAGGTAAAGGCGCAGATATGGGGGCAGCCTTTGGAGGATCCAGCCAGGCTGTATTTGGTACCAGCACGGCTACCACTTTGCTTCATAAGGTTACAACTATCATGGCCATCGTGTTCATGCTGACCTCTCTCGGGCTAACCCTTTACATTGGGAGAGCCCATATGAGTTCAGTCATGGAGGGTGTTAAACCTACAAAGGCACCTGTTGCCGCAGAAAAGACAGCACCAAAGGCCGCTGAAACACCGGCCAAGGGCTCTAAGTAGTTGATATGTGCCGAAGTGGTGGAATTTGGTAGACACGCTATCTTGAGGGGGTAGTGGGCAACCGCCCGTGCGGGTTCAAGTCCCGCCTTCGGCACCAGTTAAATACGATATGAAAGGGGATTGTGCCCTATGGCACAATCCCCTTTCCTTTCCAGGCCCCTCAGGTCACCTGGTTATGTGTTGACATATTTATGTATCACGGATATGTTTTTATGCATGAGAACAACCATAGAGATAAATGGCGAACTTTTCGCGCTAGCAAAAAGGTATGCTGTTGAGAGGAAAACTAGTCTCAAAGCGGTGATAGAATCCGCGCTTTGCAAGAGCCTGCCTGAATCAGGCTAGCCCAACCGTCCGTTTAGGCCCAAGTGGAATGAAGAATTTCCCCTCCAATAATCGGATTTCTTTTCCCCATCCGGCTAAACACGCCCCAAACAGAGGAAGGCAGTAATGGGAACTAGACGAGATTATCTTCCCATAACAGTTGACAAAAGCCACATCATTACAATCGGAGAGCGCCTCTACGAGCAAAGCATCGAGCTTGTCAGGGAGCTGGTAAACAATGCCTATGACGCCGATGCCACCCGTGTAGAGGTCACTGTCACACCTAATGAAATCACAGTGGCCGATAACGGCGAGGGCATGGATCTTGAGGGGCTCAAGCAATACTTTAATGTAGGCTCTGATGCAAAACTCCAGAATCCCGTCTCACCCCGGTTTGGGCGACAGCGCATAGGTCAGTTTGGCATAGGGAAATTTGCCAGCCTCGCTGCTGCATCCCGCTTTGAGTTGGTCACACAAAAGGGGGGATTTGCAGCCAGGGTCGTCTTTGACAAGGAAAAATGGATGAAGCAGAAAAAATCTTGGAGAATACCCCTTACGCGCCTTGAGCCTGATCCCAAAAGGGGCGACGGTACCACTGTAAAGCTGATCAACCTGCACAAATCATTCAAGCCGGAAGACGTGATAGAAAAGATAATTGAAGGGGTGCCCATCCGGGCCAAGGATTTTGCCGTATATGTCAACGGCTACCGTGTTATGCCTAGGGTTTATACGGGCAACCGCATACCTGTGATGGAAGGCACAGAATTTGGGATCGTACATGGAGAGATAGTAATATTGCCCGCGTCCAAGGCCTCCAAAGAGGATATGGGGATTGAGGTAAAGGTCAAGGGGGTGACTGTTAAACGGGAATTATTTGATATGGCCTCTTGGGGAAAGGCAGCAACCAGGATCAGGGGAGAAATCAATGCAGATTTCCTCCCCCTCACAAGTGACCGATCCGGCTTTGTTGAGGACTGACCCGAGTACAAGACCTTCAAAAAGGTCATGGAAAAGACCATGGCTGAGGTCAAAAGGGCATACGACAAATTGTCTTCGGCAAGGGAAAACCGCAGAGTCAGCCGCGCACTGAAAGAGGCCTTGGAGCGCATACATAGGGCCCTTGTGAGAAACCCGGAATTTTCGCCTTTTGGGGTGGTTCCCTTGGCAGAGCCCGAAAAAGAAGGGGAAGGAGAAACAGCAGTTGAAGGCCCCCAGGAGAAAACCGATGCCCAAGAGCCCCAAATAGAAGATGTAGAGGTAGGGCAAGAGGGCGAAGACGAGCAACTAAATGGATCATCGGAGCCCGAGATACCAGCGCCCAAAAAGGAAAAAAGGCCTTCTCTTAGAATCGCAACGCCAAATGCTGTTGTGAGGAGATTGAAATTCGGGGATATGGGGGTTACGTGCTGTCTGGATCATCTTGGCGAGGATGGGCCCGAGTGCATGACAGAGGGTACCATTATCTATATCAACCGTGATCACCCGCTGTATAAAAGGGAGTCCAAAAAGCGTGAGGCCCATATCTTGAACATTGCACGCCTGATAACCCAGGAAATATCCCTCATGAAAACTCCAGAGAATCCTAGGGAGGCCTTTAACAGACAATCCAAGCTTCTCAAGGACGCCTTCGCGGAGGATGAGGACAAAAGGCCAAAGAAGCAAACGAGGTGATTTGGCCTTTTTCTCAGGACTTTTCTCCTAAACATTTTGCGTCAAATTAAAAGCGGCCTTTTTATTCGTAGACTCGATTTTTGCTACCCTGTACAATAACCCTGTACACTTATCCTAGTGGAGGAAATGATGCCAATCCAGACAACATATACAAGTGCTCGTGCCCAATTTGCTAAGCTCTGGGACGAGGTCACCAAAAATCAGGAAATAGTAATAATAAAGAGGCGGGGTGCTGAAGATGTTGCATTGATCTCAGCCTCGGAACTTTCAAGCCTTCTTGAAACAAGCCATCTGTTGAGGTCACCGAAAAATGCGAGGAGACTATTGCAGGCCCTGGACCTTGCCAGATCACGAAAGGCAACCCCGAGTTCGCTGGATTCTTTGAAAAAAGAGGTGGGTCTTGCCTAAGGGTAAAAGGCCAAAAACGGGTAAACCTGCTAAGCGCGACGCTGTCTTTCATTCAGAATTCCGGGAAGACCTTCAATACTGGGTAAAGACAGACAGGAGAATCGCACTGCGGGTATTGAGCTTAGTCGAAGCTGTTCTGAAAGACCCTTTTGCAGGAATAGGCAAGCCAGAGCCTCTCAAGTTTGTTCTTTCTGGATGCTGGTCCCGAAGGCTTACACAAGAACACCGCCTAGTTTATGCCGTAAGTGATGATCGTATAGATTTTTTGCAGTGCCGATACCATTACTGATATCCTGTGCTTTCTAAAAGCATGGCCAGCAA
>CAZAKC010000037.1:0-19902 GCA_964485655.1 uncultured Desulfobacteraceae bacterium
GAGCACCTCACTCGTAATGAGGATGTCTGCGGTTCGATCCCGCACGGTGGCTCCACTTTTTATTGCCCCGATCAGCCCCGTATCCTGGCTGTGTCCAGGTAGCAAAGCGGGGGTTCACAGCACTACAAGGGAGACAGTTCAAAAGCTGAAGGTATTGCAGGCGTCCGATATTCGAGAAATGAGCAGATAAAAGGGGAGGACACGGATATGGATGAGGTCGTGGAGTTTTTTCAATGCGATGAGTGTTCCAATAAGAACTTTGAACTCGTCTACAGCTTCTCTCTCCGTTTCCATCGGGTTAATTTCGCAGACGAATTAATCTATGACAAGATCCTGGAAGAGACCTACCAGTGCACCAAGTGCGGAAAAACATTTACCAAGGCTGATATTGAAGAGGGGTTGGACAGGATCAAGAAAAAGTATCGCAACTCTTGAGCGCTTAATGAGAGATTTTGCCCAATTATACAGCGCCCCTACCAATCGCCTGAGACTGGTTCCTATCAAATCTCTTTTTGGTAAAACTGGAACTTGTAAGAGCCCAGTTCTATAGTATCAAAATCTTTCAATGGCAAACTTCCTCTTACCACCTCACCGTTGACCTTGAGCTTTGTCAATCCTCCAGTGAAGGTTATAGTATAGCCTGATGGCCGTCGGCTTATGGTGGCGGCAGTTGAGCCCATGAATAACCCCGAGAGTCTAACTTCCGAGGTACTGGCCTTTCCGAGCCTGGTGAGCTTTTTCCTAAGTTCCACTTCTCCCAGTTTGGAGCCGTCCAGGAAACTCAGTACGCCAATTTTTTCAGGCCGTTTAGGTGGAGGGGTAGGTTTTTCCTGCTTGGCCAACAGTTCGCGCTGCCGTTCAGTGTCTAACATCATGGTCTTATTGAGGTCCAGTCCGTTGCCAGAAGGTTCATCCGCCTCGGACTGCAACTCGGGTGCCAGAAAGAGTAAAGTATGCTTTCCTATAATGATATTGTCGCCATGAGACAGCTTATGGGAAACTATTTTCTTGTCATTAACGAATGTTCCATTTGTACTTTGGAGATCGGTGAGTATGAAGTCCCGACCGGTTTTGTCCACACGCGCGTGAAAGGATGAGACCGCCAGGTTATCAATGGTTATGTCGTTTTCCGGGCTCCGGCCTATTGTTATGTTACCCTTTTTTAAAGGGAATTCTTGGATGACTTGTTTGTTGAACATTAATACAAACTTAGCCATATCTATCCCCCGCGTTGCGCCTTTCTTGTTTACTTACACCAAGCCTCATGGCTTGATCTTCCTCAGTCCTTTTCTTAATCCAAACCAGGCGTCAGCCGCTGCAGTACCCGTTTTTTTCAGGATCCCTTCTCTTTTCTTTTCTATTCCGGTTACAAAAATTGAGATTACGGTAGTATTGTCATGCCCACCGCGCTTTAGGACAAGGTCCACAAAATCTCGACACAGATTCTCAGGACTTTTAACCAGCATTGTCATGTCTAGTATTTCCTCGTCTGATACCAGATCCGTTAGCCCATCAGTACAAAGTATGAAGCGGTCATTGTCTGCTGGCTCCAACTCAAAGAGGTCTGGATAGACTTCTTCTGCAGAGCCGAGATTTTTGGTTAGTACATGTCGAAGTGGAGAGTTCGCCGCCTCGGCCTCTGTCATGATCCCCATTTCTACCTGTTCTGAGACAACGGTATGATCTCTTGACAGCCTCTCCAGTTGCCCTTCACGTACGAGATAGATTCTGCTGTCCCCTACATTGGCAGCAATGACGAGGGAACGTGATATGGCCAATGCTGCCACAGTGGTGCCCATTCCCTGATATCTCTCATTTGCTCCAGCCATCTCATGGATGACACGATTAGCAAGCCGTATACCCGAGAGGAGGTAGTTTCCTCTCAGGGAAAGGCTCGAATCCGGTTGGCCAAAGATTTCTTCCTCCGGTATATTATTCAGGCTCCACTTTCTAAAACTGTTGGAGATCAACTCCACGGCTACTTTGCTTGCCACCTCACCTGCGAGATGTCCCCCCATGCCGTCGGCCACAATGTAAAGCCGAAGCTGATCATCAATGAGATAGGCGTCCTCATTGCCTTCTCTCTTAAGACCTACATCGGTTATGCCGGCAGCTTGTATTAGCAAATTCTATCCATCCGTAATTTCTAAACTAATAGGAAGAGCCAAGTGCCTTGAAAACCAGTTCTTAGGGTTCAGCTTCAGCTTAGCGCTGGTCAGCGGACTTATTACTGTGACTTCGAGTTATACTTTTCCTTAATCTCTTTGAGCCTCATCATAAGTAACCGGATGTATCTTTTCATATCCCTCGCAGACTTGAATCGGTCTGCGGGCGATTTTGCTAAAGCCTTATCTATGATTTGCTCACAAGCCTTAGGCACTCGCGGCCGCAGCTCTCGGATTGAGGGGTGCTTTGCCTGTGTTATCTGATAGAGCAGGGCACTCAAGTTGTCTCCGTGAAAAGGTAATTGTCCTGTGATTAGTTGGAAGAAGAGCACGCCTAACGAAAAGATATCTGACCTTGCATCAATTTTGTGACCCATGATCTGCTCTGGCGACATATAGTTTGGTGTGCCAAGGATAACTCCCGTTTTTGTTCTGGAAGAGGAGACGGCTTTGGCGATGCCAAAGTCGGTGACTTTTACAGTGCCGTTTCGGAGCAGCATTATATTGGCTGGTTTGATATCTCTATGGATAACTCCCATCTCATGGGCGTATTCAAGGGCATCGGCAACTTGATAGACTACCTCTAAGGCCCTCATCAACGGCAAAAGGTTCTGTTTTTCGCAATAGAGTTCCAGATCTCTTCCCTCCAAGTACTCCATTGCCATATATGTGAGGTCACGATCTTCTCCCACGTCATGAACGGTGACAATGTAAGGATGGTTTAACCGACCTGCTATTTCTGCTTCCCTAAAAAATCTTTCCCGTATCTCTGATATGAGGTCTTCGTCAAATTCATCTGAGAAACGTATTATCTTTAGCGCGACAAGCCTGTTTATTTTAGGATCTAGAGCTTTATATACATATCCCATGGTTCCTTTTCCAAGGGGCTCTATAACCTGATACCTGCCTACGACCCTTCGTTGCTTTATAAATGACTCTGAAAGTGGCCCCTGTCGTTTTCTGGCTCCTTCAGAATCGAACCCAGGGAATCTTTCCAGGGACTGAAGGCGCACTAACCTCTGGGCAGCATCGCGAAAATCTCCTTTTTTCAGAACATAGCCATAGGCTTGCGAGGCAAGGGAATTAAGACCCCTCGATTCGCATTCCTGGGCCAATTCGTAAATCAGGTCCCGGGTTACGTTGTTAAGAGGGCACATTTTGAATCTGTCAAAGGCAAGATCCATGATGCCTTGCTTCTGGAGATTGAGGCCTAACAATCTGTTAGCTTCTACCGCTTCTTTGGAAATCCTATCAATGTAAGTGAGTTGAACTGAACTGCACAGAGAAAAAAGTGCGCAGCAGGCCACAACAACATGAGAGATCCTGAACCACATGCCCCCAAAAGACATAAAGGCCCAGCCCATGAGGAGGCTAAGTAAAATAAGCAAAATAAGAAGTAAGAACCCGAAAAGGTACTTGGCCTTCGGGAACAGGAGGCCCGCGAGCACTCCGATCAAGATCAGAAATGCCAATTCCAGATAATGAGTTATTGGGGGTCGTCCGATGTAAGGTCCACTTACGATATTTTCCGTTATTCCTGCCAGAGTCTCTAAGCCAAAGTGCTCGTCACTCAGCCTTTCTAAGAAGGAATTCCTAGCGCCAGGCGAATCCTTCCGTGGTCCTAATAGGACGGTCTTGCCCTTCAGCTCCAGAGGGCTTTTTTTCGCTGCAAGTATATCGTAAGCGGAGAAAACAGGCACGCGCTGTCTAAGATGATTTCGCAACAAAAGCACTCTTCCGTGCACGAGAGGTATAACCCTGTTGCCAATCTTCATTTGATAGGAATCTATCTCTACCTGGGAAGGCGTAGAGCTTAGATTTCTCATGGCCAAGAACACTGGGAGCGAGGGTACCAAGCCGTTTCCGTATGGGATGAATGGTAGGTGCATCCTTTGTGGAAGATCATCTCCATTAAAGAGCAAACAGTGTCCAACGCCTGCCGAGGCGTCATATAGCTCCGGAAATAAAGGCCTGCGAATACTCAAATGAATCTTCTTGAAGATCTTTGGAGGAGCCGAGTGGAGTACAAGTAGGCCCTTTGGAGTCCAGGCAGACGGGACAGCCGTTGATTTGTCAGCTCTCACCGCCTGCAGCGCAAAGATTATGTTGCCCGCCCGCTTGACAGTCGATAGTATTAGAGAATCAGAATCCAATTCCTTGGCTAGTTGATCTACATACCGGGACGCCTTTGGCCTTAGTGATTTGTTAGAAATTGTAGATAAGGCGGATAAAAGGCGTTTCTTGAATTCATTAACGATGGGGCGCACATCGGAGCGTTGCTTTGCCACAGGGAAACCCACCACGATGTCCCTCACATTGCCTTGTTTGAGAATTTTTATCAGTTCGGCCAGCTCATGGTTTGAGAGGGGCCCTTGAAAGTTCTTGTGGGTTGGTGGTGGAGAAGTAGAAACCAAAACGAAATTGGATGGTTCTTCCAGCACATAGCTCCTATTAAAAAGGCACTCTGTGTCATAGGCAAGTCTATCAAGAAAATTGAAGAATGAGAGGCTAAAAAAGGAAAGAACCGCCGATGCAATTATGATGAGTGCGGAAAGAATTATGTACGGTTTTGGGTAAGGCTTTATCATCTAAAGCTGTTGCCTGGGAAATAGGGGTTAAATTGCACAAGGTTGCATGGTAATCGAAATTGGCAGCTAATATTTATACGAAAAGTAACTAATTTTCAATAACTAGTTTAGAAAACTCCTGGTTTCGCCCGTTATAACCATAAAACCGACTCCATAAATGAAGCTTCAAGAAACAACATCGGTACCGAAAGCCCTTGGGTTGAGCTAAAAAGGTATGGAGAAAAGCCTGTTGAGGGATCACTTTGTTGCTGGATCAAAAAGTGATCTCGTATTGCTCTAAATGAAAATCATCTTTGGCGATTATGACCAATCTCTTATTTATCTTTTTTTCAAGCTCAAGGACTGAGTCCTGTTCTTCTTCTTTGAGGAGGTTCGCAATTTCCGGATTAACATGAATGTATACGTTTTCCTGCTCAGTAGACCAGGGGCTCTCTCTTTCAAGCTGCCTGAAGATTTCGTAACAGATGGTCTTTCTTGACTTCAGCAACCCCTTGCCGTCGCAATATAGGCAAGGCTCGCAAAGCAAACGGTTTAGATTCTCCCGAGTCCTCTTGCGGGTCATCTCTATGAGACCCAGGTCTGACATTGGGAGAATATTGGTGTTGGCCTTGTCTTTGGCAAGGGCCTCTTTGAGGGCCAGGAATACCCTCTCTCTATTTGCCTTTTTCTCCATATCAATAAAATCGATGACAATGAGACCACCTATATTTCTGAACCTCAACTGGTATGCTATCTCCTTCACTGCTTCGAGATTGGTTTTTAAGATAGTTTCTTCTAGGTTCCTTTTCCCGACGTAGCTGCCCGTGTTCACATCAATTGCAGTCAAGGCTTCAGTAAGCTCAATAACTATATATCCGCCAGATTTAAGCCAGATCTTATTGCTTAAAGCCCTCGAGATTTCCATCTCTATGCCGTAGGCATCAAAGATAGGCTCTTCGCCCGGGTAAAGCTCCACAGAATACTTGAGCCGAGGGGCAAAGGTCTCTATAAATTGCATTATACTTTCGAATTCCTGGGGATCATCTATCACCAGTTTATCAACCTCTTTAGTGAAAAGATCTCTGACAGCCCTGAGGGAAATAGCGAGATCCTTGTGTAATAACCCGGGGTGCGTGGCTCTGTCCATCCTGGACTTAATGGTCTCCCATAGCTTCAGGAGAAATTCCATCTCCGCCTTGAGTTTTTCCCTGGGTGCCCCCTCGCTAACAGTTCTTACGATAAATCCCATTCCGTTTGGCCTGATTTCTTTTATGATATTACGTAGTCTTTCCCTTTCCTCAGGGTCATCAATTTTTCTCGATACCCCTATGTGGCTAAGGGTGGGCATGAGCACGAGGTGCCTACCGGGTAGGGATATGTGCGATGTGACTCTAGCGCCCTTTGTACCATAAGGTTCTTTAGCGATCTGCACCATAATATCCTGGCCTTCTTGCAATAGATCCTCTATGGGGCAAGCGGCGTTGAATCTGGCAGAGTAGGAGAAGTCTTTTTTTTCATTGCCACCAGGGGAGTCTGGGTCTTCGTGTCCCTGGAGCATCATTTGTTCGATATCCTGAAACTCCCTGTGCACATCAGAGACATACAGGAAAGCGGTGCGCTCAAGGCCTATGTCAACAAAGGCTGCCTGCATCCCAGGCAGGACCCTAACGATTCTACCCCTGTAAATGTTGCCCACGAGTTCTTGCCCTGTGCGTCGCTCTATGTGAAGTTCTGCCACGACTCCGTTTTCAACAAGGGCAACACGAGTTTCATAAGGTCTGGCATTGATTATCAGGTCTGTTGACACGATCAAATCCTCCTTAGGGCAAAACTTAGAAGTCCACAAAGAACACAGATAACAGGCCAGTAGCTCCCAGGGCGGGCTTTGATTA
This sequence comes from uncultured Desulfobacteraceae bacterium, assembly GCA_964485655.1. Lineage (GTDB taxonomy): Bacteria > Desulfobacterota > DSM-4660 > Desulfatiglandales > Desulfatiglandaceae > B111-G9. The sequence continues at coordinate 6,625 of CAZAKC010000037.1, forward strand.
TAAAGTTGTTACTCGATACTTTGCTCTATTTTTCTTACGCGCAACCCAGAGACGCTCACGGTGTCTAAAGAAAACACTGTTTGTATGATCTCCTCAGGCCTCAGGTGAGGGCCCGAATTTGCATATCTAACAGTAAGTTTGACTGCATGGGGGTCCAACGGTTCCATGCCCTTGACAAAGTGTTTGAGGTTGACCGTACTATCCCCTTTTTTTGACCGCTTAGTTAAAAGAAATTCACTTTTCTGGTGGAAGTTCCACAGTACTTGAGGATCGAATTGTATACCCTTTGCGGCCTTCACAATATATGTAGCTGCTCTTATCTGTGGTGCCTTGCGAGTAGGATCAACCTCCTCAACCATGGTCACCTTGATACCAGGGGGTAATTGGGCATTGAGCTTCTTAATTATCTCTAAGGGGCTAACAGGGATGATGGTCTCCACTTCAAGCACTTCCACATTGCTCTCCGTCCCAACTGGCAACGCAGAGGCGAAGGACATTTTCGGCATTGGGTGGAAGCCTTTCGAGTAGGCCATGGGAACGGCAGCCCTGCGCAAGGCCCTTGACATGAGCTTCACTAATTCCAGGTGTGATAGAAACCGCATTGGTCCAAGCTTGGTGAAAGTCAATCTATATTTTTTCGGTGATGGGACTTTAGGTAGGCTACCTTCGTGCGAAAAAGAGGGCTCATACTTAAAGGTTTCTTGGACCAGAACGGGGCTGATGCGCTTGTGATCACAGACACCGCAGTCAGAGCATTTCACTCTGCAGTCAGGTGTGGAGTGACAGAGTTTCGCTTTTTCCCACTCTTTCAAGAGGTAGTCTTTGGTAACTCCAGCGCTAATGTGATCCCAGGGAAGAATTTCTTCGTGGTCTCTTTCCCTGATGAGATAGAAATCAGGATCAAGAGTGCAAGATGAGAGGGCTTGTCGCCAGAGACCAAGATTAAAGTGCTCGGCCCACGCGTCGAATCTAGCACCCCGGGACCACGCCTGCAAGACGACATTTGAGAGTCGTCGGTCGCCCCTGGAGAATATTCCTTCCAGCCAGCTCATCTCTGGCTGGTTCCATTTTACCCTAGCCCTTGTTCCCTTCAGCTCTTCCCTAACCATGCCTATGCGCCTTTTAGCCTCCTTAAGGGGGATTTGCCCGGTCCACATGAAAGGGGTGTGGGCTTTGGGAACGAATGTTGCGACGCTTACATTCAGATGGGCCTTTTTCCCTTTTTTGGGTGAGAGCTTCAATAATTTTTTGACGAGCTTCACAATGTCCTGTACATCTTGATCTTGCTCAAAAGGCAGCCCCACCATGAAATAAAGCTTGATCAGATTCCACCCCGCCTTAAAGACAGTTCTTGCTGTCGAAATTATCTCGGCTTCTGTCAGCCCCTTGTTAATCATCGCCCTCAATTTGTCATTACCTGCCTCAACAGCCAGGGTAAAGCCCGTTTTTCTAACCCGCCGGATTTGCTCCAGGAGGCTACCCTTTAGCGAATCGATTCGAAGTGAAGGGAGGCTGATAGCTATTTTTTCCTTTTGCTGTTGATCCATCAATACGGTGAGGAGTTTTTCTATGGCAGTGTAATCTCCTGTGCTTAGAGACAGAAGCGAAAGGTCATCATACCCCGTTGATCTGAGGGCTACATCGGCCTGCTTTGCTATGTGAAGGGGGTCTCTTTCCCTTACAGGTCTATAGATAAAGCCTGCCTGACAGAATCTGCATCCTCGCCCGCAGCCCCTGGCTACTTCCACGGAGAGTCTATCATGAACAAGTTCCGTGTAAGGGATTATCTGTGTATAAAACGGAGGGTAAGAATTAAGGTCTACGGGCTTAGTCTTAAGGACCTTGGTGTAGTCCTCATACAATGGACGCATAGAGATAATCTTACCATCGGGAGCAAAATCCGGCTCAAAAAACGAAGGAATGTAAATCCCACGCACCCTGCGCAGTTCCTCCAGCAATTCCCTTTTGGAGGATTGTTGCCTTTTCCAGTCCCTGATAAGGTTACAGATGTGAATGATGACTTCCTCTCCGTCGCCAATGACCAGGAAGTCAAAAAAATCCGCAACAGGCTCAGGATTGAAGCATGCAGGCCCGCCTGCGATAACAAGCGGATCGCTTTCTTTTCTGTCCGATGCCTTGAAAGGGATCTGAGCAAGGTCCAGCATATTTACTACGTTTGTGTTGCATAGCTCGTGCTGGAGGCTGAACCCAACCACATCAAAGGACTTCAATGGTGTATTGGTTTCCAGGGAGCAAAGAGCGATAGCATTTGCGCGAAGCTCTGTTTCCAGGTCTGTCCAAGGAGCAAACACTCTCTCGGCAGCTATCCACTCCTTTTCATTGAGAACATGGTAAAGGATCCTGAGACCGACGTGAGACATTCCCACTTCGTAGACATCGGGAAATGCCAGAGCAATAGTGACCTCTACGGTCCGGTGGTCTTTTCTCACAGAGCCTATTTCCAGGTCCAGGTAACGACTGGGGCGCCGTATCCTAGAAAACCAGGGGTGTGTTGTTATATCCATAGCTTTTCCCTCGAGTTGTTGCCAAATAAACAATTGCATTTTTCCTCCCCTGCGTCAATATTCACCTGGATACATCATATCTTCCCAGAATTGGCCTCTTAGTGGGGAGGGAGGGGAGGGGAAAATCCCGGCCCCTCTTGCCCATGCAAAGCTAGGACAGATGCATTGGAATTTTGTATGGTAGAAGGCAAAGAGATTGAACCTACGGGGTGCCTTGTCCACTTGAGGGTATGGTAACTCTGAAGCATGCGCCTCCATCGGGGTGATTCTCACCACTGATGTGTCCCCCAAGGACCTCCACAACACGCTTGACTATGGCGAGCCCCAGCCCTGACCCATCTTTTTTTGTAGTAAAAAAGGGTCTGAATATGGTTTCGGCGTTGGTTTGAGTCAGGCCAGGGCCCGTATCCCTGACTTCAAGAGCTATTATGGACTGCCCATCTCCATTGCTTGAAACAGAGGTGTAGATGTGTAAGTCACCTCCGCTTGGCATTGCCTCGCATGCATTTCTAAGAAGGTTCCAAAGGACCTGCTTGGCTAGCTGGGGATCAGAGTTCACTGGCAGGTTTGCATCCAGCCGTGAGTGGATATTGATCTTGGATACCCAGTGTGGAGTGTGGGTGAACAGCTCCAGCGTTTCTCTCACAAGTTTGTTGAAATCAAATTTCTCCATACTGGGTCTCCTGGGTCTCGCAAAAACTAGAAAATCACTTACAAGCTGGTTGAGCCTATTAATCTCTTTAAGAACTATGTCTACCAACCGGCTGTGCATCTGGTTATCTGACAACTCTTCCTTGAGCATCTGGATCGAGCCGCTGATAGAGGCCATTGGGTTCCTGATTTCATGGGCAATACCCGCTGCGAGTTCACCAATAAGTGCCAGGCTTCGTACTTTTTCCATCTCCTCTTCAATCTTTCTTATTTCCGTGATGTCCTGCACAACTATTATCTGACCAAAAGCTCCTCTTGAGGACAATCTCAAGGGAGAGATAGAGTAGCGCAGGTGCACCGTGGTGCCCGTTTTGTCCTGGAAAGAGAGATCTCTGAGTTTTGAATAATCCCCAAAATTTCCCACAACGGTTTTGCCTTCAGTGCCTGGTGACTGATCAAGCCAAGGTATGACTTCAGTCAGATTTTTACCAATAGCCTGACTGGCCCTCGTATGGAATATAGTCTCAGAGGCGGGATTGAACAATACAACTTTCCCATTATGATCCAGAGCTACCACACCAGAATTGATACTTTTAATTATGCCGTCGGTCAAAGACTCCAGTTGATGGAGGTCTTCCTGCCTGGCGTCCAACTCTGTCTTGCTCTTCCTGGCCATCTCCGATAGATAACTGGTGAGGAAGGCTACTACGTAAAATGCCAGGATATTGACGAATGCGAGGTAGAGCACACCGGTTCCAGGTATTGTCCTTGGCGGGGCGGAAATTAGTTCCCATGACTGCCATATATTCCAGTAGTGAAGTGCTACAACGCTACCGTACAGAACCGAGGATACAGTCGCTATGATGAGCCCACCGCTACGATACAGCAAAATTGCTGCTGTTATAATAACGAGCACAAAAAAGAGGGAGAAAACACTGTGGATTCCGCCTGTAACAGTCATGATCAGCGCGGCGAACAGCGCATCGGCCGTTAGTTGGAAATATGCCAAAGCCAGCCGGGCCTTACCCATTCTAAAGAGGATCAGGTATATGATACTGAGAAAATAGATAGATCCCAGGAGGGAAAAGTGAATCGTCTGGACAGGACCGAAATAGGTCTCCGTTTCATTGATGTTTATGAAGAGACCGGCATCCAGAAGTATGGATACAAACAGGACCCTTACGAACATAAGGGTCCGCAGCCCAGCGTCCAGTTCCGTCACAGGAGGTTTTAATTGCTTGATTTTCATTACAGGCTTTAGCCTGCAAGGGCACCAGCCATTTTAAATATGGGGAGGTACATGGCAATAACGAGCCCGCCTATAGAACCGCCCAGGAACACCATTAGCATAGGCTCTAACATTGATGTGAGGGCCTCTACGGCTGTGTCGACCTCATCATCATAAAAGTCAGCTATCTTTTCAAGCATGGTATCCAAAGATCCAGTGGCCTCACCTACAGATATCATCTGGATAACCATGCTAGGGAATATGTCCGTTTGACTCAGCGGTTCAGCGATAGTCTGGCCTTCTGCAATAGATCCTCTCACCTCGAGGATCACTTCTTCAAGTACCTTATTCCCTGATGTTTTGGCAACGATCTCTAAGGCATCAAGAATCGGTACGCCACTGCTGATCATTGTGCCCAGAGTTCTGGTGAAACGGGCAACCGCAACCTTTTTCAGCAAGGGGCCAAAGATTGGAAGCTTCAGAAAAAGCGCATCGGTCTGTTTGTGGCCCTTTTCTGACTTGCGATATGCCCTGAATCCCCAGAACATGGCCACGAGGGCCCCAATAATGTAAAGGATATTGCCTTTAACAAAGCGGCTCAGGTTGACAACAAGCTGGGTAGGGGCTGGAAGGGCGGAGCCCACACTGGCAAACATGTCCTCGAAAACGGGTATGACAAAGATAAGGATTACCGCTATTACCAAAACGGCTATACACATAACCACGATGGGATATGTCATTGCCCCTTTGATTTTTGACCTCAGCTTTTCCGCTTTTTCGATATACGCAGCAAGCCTTTGCAAGATTGTATCTAGGATACCACCAACTTCGCCTGCTGCCACCAGGTTTACAAAAAGGTCATCAAAGACTTTGGGGTGCTTTTTAAGGGCCTCGGCAAGGGTAGACCCTCCTTCCACATCCTTTGTAACCTGTTTCAAGATGTTTTTAAACGTCTTGTTATCCGACTGTTCCGCAAGAATTGTCAGGCCTTGAACCAGGGGTAGGCCAGCATCAATCATAGTGGAAAATTGCCTTGTAAAGACGACGATATCTTTCTTGGTAACTTTCGGCTGAAGAAAAGATATGTTTTCGAACAGGTCCTTGGGCTTTTGTTTTATTTTCTTGACTGTTAGGTTACGCCTTTTTAGCTGGAGACGGGCAATTTTTTCATCTGCGGCCTCGATTTCTCCCTTGAGGGTTCGCCCCCTTTTGGTCACAGCGACCCATTTGTAAACAGGCATTATTATCCTCCTCTAGCCTGGTGCCAACGCAACCCGGCACGGCCTGCGTTTCACAATGGATACTTGGTTAGACAGGTCTAGTTGGTTGATCGGCATGACCCAGGGCGATCTTTAGCATTTTGTGCAACAATGTTTAGAGTGGCATCCAAGAGTAAGAAATTTGTTTCCATGTGTCAAGGTTAGGAGTTTGACAACATTGTTCTTGACAAATAGTGGCAGACGGATGTTATAAAGCAGTTTTGCGACAAGAATGTCAAGGTTTAGACAAGTTTGTTATTCCTCGCGAATAACGGTAAACAAAGAATAAAGAACGAGGAGGTATTTGGCTGTGAGTGAGATTACTGCTCCAATGGGTGGAAAGGTTATTGACATCAAAGTTAATCCCGGTGACTCCGTGAATGAAGGTGACGAGGTGATCATCATCGAGGCCATGAAGATGGAACTGCCGATAGTTGCCACGGCCTCGGGCACAGTAAAGGAAATCAAATGCGGAAAAGGTGATGCGGTTGAGGCCGATGCCGTGTTGATTGTGCTGGAGTAAGGGTGGAGAGAGGAGGGGCCTGATGGCCCCTGTTTTTTGCCTGGCTAAGACTATTCTGTGCAATGGAGATCGCTTCATGGATACCGAAGACAAAATAAGGGAGCTTGAACGCCGAAATCGAGAGGCCGAGCTTGGAGGCGGTGAGGAACGTATAGCACAGCAGCATGCAAAAGGCAAAATGACAGCTCGTGAGAGGATAGATTATCTCCTTGACAAGGGCAGCTTCCAGGAGATTGACAAGTTTGTGGTCCACCAATGTCACGACTTTGGGATGGACAAGAAGAAGATCCCGGGCGATGGCGTGGTAACCGGATACGGGACTATAAACGGTAGGCTCGTCTTTGTTTTCTCACAGGATTTTACTGTGTTTGGTGGGTCACTCAGCGGACCCTTTGGACAAAAGGTTTGCAAGATAATGGATCTTGCAATGAAAAACGGCGCCCCAATTATAGGATTGAACGACTCTGGGGGAGCGAGGATTCAAGAAGGAGTTGTCAGTCTTGGGAGCTACGGAGAGATATTTAAGCGAAATGTGTGGGCATCTGGAGTAGTCCCTCAGATTTCCGTTATTATGGGACCTTGTGCTGGGGGAGCAGTCTATTCACCCGCACTTACTGATTTCATTATCATGGTGAAGAAGACCAGCAATATGTTTATTACCGGCCCGCAGGTCATAAAGGCTGTTACGCACGAGGAGGTGACTCCCGAGGAGCTTGGAGGAGCCATTGCGCATAATACCAAAAGCGGAGTGGCTCACTTTGCCGAAGATGATGACAAGGCTGCGCTGGAGCGGGTGAAGCAATTGCTCAGCTTTTTGCCCCAGAACTACAAGCAGAGCCCACCTAAAGTGGAATGCACGGACGACCCGGATCGCACTGATCCCTCTCTGAACAAGGTGGTTCCCACCAATCCTAAATTGCCGTATGATATCAAGGAGATTATAAGGACGGTTCTGGACAACAACGAATTTGTTGAGGTACATGAGCGCTACGCTACTAATATGGTTGTGGGTTTTGGGCGCCTTAATGGATATGTGGTGGGGATTGTGGCGAATCAGCCGAGGTTCCTGGCTGGGTGTCTTGATATTGACGCCTCAATAAAGTGTGCACGATTTGTTAGGACATGCGATTGTTTTAATATTCCACTGGTCACTTTTGTAGACGTCCCGGGGTTTCTGCCGGGTGTGGGACAGGAACATGGTGGAATCATCAAGCACGGGGCAAAAATAATCTATGCATACTGCGAGGCCACCGTGCCAAAAATTACGGTCATCACGCGAAAGGCTTATGGTGGTGCTTATGACGTTATGTCCAGCAAACATCATGGGGGGGATATCAACTATGCATACCCCACTGCCGAAATCGCTGTGATGGGACCAGAGGGTGCGGTCAATATAATCTTCAGGAAAGAAATTGCAGCCTCAGATAATCCGGAGGAAACCCGGAAAAAACTAGTGGAAGAATATAGAAGCAACTTTGCTAGCCCTTTTAAAGCGGCTGAACTTGGCTATATTGACGAGATCATTTTTCCCCAGGACACCAGACCAAAACTCATCAGGGCATTGATGATGCTACTGACCAAAGAAGACAGTATTCCCCATAAAAGGCACGGAAACATCCCCCTCTAATAAATGCCACTAAAAAAGCCTGTTGCCCAATGAAGCCAGGCAGCAGGCTTTGTAGTCAACTGTATTTATCAGGCCTTATCCTTTTTTTGGTCCTCTGGCCCGACTATCCTTGAGATGATGCCTCCAGAGACTGACAGGGCTATAAATAGCACCATAAGCACAACAAACACCCCAATGAACCTGAGAAACAGGGTCCCCATAATCCACGTCCAATTATCCTTCATGATTACTATTACTGTTGTATTTGCCCCGCCCTTCGATATGGTGATCGAATGCCATGGTCTGTTGCCATCATCCTCGATGTAGCTAGCCGTTTTCCATTCTCTGAACCGCACATCTTTCAATCCCTTGAGGAACTGCTTATAAAAGTCGAATACCTGCTCATGTGATCGGGATACGACAGCCTCGAGCCTTCCCTTGGTCTTTTTGGTAACTTTCGCACCGGGAAAAACGGGGATCCCGAGGAAATTTTCCGTGGCCAAAACCGCGGATGGGACCAGAAACACAAGCACAAACAATATTACTATGACACGTTTCATTATTTACCCTCGTTTTACTCTGTATGAAAAATGGTTTAAATTCTTACTTAAACATGGCAATGAACATGCCGGCTGCAGCAGCAGACCCTATCACACCAGCTAGGTTAGGCCCCATGGCATGCATGAGGAGGAAGTTTGTTTTATCCTCCCTCATTCCTTCCATTTGGGAAACACGAGCTGCCATTGGAACGGCTGAAACGCCGGCAGATCCGATCAATGGGTTTATTTTCTCTTTCAAGAAAAGATTCATCACCTTGACGGTAAGGATACCACCTGCTGTACAGACAGCGAAATCCAGGAGACCAAGGCCAAAAATGAGGAGCGGCTTCCAGCTAAGAAACTTATCTGCATACATGGTGGCCCCCACAGAAACCCCTAAAAATATAGTTACGATATTCATCAGCGATCCCTGAGCTGTTTCCGTGAGCCTGGAGACCACACCGCTTTCCTTCATCAGGTTGCCCAGCATAAACATTCCCATAAGAGGAATCACTGAGGGCACCAGCAGGGCTATTATGCCGGCTGTAACCATAGGAAATAAGATTTTTTCGCGCTTTGATACAGGCCTTAGCTGGCGCATACGGATCAACCGCTCCTTTTTAGTTGTCATCAAGCGCATGATGGGAGGCTGTATTATTGGTACCATTGCCATATAGGAGTAAGCCGCAAGAGCGTTTGCGCCCAGGAGCTGTGGGGCCAGAAGCGTGGTCAGATACACGGTCGTGGGTCCATCCGCGCCTCCTATAATCCCAACTGATGCGGCTTCTTTGAGGGTAAAGCCAGCCAGAACTGTACCAGTGAATGTGACGAACACTCCTAACTGAGCACCCGCCCCGATAAGAAGTGTCTTGGGATTGGCAATCAGGGGACCAAAGTCCGTCATCGCCCCAAGGCCAAGAAAGATCACGCAAGGAATAATTTCCCATTCAAGGCCATAGTGGTAGAAAAACTGAAGCAGTTGTGGCCGTCCATGTTCATAGCCCATCATCGGGACGAGCGGAAAGTTAACTATAAATATTCCAAATCCAATAGGCAGCAACAAAAGGGGTTCATAATTCTTGGCAATGGCGAGGTAAATAAAAAAGGCGGCGATCGCCCACATCACCATGACCTTTGGGTCAAAGTTGAACACCCCGGTGGTCTGCATAACTCCACGCAATAAGTCCAAGATCTGATTAAAAGTCATCTTTTCAACTCCCTTATATGATCAGCTTCCAGGGTTTACTATTATAAGTAGAAAAGCGACATAGCTATAATGCAGCTACATTCTCATGTCAAGTAGAAAAATAGCTTTAAAGCGGCTGGTTATGTTTGAGGCGTTTCTGTGTTTCAAAATTTGGTCAAAAATGGTAATCATTGATGCTGCGCAGACAGCAAGCGGTGAATCGCTATGAGGAGGAGGATGCTCATGGAACAGAAAAGTTACCTTGATATGATTCAAAAAGAACTTGATCGGTGGAATAAGGAAGTCTCGGAAAAGATAAAGAAGCATCCTGAGAGGAAGAGCGAGTTTGCCAACACCTCGGGTATACCCATTAAGAGACTTTACACCCCGCTTGACTTTGATAATGAGGCGTATCTAGGTGAGCTGGGCTTTCCATCTGAATATCCCTTTACGAGAGGGGTACAGCCTACAATGTACCGGGGCCGATACTGGACAATGAGACAATATGCGGGGTTTGCCACAGCCGAAGAGTCCAACAGACGCTACCGGTTCTTACTGGAACAGGGCCAGACAGGTCTGTCGGTGGCCTTTGATCTCCCTACGCAGATCGGATACGACTCAGATCATGAGATGGCGATAGGGGAGGTCGGCAAAGTAGGAGTGGCTATTGATTCACTAAAGGATATGGAAACACTGTTTGATGGCATTCCGTTAGACAAGGTCAGCACTTCCATGACCATAAATGCACCTGCGGCGGTACTCCTTGCAATGTATATAGCTGTGGCTGAAAAACAGGGAGTAAATTCAGATAAATTGAGGGGAACAATCCAGAACGATATCTTAAAGGAGTATTCCTCCAGGGGGACATATATCTTTCCACCAAAACCATCCATGAGAATCATAACCGACATATTTTCTTACTGTGCTGAAAAGGTTCCCCTGTGGAACACCATCAGTATAAGCGGTTATCATATCAGGGAAGCAGGTTCCACCGCTGTACAGGAGGTAGCCTTCACGCTGGCCAACGGCATCGCATATGTGAAAGCTTCAATTGACGCAGGACTTGATGTGGACAAGTTTGCACCGCGGCTGTCCTTCTTTTTTAATGCGCATTTGGATTTTTTCGAGGAGGTTGCCAAGTACCGGGCAGCAAGAAGACTTTGGGCCAACATAATGAGGGAGCGATTCGGAGCAAAAAACCCTCTATCCATGATGATACGGTTTCACACACAGACTGCAGGATGTACTCTCACCGCACAACAGCCCATGAACAATATTGTACGGGTAGCATTTCAAGCCCTGTCGGCAGTCTTAGGCGGAACACAATCCCTTCACACCAATTCGATGGATGAAGCCCTTTGCCTGCCTTCTGAGCAGGCTGTTCAAGTAGCATTGAGAACACAACAGCTCATTGCATATGAGACAGGTGTGGCGGACACGGTCGACCCTTTGGGTGGCGCATACTATGTGGAGACCTTGACGAGAGAGATCTATGGAAGAGCGCAGGAGTATATACAAAAAATAGATGAAATGGGAGGGGCAGTAACCGCGATAGAAAGGGGATATATCCAGAAAGAGATCCAAGAGAGCGCTTATCGATATCAGATGGAAATCGAGTCGGGTGACCGAACGGTCGTGGGGGTGAACAGATTTCAGGTCGAGGAAGAGAGACCTACAAATCTCTTAAGGGTTGACCCTGCAGTAAGAGTTGCACAGATCGAGAAGTTGAAGGCCTTGAGGGCCGAAAGGGACGGGGAAAAAGTCAGAGTCAGCCTGGATGCTCTCAAAAAGGCGGCAGAAGGGACAGATAACCTCATGCCTCCCATTCTTGACGCGGTCAAGTCCTATGCCACATTGGGAGAAATTTGCGATGTCTTGAGGGGGGTCTTTGGGGAGTACCAGCCCAGCACAGTTCTCTCGTGATAAGATAATAAGCGCTTTTGCAGGAGGTGATACAGGATATGGGCGAGCAAAAGAAAATTCGCGTGCTAGCAGCTAAGCCTGGCCTGGACGGACATGACAGAGGCATAAAAGTATTGGCAAGTGCCTTAATGGATGCCGGGATGGAGGTGATTTACACGGGGTTGAGGCAGACCCCGGAGCAGATAGTGGAAGCTGCTATACAAGAGGATGTTGACGTTATAGCGATGAGTATCTTATCTGGAGCCCATGATTACCACTTTCCGCGAGTGATGGAGCTGTTAAGGGAAAGAGGAGTTAATGATATACTCGTCCTTGGGGGTGGTATAATTCCCGATGAAGATATCCCCAAGTTAAAAGAATGTGGGATTGCAGAGATATTCGGCCCCGGCACCAATACTAAGGACGTTGCTAAGTTCATAGAAGAGCATGTAAAGAGGGATTAGCGGCCGATTCCAGTAGTACGATTCCAGATGTCAAAACAACCCGCCACAGTTCATTGGCGGGTTGTCAAGTATCCAAAAGGCTTGGAGTTTACGCTACTTGTTTTTCCACACCGGCTTTCTTTTTTCCAGAAAGGCCTTAAGGCCCTCATTTGCATCTTGGGTTTTCATTAACTCGTTGAGGTATATGTCTTCTATAACCTTGAGCGATGGCTCCATATCGTCCATCAGCCCTTTTACAACCGCCTTCTTGGTAATCCTGAGCACCTCGGCGCTCAGTTTTAGGTAAGGCTTGATGAATTGTTGTGTTTCGGTCTCCAACTCCTCTTTGGGCACTACCTTGTTTACCAGCCCTAGTTGCAGGGCCTCTTGGGCAGTTATTATCCTGCCCGAGAGGATCAACTCCATGGCTGCCTTCCTCCCAATGATGCGAGGCATGATTTGCGCTGCTATCGGGGGAAAGACACCCACCTGAATCTCGGGCTGGCCCAATTTGGCATTGTCTGCTGCTATGACAAGATCACAGAAGATGGCCAATTCACAGCCCCCACCGAGGCAAGAACTGAGGACAGAGGCCACTGTCACCGCACCGAGCTTGTCCATAAGCCTGAACATACGGTGAAAGACCTCTATCATTTTGGGTGCCAGATCTCCCATATGCTCTCCCACATCTACTCCTGCAGAAAAGCACTTTCCTTCTGCCCCAAAAAGCAAGACCTTTAAGTCCCTGTTCCCTTGAAATGATTCGAGGGCATTGTTGATTTCCTCCATCATGGCGATATTAAGGATATTTAATTGGGGCCTGTTGAGGATGATCTTGCCCAACCCTTCACTAAACTCCGTCTTGATAAAATTATAGCTCACAGCTCACCACTCCTTTTATCCGTAAACTAGGAGACCCATGCCAGAGTTTCACGATGCCTTTTGCATGGGTCTCCAGTGCCAGTTATTACTCTTTGGGCTTTGGCATGACCTCAGCAAACATATCCATGTCCCATGTCCTTGCAGCGGCTATATTTTGGCGGAACTTAAGGAAATCAATGGTGTCTTTACCTGTCAATTTTCTTGTGTTAAAGGCACCGAAGCCCAGGAACGCCTCACCAGACATATTGGCGGCCAACCAGTGACGATGGGAGTTCTTTGAGAGATCCCAGAAGAATTTTTTCTTTTGCCTTACAGAATCTATTGACTCAATCAGACAGCCAGGGAAGAGGTTTGCAAAGGTCCAGACCACCTTATTCACCTCTTTGTCCAGCAGCTCAAAGTCAGCGTTTGGTTGGTGTTTTTTCACAAACTCCCGGGCTTCTTTTAATTCATCACCTTTCTTATATTCCCCGTATACAATCTCTCCATCCTCAACCCATTTGTCGGTTATGACCATTGGATTGCGGACCCATT
>CAZAKC010000038.1:0-19418 GCA_964485655.1 uncultured Desulfobacteraceae bacterium
TTGGCAGTTTATCAAGATTGCTCCATTTAAGTTGGAGTGCTGCCGTATAGACGATAGGCTTGAAGATGGAGCCCAACTGCCTTTTCGCATCCACTGCCCTGTTAAAGAAGCGGTTGTAGAACCCCCCAACCATTGCCTTGACCATGCCATTATGCAGTACAACAATTGCACCATTGAGTCGGGGAAGGGTTGTAAGTACGAGTTTTTTTTGCGGTCCTCTAAAAAGTTTATTAACGAACTGAACCCAAATCAGATCCCCTTGATGGAACCTCTTCAGAAATGCGCGTAACCTGTCGGCATCCAATTGAGCCCAGGATCCCGCTTTCCATTTTAACCATGCCTCAGCGAGCGGTCTCACTCCTTCGTAGCTTATCACTCCGCCCCCCTCTTTCCAGCTCACCACGAGGCATGCGGCAGGATTATCCGCGTCCACATGAGTTACTTTGGCCAAAAAGGGAATAGCATTTCGAGCCTTTCGAAATACAGCTTCTACCTTAGGGAGGTCTTGGTTCGAGGCCTTTAAGTACCCGTTTAATAGTACATCCATATAAGGGAGCCGCACCCTCAGGCTCTGCAGTGCTGCTTCCTGAATATCTTTGTTTATAGAGGTGTAAATTTTTATGCCAGATGTTGCTATGTTCTCAATCCCCATCTGGTGAAACATCTTCTGGAAATAGGGAGAATCAAGTTGTTCTCTCACGTAATCCAAGACAACATTGAGTCGGTAACTAATGGTCCCTTTTCGGAAGGGGACAGGTTGCGCCCTGGCTTTCAGGTATTCCTGTTGCGAGATAAAATGAAGTTTGAACATGTTCTTGAGGACGTAGTTCTTTCGTTCATTGGCCAACTCGATGGCTCTCTTACGTTCAGCCTCTGTCTTTTTTGTAAATGGATTATACCGATTTGGCGCCTGCACGGATCCCGCTATGAATGCACACTCTACCAGATTCAGGTCCTTGACATCTTTGTTGAAAAAATACTTAGCAGCAATCCCCAGGCCCTTTCCGTATCCTGCCACAAAGAATTGGTTCACATACATTTCAAGGATCTCTTGCTTTGTGTAGTATCGCTCCAGCAAGAACGCCTGGATAAGCTCTTTCAGCTTAGCCATCAACGACCTTCTCTGTCGTTTGAAAATATTCTTGGCAGTTTGCTGTGTAAGGGTGCTGCCTCCCTGGACTACCCTGCCCGCTTTCAGATTAACAAAAAGCGCCCTCAGAATTGCCTTAAAATCGACACCATGGTGATGAAAGAAATTCTTATCTTCAGCGGCCACCAGCGCCTTAATAAAGGTCTTGGGGATTTCTTTATATGGAACATACTTGCGGTGTGTTTTTTCAAAAAACACCCCGATGGGTGTTACACCGTCGTCGTAGTAAACAGGACTTTCCGAGTTAATTACCTGAAGAATGATCCCTTTCTTGATCCTGGTCGAAGCATCCTTAGTTACTTCCATGTACAGGAGCGTAAAGAACACGCACGGTGTAAGGATCAGGACAACAAGGAGGCTTAGTATTATTTTTTTTCTCGTTACGTTCATCGCAGAAGTTCACCCGACAAAAGGATGCCCCGAAAAATTTCCTTAAGATTTAGCCCTTTTAGCCTCAGGCCTTTTCTCCCATATTTCATATTCGCCTCAATTACATGCCATCGGCCCCTGGAAAAGATAAGATCAAGCCCAACATCATTGAACCTGCACATCTTGGCTGCATGCCGGGCAATCTCAAGGGCTTCGGGCGGAATATTGTCAAAATTGATCTCCCCTCCCTGCGCTATATTGGTCTTAAATGATCCCGCGGCCGCGATCCTCCAGTAGGCAAGAATAACCTTGTAGTTAACCAAAATGACGCGAAGATCGCGATCGTGCGGAAGATATTCCTGTATATATGCCACATTGGTAAGCCGCAGGTATGATTCCAGGTCCTCATGGCATTCTATCTTGAAAACACCTCTTCCTCTGGCCGATAACCGTGGGAGCTTTGCCACGAAAGGAAATGTAAAATCATTTAATATCTCATGGAAATGAAGATGGTAGTACACCCTGGTCCTGGGGTGGGGAATACCAAGCATGTGAAACAACGTGGTCTGCTTGGTCTTATCATCCGCGTAAAGATAGGTTTCAAGACTGGGGAAAATTCTGCTGCCAATGGTTGACAAGAATTGAGCATAATTTAGAGTGGGGAATAATACAACTTCTGAACTCGTAATCAGAGCCCTCTGCTGTGGAGTATAATCCAAAAAATTAGGTCTTACTCCCAGGGTCAAAACCTCAGGTACCCCCAAGAGTCTGCTTCCAAGCGCCACAAATTGCATGGATAAATGCCTCTCGGGAAACTGATAGACATCATGATCCCTTGCCTACCCAGCCTCTCACGAGCTGCGCTTTATGCTTTGCACGGGTGAGGATCTCAGGGAGATTGAGGGTAAGCAAGTTCCTATCTTCCATCACCAACTTTCCATTTATAATTGTATGGCGGACATCGCTGCCTTTTGCAGCATAAACAATGTGGGAATAGGGGTTATACATTGGGGTAAGGTGGGGTTTATGGGTGTCTACCACGATAAAGTCCGCCTTCTTTCCTTTTTCAATGGAACCAACAATTCTTTCCAGCCCCAGGACCTTCGCTCCCTGTACCGTGGCTGCCTTAAGCACGGTAAGGGCATCCATGGAGGTGGGATTCATCCTGCTTACCTTGTGGAGCTTGGCGGTTGTGTCCATCTCGGTAAACATATCTAGATCGTTGTTCGAAGCGCAGCCATCTGTTCCTATCCCAACTGCGATCCCTCTTTCCAACATCTCCGGTACCGGTGCGATGCCGGAAGCCAGTTTCATATTACTCTCCGGGCTGTGCACCACTCTTACACCATTTGCATACAGCAGATCCAGTTCTTCTGTCTCTAGGTGAACGCAGTGGTCAGCAATGAGATTTTCATTGAGCAGACCAAGGGCCCTAAGGTGTTTAACGGGGCGTTTCCCATATTTCTCTACCACCTGGTGTATCTCGTCTTTTGTCTCGGCCAGATGAGTGATGAGAGGTACCCCATATCTGGAAGCAAGGTCTGCGGCCTTTTCCAGCAGCTCAGGGCTGCAGGTGAAAACGGAGTGAGGCTCCACGGCCACCGACACCAAGGGATCGTTCTGCCATTTTTGGATCATCTTTTCAGTATAGCGAAACCCCTCATCCAATTGGCCATAATTGGGGGACGGAAAATCATACAGCACCTCGCCAACTAGACATCTCATTCCCGATTCTCGGGCTGCCTCCGCTACTTGCTCCTCAAACAGGTACATGTCACAGAATGTAGTGGTCCCCGAAAGGATCATCTCTGCACAACCAAGTAACGCACCGACCTTCACAAAATCCTCATCCATCTTTTTTTCGACCGGAAAGATATAATGAGTCAGCCAATCCATGAGAGGCAAGTCATCGGCAAGCCCCCTGAAAAGTGTCATTGGTACGTGCGTATGACAGTTAATGAGACCGGGAAGAAGCAGCCCTTTCTGGGCATCTAGACACACCGCACCATCATGTAGTGTAGGACACCCTGTCCCTACATCAGCGATTGTATCCCCACAGACCTTCACATATCCATTGTCGATTATGGTGGAGTTTGGGTCCATTGTGAGAATGGTGGCGTTGTAAATGCAAAGTGTTACTTCAGAACTCAAGGCCTACCTCCGTGTCCAGGCTTCATAGAATCTATTAAATATTTTCCACAACAGCCTCGCAAAGCGAGCCAAGCCGAGAACTGGCTTGCTCAGCGGCTCTGATTACGTCCTTGATATCGGTTTTTTCCATGCAGTCGGGCAGATTAACATTGGTAATCACTGCAATAACCATAACTTTTATCCCACAGTGCACCGCAGTAATGACTTCAGGGACAGTGGACATGCCCACTGCGTCGGCACCTATCATTCGCAGAAATCTCGTCTCCGCCGGGGTCTCCAGGCTAGGGCCCAGCACTCCCACGTACACTCCCTCCCTCAGGGCCATGCCCTGTCTTAGGGCCTGCTCTCTCGCAATGGCCAGTAGCCTTGTGTCATATACCTGTGTCATGTCAGGAAACCGTGGGCCTAACTCATCCATGTTGGGTCCCATCAGAGGGTTTGTTCCCATGAGATTTATGTGGTCCACAACAAGCATTAGATCACCGACGCAGAACCTGGGATTCAATCCACCAGCAGCACTACAGATAATCAGATGTTTAACTCCCAGCACTGCCATCACGCGAATGGGAATTGCTATTTCCCGGGCGCTGTAACCTTCATAGAGATGGAACCTTCCCTCCATAATCAAGACATCTTTTGTCCCGATGCTCCCGAAGGCAAGCATTCCCTTGTGTCCCTCAGTGGTTGAAACGGGGAAACCAGGTATTCGGGAGTAGGGGATTCGTCCGCTTAACTTAGCTTTTTCCGAAACGGCTCCCAGACCTGTTCCGGCGATAAGTGCTATGGTAGGTCTCAATCCCATCAAACGGGACCTGATATGCCTCTCTGCCTCGCGAATTTTCTCCATCATTGGATCCCCCACTTAAGCCCTTCCAATTATGCGAGTTACACCCAAAAGTCAATCTTACGTGTAAAGTTTTTCATAGTTGGTAAAAAATTACCCATTAAGAGTAGCGAAAAAATTACCATATCACAAAGTGATTTTTATACCTAACTAAATTACCATAGATTTCAAATTGTTAGAAATCGGTATCGCAAGGCCAACATGGCACGCCCCCTGCTATTATATATAAAACGAGGAGGTTCATTGACAAATTGCATGAGATGACTAAAATAATCAGTGTTGGGACAATGAGGGGCGTAGAAATGGAAGGGGAATTAGCAGACAAACCACACATATGGCTCCGTAAGAGGGGCCTCTTAGTCCTTTTTGTATCAGCCGTTCTATTACTTTTTGCCGCGGATGGGGCCTCTGACAAGACTTTGAGTCCAGAGCCCAGCAAGGCCCAGCCCTATGCTGAACAGATCATTGGCCCGCCGTTAGGTCTGACCCCCCGCAGTGTCCTGGAACTTGATCACAGGGCCACCCAAAAACAAATAGCTGAAATACATCAGGCCCTAGGGGACGAGGGGTGCGGGCCCGTCCAAAGGCCTCATAATAAAGTCTCGCCAAGCGTGATGAAGAAGAAGTCCGGGTCGAGGGACCACCTTCACATTATAATAGAGCAGGTAGCCATGAGGCATAATGTTGACCCGGCGCTGATTAAGGCTATTATTATGGCCGAATCGGGGTACAATCCAAATGCGGTATCCAAGAAAGGCGCAATAGGACTCATGCAACTAATGCCCAAAACCGCCCACGAACTCGGGGTGAAGGAGTTATTTGATCCAGAGGATAATGTGGAGGCTGGCGTGAGGTATTTCAAACGTCTGTTGCGCCGCTTCGGAGGAAACGTCAGGCTCGCTCTTGCAGCATATAACGCAGGCAGCACAAAGGTGCGGCGTTACAGGGGCATTCCGCCCATTGGAGCTACCAGGTACTATGTCAGGAAGGTTTTCCACTATTACAAGATTTACAAGAGAGAGTCTACAGTTCGTACTGACGATGCCTAATCGGCCCTCCGCCAAGTTGCATTTTTTCCCCTTTCACCTTGACCGTCTTGCAGTGATAAGATAGAAGTTACTCACCCTTGCACCCAATTCAATTCCACAGGAGAGACACCGTATGTTCATTAATAACACCATATCGGGGGGGCAGTCCAAACTGGTCAAAGAAGTAATAGGCAAGGGCCTGTGTGTGCGTTGTGGTGGCTGCGTAGGCCTGTGCCCTTACTTTCAGTATTATGATGGCAAGGTAATTGTAAGCGATGGATGTGATGCCTCTACCTGGAGATGCGTGCAGGTTTGTCCTCGCTTGCCCTATGAGCGCTCAGCTCTATATGAGACAAGATATGATATCCCGGAGCCAGTGGGACCCCTGGGACCATACCTGATGATTGTTGCTGCCAGAAGCACGAGAGAGGAAATACGTACCGCGGCCCAGTATGGTGGTGTGGTAACGACTCTTGCGATCCTAGCCCTTGAGAAAGGAATTATCCGCCACGCCATTCTTACGGACAAGGGAGGTAACCTTTTTCCCCGAGGAGCATTGTGCAATGATAGGGAGGAGGTACTCCGCTGCGCGGGATCCCGCTACAATGGTTCTTCATCCCTAGAGCGATTAAATATCGCCATAAAGGAAGGAAAAGAGGCTTTGGGTTTTGTAGGACTTCCATGCCAGATGGAGGCCTTGTCCCGAATGGCCGTATCTGAGCCCGATGGCAGGGAAAGGGAAAGCAGGGTAAGCCTCAGACTGGGACTTTTCTGCACATGGGCACTTGATTACCGGGCCCTTCGTTCCTATCTACAGGCAAAGGGCATGACCATGCTGCCAAGGAAGTATGATATCCCGCCCCCTCCATCTGAGGTATTTGTCTTGCAGTGGGAAGACCACAAAACAGAGTTTCCCCTTTCAGAGGTGAGGGAGCTTATTCAGCCAGGGTGCATGTATTGCCAGGACATGACGGCTGAGTTTGCAGATATATCAGTTGGTACGCTCGAGGGGGAGGAGTCTTGGAACACTGTAATTGTACGGACAGAAAAGGGGCTTGACCTTTTTAATATGGCTGTTGAAGAGGGATTTGTTGAACAGAAAAAGATACCCCAGGCCAATCTGGATCATCTCAGTGAGGCAGCGTCAAACAAGATAAAAAGGGCACTGAAGGCAAAGCAAGAGGAAGATAATGAGTAAGATAAGTGAAAGATCGGGTGGAATAAAAATGCTTCTCCAGGCAAATGAAGCAATTGCTAGAGGAGCATTGGAGGCAGGGATTATTTTCGCCGCAGGCTATCCCGGGAATCCCTCCTCGGAGATTATCGAAGCCTTGGCAAAAGCCTCCAAAGATCTGCCCATATATGTGGAATGGTCTGTAAACGAAAAGGTGGCTCTCGAGGCAGCAACCGGCGCCTCATTTGCAGGATGCAGGGCCATTGCCAGCATGAAGCAAAATGGTGTTAACGTTGTCTCTGACTTCCTTACCAACTTGAGCCTCTCGGGTACAAAGGGTGGGCTGGTTCTCGTGTCCTGCGACGATCCTGGAGGTATATCCAGTACCAACGAGGAAGATGCGAGGCCATTTGCACCTCTTTCTGATATCCCCCTCTTGGAGCCCTCTTCGCCCCAGGAAGCGCTTGATATGACCAGATGGGCATTTGAGCTCTCTGAGCTGATAAATAACATAGTCATGGTAAGGAGTGTATCTAGACTTTCCCACTCCAGGGCAGACGTTGAGGTCGGCCCTCTGCGGAAGTTCGACGCAGCCCCCCGATTTGACACGACAAGGCCTTTTCATACATTCCCTATAATTGCGAAGCACCACGCAAGACACGAGAAACTTAGAGAGGCAGAAAAGCTGTTCGAGCAATCCCCTTTCAATTTTTACAAAGGCCCTAAGGATCCAGAACTCTTGGTCATAGGGTCAGGGTGTGCGATAAATTATGCCCTTGATGCCGCTAAAACACTGGGCCTGACCGAGCAAGTGGGAATAGTAAAGTTGGGCACGACCTGGCCTATTCCAAGAAAATTTGTCCTTGAACATCTCCGAAAATGTAAAAGGATCCTCTTTGCAGAGGACGTAGATCCCTTCATAGAGACATACGTAATGGCACTGGCCGCCGCAAATGTGTCCCAAGTAGGTGCCAAGATCTATCACGGAAAAAGAAGCGGAGATTTACCGGCCTGTGGAGAACTGACACCTACCCACCTGTTAGACTTTCTGGCCCAGTATTTTGGCCTTCAGTGGAAGGAAGACGTTTTCAGGAGCAAAGTGGAATCTCTGACAGGGGGAAAGATACCACTTAGGGAGTTCGGTTTTTGCCCCGGTTGCCCCCATAGAGGTAGCTTTTATGCGATCAAGACCGCGCTCGCATGGGACGATAGAGAGGGGTTTGTCTCAGGGGACATTGGTTGCTACAGCATGGCTATATGGCCTACCGGATTTAACCAGCTCAAATCGGTACACGCAATGGGATCAGGCGCAGGGCTGGCTTGTGGATACGGAAAATTGCAGAATTTTGGGTTTGATCAGCCCGTAATTACTGTATGTGGAGACTCCACTTTCTTTCACGCCGCCATTCCCGCGCTCGTGAACGCTAGGTTCAATAATGCAGATATCCTGCTAGTTGTCCTAGACAACAGTGCCACTGCCATGACCGGATTTCAGCCCCATCCCGGCACGGGGAAGACGGCGATGGGGGACCCCACTCAACCCGTAGACGTGGCAGCACTTTGTGAGTCAATGGGATTGGAAGTCCACGTGGCTGACCCCTATGAAATGAAAGAGACGGCCCGAAAACTATACGAACTCATGCAAAAACGTGGCCCCCGGGTAATGGTGTTACGGAGGAAATGCGCCCTTGTGCAAGGAAGAGAAGGCGGATTCCCCTACACAATGAACGTGGATCAGGAACGTTGCGTAGGTGAGGACTGCGGATGCGGTAGATACTGTACGCGGATTTTCAGGTGCCCGGGTCTTATCTGGGATAAGGATAGGGGCAAGGCTATGATCGATCAGGTGATATGTGTGGGTTGTGGAATTTGTGCCGAGATATGCCCCCAAGGGGCCATAAAAAAGGAGCCGAGAGAGTAAGTCGAGACTGAATCTGGACCCCACGGATACCTTAAAAGCAACCAATGGTGTCTTCCAGAGAGACGAACGACAGGTGCGAGGAGAGCTATATGGACCTTAATCTCATAATAACCGGTGTAGGTGGGCAGGGCAATGTGCTCGCCTCACAGATTTTGGGCAATGCAGCGGTTTACAGGGGGCTGCATGTGAGCATTGGTGAGACCTTTGGTCTGTCCCAAAGAGGTGGCGCTGTCATGAGCCATATACGGCTTTCCGAGGACCCTGGGTATAGCCCACTCATTGCGCCGAATCGGGCCCACATCATAGTAGGGCTTGAACCATTGGAGGCCCTCAGGATAACCCAGGAATACGGCAATGAGGATACCCTGTTCATCGTCAATTCCCGGCCCATCTATCCTCTTAATGTCATTGCCGGCGATGCAAAGTACCCGGATGTGCTTTGGATCAGAGAGGTATTGGAGCAGTGTAGTAGGAAACTCTATTGGCTTGAAGGCACGCAGATAGCAATAGAACTTGGTGGGCCAATTATGCTTAACATGGTGATGCTTGGGGCTCTATGCGCGGTGGATTCTTTTCCACTGTTAGCCGAGGATATCAAAGCCGTGCTGGGGAATATCTTTCCGGAGAAAAAATTGGAACCAAATTACAGGGCCCTGGAAATGGGCGAGGAACTCATCACTGGTTATGATAGTTGACCTTCATGTTCACTCAAAGGATTGCTCTGACGGGCGGCTATCCCTAAATGAAATCTTTCGAATTGCCCATGAGCGCAAGGTAGATTTTCTCTCGATAACTGACCATGACTCCGTCGACTGTCAGACCCGAGCGATCAGCCTTGCACGGGATTATGGCATTCATTACATCACAGGTGTTGAACTGAACATCAGGTTTTCCACACCACGATACAGTGAGGGCAAGGCCGTTTCCCTTGATCTTCTGGGATACGGATACAATCCTAAAGACAAAGCCATCAGAGCAAAGACAACGCAGCTTCGCAGGCACAGAGAGAAAAGGGCCCGGCTTATCCTTGAGCGAGTCAATGCTGAGCTTGTCAGTGAGGGGACCGCACCGTTAGGCGACGAAGACATGGCCGCTATTGAGGAAAGCGTGGACGGGGCGTTTGGCCGTCCACACATCGCCAGATACCTGGTTAAAAAAGGTCTTGTAAAGGATGTGCGGGAAGCATTTGACAGATACCTTGTAAGGTGTGACATACCTAAACTTCCCCTGAGTCTTGAAGAAGCATCAAATCTAATCAGGAGGGCAGGGGGAAAAGCGGTCCTTGCCCATGGTAATGACCCCCACGGGACTTCGCTTGCCTCTCTTACCTCTAATATTTCGCAGCAACTCCACATCATTGAGTCTGATATGCTCGAGTACCTAGATGGGCTGGAATGCTGGCACAGCAGGCACGATTCGGCCACCATCGAGGCTTACGAGTCCTTTGCACGCACCCACGGGCTCATTGTGACAGGTGGCTCTGATTGTCATCAAAATCCTGTTAAGATAGGCACCGTGGCTGTCCCCGAGTATGTGGTGGAGCAGTTGGAGTTCCTATGAAGCTGAACAGTGGGGGATGGAATATTGGAAGGAAGGAATAATGGAATAGTGAAGAATGCAATGGTGGGTAATAGAGAGAGCAGTGATAGGAGGACACTGGAGCAGTGGAAAAAGAGGCAATGATAAAGGACTTGCTGAGACCGGAAAATCTTCCCGACCCAACGAGCCGCGTAACCCTTGTTCAGACCCATATCTCTCTGGTGTTTGTGGCAGACCAGTTCGTATACAAGGTAAAGAAACCAGTAAACTTTGGTTTTCTGGATTTTTCCACCCTGGACAAGAGGAGGTATTATTGCGAAAAGGAGATACAACTGAACAGCAGATTGTCTCGTGACATATACCTTGACCTTCTAGCAATAAGCTTTGATGGTAAACGATACAGGATAGAGCAGGGTAGTGGCGATGAGTGCCACTCCGACATTGTAGACTATGCGGTTAAAATGCGACGGATCCCTGAAGAGGGCTTAATGAAAAACCTCTTCGCTAAAGGCCTACTTACTGATGATCACCTGAACCGGTTAGCAAAGGTGCTGGCTCAATTTCACTCAAGGGCCGAGACAGGACCGGAAATAGAGGTGTTTGGGCAGCCAGAACGATTCAAAATCAATACCGACGAGAATTTTGTCCAGGTCGAACCCTATGTGGGAATTTGCATTCACAGAGATGCCTTCGAGAGCATCAGGCAATGGACAGATGATTTTTACTCCCACCACAGTGAATTGTTTCTAAAAAGAATTGAACAGGGAAAGGTAAAGGACGGTCATGGCGATCTCCACATGGAGCACATATGCTTTGAGGAGGACAGGATTTCCATCTTTGATTGCATAGAGTTTAATGATCGTTTTCGCTATGCAGATCAACTGGCTGATATCTCATTCCTGCTCATGGACCTTGAGTACCATGGAGGCGATAAGCAGGCTCGGTTGTTCTGGAAATATTATAAGCACGAGGCCTCTGAGGGTAATGTAGAACAACTACTAACCTTCTACAAGGTTTACAGGGCCTTTGTCAGGGGAAAAGTAAACAGCTTCCAACTGGATGATCCCAATATTTCATCAGAGGGGAAAGATAAGGCAATTGCAACCGCCAGGCAGTACTTTAATCTGGCCTTCCGTTATGTCAAAGACTAACCCATCGGCATTATTTCTAAGACTCATAGGAGTAGATTTTCCTGAGAAGCCCCTGGTAGTCATGTGTGGATTGCCTGCCACTTGCAAGACATGGGCTGCATCGCTGATTGCCAGACGCCACAGGCTCGAGCACCTTAGAACTGATATCATTCGAACAGAAATACTAAAAGGCGAGGACATATTTGATAACAAAATTGCATCTGATATACAGAAAAGACTAAAGGTCTATGATGTTATGTTCCAGAAGGCAGAGGAACTCGCTCCTCGCAGTAAGGGAATTATTCTAGATGCTACATTCATCAAGCAGGCCCTGCGTGAAAGGGCTGCTGAAATAGCCAGCAGAAACGGGATGTCCTTCGTCCTTATCCACACTGATTGCAGGCCTGAGGTGGCACTCGAAAGGATATCTAAGCGCAGTCCTGATGATTACGAATCCAATGCAGTTACCGATCAGGCCTATTATAATAACCTCAAGGCATTCGAACCAGTTGATCTTGAATCGCTAAAAAACAAATTTGCACTGCTCGATATGAGATATATACGGGTTGAAACCTCTGAAGCAGATCCAGACAGGTGGGTCGTTGTGGAAGACTATTATTATAAAGTAAAACATGAATAATTTGAGTCAATATATTGATATAGCAACTAAAAAAAGACCAGCAGATGTCGTCATTAAGGGCGCAAAGGTTATTAACGTCTTCTCCCACGAGATAATGGAAGCAGATATTGCCATAGGTGGAAGCGTGATCGCTGCTGTGGGTAGGGGCTACCAAGGCAAGAAAGTCATGGACGCCAAGGGAATGTTTGTCTCACCAGGGCTTATTGATGCTCATATCCATATGGAAAGTAGTATGCTCCACCCGAGGGTGCTGGGACAATCGCTTGTGGCATGCGGCACCACTACTATCATTGCTGATCCCCATGAAATAGCGAACGTAGCTGGAATGGACGGGATACATTTTATGATCAATGAAACCGCCTGCGGGCTACTTGATGCGTTTTTTATGGCCCCTTCCTGTGTCCCTGCCTCACACCTCGAGACCTCGGGTGGGTGCCTTGGGCCGGCGGAGCTGAAAAGCCTCACCCACAATCCAAGGATATTGGGGCTTGCAGAGGTTATGAACTACCCCGGTGTGGTGTCAGGTTCCCCAGAAGTGATGGAGAAAATAGGGCTTTTTGCTGAGCGGATTATAGACGGCCATGCCCCTGGCCTCAGCGGGGAAGCCTTGCAGGCATACATAGGCGTGGGGATAAGGTCTGACCATGAATGCACCACCCGCCGCGAGGCCCTTGAAAAACTGAGAGCCGGCATGATTATCATGATTAGGGAGGGCACGGCTGCCAGGAATCTTGCAGAACTTGGGCCCTTGGTGAGACATGACAACGCTTCACGATTCTGCTTTGTTTCTGATGATCTTCACCCCCAAGAGCTATTGAAGGAAGGCCACATGAATAGAATTCTGAGGAGAGCAGTGTCTGCTGGAATGGATCCCGTCCTGGCCCTCAGGCTTGCGACCTTCAACCCTGCCAGTTTCTTTCGCCTTTACGACAGGGGGGCAATCGGACCTGGCTACAGGGCTGATATTGTCGTATTTGGTGATCTGAAACAATTCCAGGTGTGGGGTGTATTGAAAGATGGAAAGATTGTAGTTGAAAATGGCCACTTGCTTCCGCCTCTAGAGGAACAAGTGCCGGCATATCCTTCCTCACTCAGGATTATGAAGGTCCCAGATGTCGCAGCCCAGGACCTTATTATCCCCTGCAAAGGGAGAAGGAGGGCCAGGGTGATAGAGGTAATTGAAGGACAGATCTTGACCAAGGCAGTGGTCGAGGAAATTGAGGCTAGGGGAGAGGGCTTTGAATCTGATCTTGAAAAGGATATATTAAAGATAGCTGTTGTGGAACGTTATACGGGCAGTGGGAGGATAGGCCTTGGCCTGGTTCGTGGATTTGGAATGAAAAAGGGGGCCATCGCATCTTCTGTGGCCCATGACTCGCATAACATTGTAGCGGTAGGAGTAGACTCAAAGGAGATTGCCGCGGCCATAAACGGAGTCGTTGATATGGATGGGGGCCTTATTGTAACCCAGGGGGGCCGGCCTATGGAAAGGCTGCCTTTGCCCATATGTGGCTTAATGTCGGATGCTCCCGTAGAACAAGTCGCATCAGTTTTGCACAAACTTGGCAAGGCTGCTGAATCCCTGGGCTGTTCCATGGAAGATCCATTCATGGCCCTTTCATTTCTCGCACTCCCTGTTATACCTGAGATTAGGATCACCGATCTCGGGATAATTGACGTCAACAGCTTTGAGGTGGTGCCTCTGTTCGCTTAATCCCCGGATATTTCCTCAGGAGCTTTCGTATGGAAGAACACGCTTTCGTAAGTATTGTACACAAACATGACAATGAGGAGGCAAGAGCCGAGGCCTACAAGCTTAGAGACTGGTTGGAGAAAAGAGACATAAACACGACAGTCGAACAAATGGAGGCAGTCTCATCATTCGACCATGAAATCCGGTGTCCCGTACCAGAGCAGAAACCGGATTGGGCGGTGGTACTGGGCGGTGACGGGACCCTTTTGGGTGCTGCCAGGAGAATCGGACGCTTCGGAGTCCCTATACTGGGCGTGAATCTGGGCGGGCTTGGCTTTCTGACCGGAATTCCCCTATCCAGGCTTTACCCCTCAGTGGAGATGATGCTAGAAGGAAAACTGGATAGAGAGCCCAGGATTATGCTTCAGGCGCGGGTAGTCAGGGAGAGTAAAGAGGTATGCTGTTTCCATGTGTTGAATGACGTGGTGGTGAACAAAAGAACCCTCGCAAGGATAATAGATTTGAAGGTCTCTATAAATGGCACATTTCTTACAACCTTCAGGGCAGACGGGCTCATCATATCTACTCCTACTGGGTCCACTGCCTATAATCTGTCCGCTGGCGGTCCAATTCTATACCCGACCATGGAGACCTTTATCCTGACCCCCATTTGCCCCTTTACCCTTACCAATAGGCCTCTGCTCGTTCCAGAATCTTCCACAATAACTATAGAGTTAGGCAAAAAGGCCGAAGGGACTGCCATACTTACTTTTGATGGACAGGTAGGGTTCAATTTTTATTATGGCGACATGGTAAAAATTTTTAGGTCTGATGAGAGGATTGTATTACTCAAACCGCCTGATTATAATTTTTTTGAAGTCCTGAGGACAAAGCTTATGTGGGGAGGAGCCACATATAATGATAAGGCCCAAAAAGGCTAGTCAGCACAGGACGTGAGATGGATCGCAAATGTGAAGAAGTAGTCCTTCAAGTGGACAAAGAACAAATAAACTACATTAGGAACACACTGGAATCTTATGATGGTATGGCCCTGGTGCACACGCTCGATGCAAAGGCAGGCTCAATCCAAGTCCATATTGCGCCAGGATGCAGAGATTTGATCTTGTCAATTCTAGAGTCCCTCGTAGGGGAGGGACTGTCAATTTCATTTACAAATATGGCAAAATATTAAACATGAACCAGACATTGGCCGAAACATTTTATATAAAAACCATGGGCTGTCAGATGAACGTGTATGATTCGGACTATGTGGCTCAAAGGCTCATGGCGATCGGGATGTCTCCTGTGCAGAAAGCCGCAGAGGCGGACTTGGTTCTTTTAAATACATGTACTGTCAGGGCGAAACCAGCACACAAGGCCGCGACCTTTATCGGAAGGATCTTGCAGATTAAGAAACGCAGGCCTGGGCTCGTCTTTGGCGTACTTGGCTGTCTTGCACAACAGGAAGGCCGAGAACTTCTCAATAGATTCCCCATGATAGATTTTGTCGTTGGCCCAAGGCAGATCAAAGACATCATCGGCATATTGGACAACGTATTCAGAGGTGAAAGAGGAATCGTGGCCACCGACCTTGATGCTCAGCCCCCAACTGCCCAGGTGCTAAATGGCTTCTACAGGGGAAAAGTATCGGCCTTTATTACCATAATGCAGGGGTGTGATAATTTCTGTACCTATTGCATTGTCCCCTATGTGAGAGGGAGGGAAATCTCGCGCTCCCCAGAGGACATACTTAGAGAAGCCACAGGCCTAGTGGACCAAGGAGTGAAGGAGATAACGCTCTTGGGGCAGAATGTTAATTCCTACAGGTGGGATGATGGCTGGGATTTCCCAAGCCTGCTTTCAAAAGTCTCGAGTATCCCAGGGCTTAAGCGGATCAGGTTCACAACCTCGCACCCAAAGGACCTTTCCCCCCGGCTCATAAGGTGTTTCGGGGAACTTGATAACCTTTGTCCCCATATACATTTGCCCTTTCAAGCCGGCTCCAATAGGGTGCTCAAGATGATGAATAGGAAGTACACTAGAGAGCAATATCTCGAGCTTGTCAGAAAACTGCGTGCCACCAGGCCCGACATTGCCCTGAGCAGTGATGTCATGGTGGGCTTTCCCGGTGAGACCAAAGAAGACTTTGACATGACTCTGGATTTAATCACATCTATTGAATTCGATTCACTTTTTTCCTTTAAATATTCAGATAGAAAAGGTACACTCGCAGAAAAATTTGGCGAGAAAGTCCCAGAGGAGGAGAAATCAGAGAGGCTTCAAGTCCTCCAAGAAATTCAAAGGAATATAACCCTCAAGAAGAATCGCGCCCTCGAAGGACAGGCCGTGGAGGTCCTTGTGGAAGGCAGCAGTGCAAGGGGCGATAAGCTCTCCGGTAGGACCCCAACAAATAAAATAGTTAATTTTGATGGCAACTACGATTTGTTAGGTAAACTAGTTAAAGTATTAATTCATCGTGGCCATCAAAATTCATTGGCAGGCGAATTTCTAGGTAGCAACCAATGAAGCACGGCAAATCACCTATAGGCTGGAGTAAACTACACGTGGAACCTGTACACACTAACCCTGAACATGTCAATTATGCCGAAGAAGTGATCCTGGTCGTTGATGATGAAAGGAGCGTACGTGATTCACTGGCCGATATGCTCAATCATCTTGGCTTTAATGCCTTTTCTGCGGAAAGTGGAGCGCAGGCCCTTGAAGAACTTCAAAACAAGGAAGTTACCTTCGTGATTACGGATATGAACATGCCAGAAATGGACGGCCTGGAACTCATCCACCGGGTAAGGGACACCTATCCTGACACCTCAATCATCGCAATGACCGGTTATTCCAAAGATTACAAATACATAGATGTAATAAATGCTGGCGCCACCGACTTTATAAACAAACCATTCGGCATTGAAGAACTAGAAGCGAAGGTTAAGCGAGCCATAGTGGAAAGAAATATCAGGAGGGAACTCAACAGGCTGTCCATCACTGATTCCCTCACAGGCCTTTTTAACCAGCGCCATTTTTACAACCGCCTAAGAGAGGAAACCCAAAGGGCCGCAAGGCAAAATCATCCTCTCTCCATTATATTAATGGATCTGGACAACTTTAAGGCCTACAATGATACCTATGGGCATCTCATGGGGGATGAATTACTTCAAAAAGTTGGCAAGATCATTCGCACCTGTATCCGTGAAAATGTGGATACAGGTTACCGATACGGAGGCGACGAATTCGCAGTCATCCTTATAGATGCGGACCTCGATGTGGCAAGGCATATCGCTCAGAGGATCCAAAACGCCATTGAAGCTGAATGTGAACTCCAGGCTAGCTACGGCTGCGCCAGTTTTAAGCCCGGAATGCAACCAGAAGATATCCTCTCCATAGCTGACCAAATCCTTTATAAAAACAAGGGCAAGCAACTCAAGAATTGCTAGTGGGACAGTGGTTCTCAAGAGGGCGGGTAGAATTAGCGTAAATGATCAATTGCGTCTGATAAGATATATTATGTAAACTTATCACGCGTCCCGTTATTTTTACTGTTTTTGCTTGACAGATATTACCCACAAATAGTAAAAAAATGCATCTTTTAACGGAGGCTGAATCTGAATGAGTAGTGTTGTTAAAAAGCGCAGAAAGAAGATTCGAAAACATAAATACAGAAAAATGAGAAAAAAGATGCGGCACAAAAACAAGTAACCCTCTTCCCCTCCTTTCAAACAGAAGAAGGCAGCTCAGAGCGGCTGCCTTCTTTTTATCACTATTTACCGTTTTGGCTTTTCAATCTACTTGCTGTAGTCGTACCAGCCCCCGCCGGTTTTCCTGCCGAGCCTCCCAGCCCTGATCATGGTCTTGAGCAGGTTGGGTGAAACCCATTTGGACTCCTTGTTTAGCTCCCTGTAAAAATATTCGGTCACAAAGTAAGCAATGTCGATTCCGGTTAGATCCATGAGTTCGAATGGCCCCATTGGATAGTTAAGTCCGTTCTTTACGGCCGTATCGACGTCCTCAATAGATGCGATGCCCTCTTCTACAATCTTGATTGCCTCGATCATATGGGGAATCATAATCCTGTTAACAATGAAGCCTGGAGAATCTTTCTTAACTTCAACCGTTACTTTACCCATCTTCTTGGCAAGCTCTGTCGTGGTCGCAATTGTCTCGTCGCTTGTAAAATAACCGTGGATTATCTCAACAAGCCTCATGAGGGGCACGGGGTTAAAAAAATGCATGCCACACACCTTGTCGGGTCTGGAAGTTGCTGAAGCAATCTCTGTTATAGACATGGATGAAGTATTCGTAGCAAGTATGACTTCTGGTCTGCAAAGTTCATCCAGCTCTTTAAATACCTTCTTTTTGAGATCTAGGTCCTCAATTACTGCCTCTATGACGAAATCTACATCCTTCATCTCCGCCATATCTGTAGTCCCTTTAATCCGGCCCAGAATGGCATCTTTCTCGCCCGCCTCCAGCTTTCCTTTTTCCACGCTCCTGGTGAGGAATTTTTCGATATTTTTCATTCCTCTTTCTACGAACGCATCTTCAATATCCCTCATTACGACTTCACATCCGATTTGCGCCGCTACCTGGGCTATACCATTGCCCATCGTACCGGCCCCTACGACTCCGATTTTTTTGATTTCCATACCCTTCTGCTACCTCCTTTTTTTAATCAGATTTTAGCGAGCCTCTCTTGTAAAGGTTGCAAAATTGCCTTTATGTCAGCTAGTTAAACCGCTTCAACAGCTTGTACCTCCGGGATATTTTGTTTCAGGATTCTTTCGATACCCATTTTAAGCGTCATCTGGGACATGGGGCATCCCCCACACGCACCAGTAAGTCTGACTTTGACAACTCCATCTTCGCCCACGTCCACAAGCTGCACATCGCCCCCGTCAGCCTGAAGGGATGGGCGCACCTTATCCAATGCACTCTCTACCTTTTCTCTTAGTGTCATGATTACCCCCATTAAAATATTAATCTTGTCTTTTTATCATATGCTCTTGCCTAAAAGCTAGCCAAAAATTTTCTTGACTCTAGTGTCCAGATATTCTCCAAGGCCTTGAGAGTTTCCCGGACTCCACCCCATTGCTGCCTCCCAGACATCAGCGGCCTCCATACATAGATATAGCCCCAGGTCAGTGGACCATTGCTCTAGAAGCTGCCTGACAAAGGAGTAGAGCTCAACCCTAATGGTCTTATAATAACGCATCTTTCCGTCTTTGCCAGGCACAAACTCCCCATTGAGTATAAGCGAATCAGGATGTCTCTTTCTGATTATTTGCTTGAGATCCGGCATAAACCTAAATGATCCCATACTAATCCAGATTATATCTTTGGGTTCCAAGTACCTGGCCATCATTTCGATTGTCTCACGATACCCTTGTTTCCAGCCCGGATAATAAATGAGAGGATCGAAGTGAAATCCGATTGCATACCCCTCTTGCTGGCACTTTCTCGCTGCCTTGAGCCTTTTTTTAATAGTTGGGGCCCCATGCTCCTCCCGCGACGCTATCGTGGGACTGTTCAAAGACCACGAAACAACAATTCTGTCCCGAATTCCCGTTTTCAATATACCATTGATATTATCAGTTTTTGTCTTCAATTCGAGGATCACGTTCTTTCTACGGGAAAACTCAGGCAGAAGCAATCGAGTCCATTCAACAATAGGATCGAGGGCTAGACTATCAGTGAATTCTCCGGTGCCTATTCTAAAAATGCGGTCAGGGGCCGAATCGATGACTTCCAAAACTTCTCTTAGTCCCCG
>CAZAKC010000039.1:0-17937 GCA_964485655.1 uncultured Desulfobacteraceae bacterium
CATAGCCCTTGCCAGCTCGCATCTGCATATGCACCTATGAAGACATACCCATCCTTGCACTTTTCATAAGTATAAGGAAATACCGCATAGTCATAGTTCCCAGCCCTCGGCATCATCTCCTTCTTGATGTGGTAGTACTGCATAATGTAATTGGACATACACATGAGCCCCTCAGGAGGTGAGCAGTCCAAGAACTGGCCCTTGCCCTTCTTTCTGCGGAAAAGTAATGCTGTATTTATGCCAAAAGCTGCCCAAGCCCCTCCAGCGTACCATCCCATCCAGTTGCCGTGCTTGAGAGGCTTCTTATACTCTGGCGGCACCTCAGGATCTAATTCTGGCTCCCCCGTTACCGACATTATTACGCCGCGGGCCTGGTCAATTATATCATAGTCTGGCTGAGAGCCATGAAGTTCTGCTTCTGAGCCCCATTGCCCATAGGTATAAATAGCACAGTAGATAAGCTGAGGATTTTTTTCACTGAGCTGGGCATAGCCCATACCCATCTCATGAAGGTAGCCAGGCTTGAAGGTCTCAATCAATACGTCAGATCTTTCTGCAAGGTCTCTGAACAGCTCTTTCCCCTTTTCGCTCTTTATATTAAGAGTGATATGGAGCTTGTTGCGACCCTCAGCCAGATACGGTAAGCCAGCATCCTTCACCATTATTCCATAGGGGGTCATCTTCCTGGCTATATCTCCCTCAGGAGGTTCTATCCTGATAACCTTGGCTCCAGCTTCGGATAGCAATGAAGAAGCAAACAGGCCGGCGAAATTACCGTAGCTCGCATCCATCACAACAATATCATTGAGAGCTTCAGGCTTGTCAGCAATATCCTCAGGTCGTGTCTGTTCATAGGCCCACTGGGCATAACTCTTATCAAGAGTGAATCCTGTTATCCTATCCTCATTCATCAACGCCCTCTTCCGTGTCGCGCAATCCTCTCTTGCCATCCCAGTTCGGAGGTGGGTTCTGACATGGGATTGAAGGGTCCCACCTGAATATTACTCCCTCTTTTTCCAACTCCGCTATCCTTTCGCTGGAGTAACCCAGTACCTTCTTGAATATGTACTCATTGTCAAAACCTAAAGGTCTACAAGACCATCTCACCTTGTTAGGTGTTAAGCTCATCCGCGGAGGATAGGCGGGTCCAACCATATTTCCATAAAGATCGTCCTCATATTCTTGGATTGCTCCCCTTTCTCTGAAATGATTACTGTTATAAGCAGCTTCGGCATCCAGGACCCTAGATGCCGCAAAACCGTATTGATCTGCGAGGGTCTCCACTTCTTCCATTGTTCTAAGCTGCACCCACTCAGCAATGGCCTTAAGTATTCTCCGGGCATTGGCGTCCTTTAATCTCACTAAAGGGTCTTTAAACTTATCAAAGAGATCTTCTCGACCCATCGCTTTACACAATCCCTCAAATTCTTCCTCAGTAAATGCTGCAATGGCCACCCATCCGTCTTTGCAATCGAAGAGATCTGAAGGACAAATGGCGAGGTCTCTATTTCCGGCCTTTGACCTATTCTTCCCTGTTAGCCCTGCATAAACCCACGTCCAGTCCAGCCATCGGATGACATTTTCAGCCTGCTGGTAATCTATAAATTGCCCTTCACCCGTCTTCTCCCTGTAATTAAGTGCTGTAAGTATGGCAATCGCACATGCAAGGCCCGTGATCCAATCCGCAATCCAAACCCCAGATTTTATGGGCCCCCTTTCCTCAAAGCCCGTTATAGCAGGGAGTCCTCCCATGCTTTGTGCTATGGCATCGTATGATGTGCGCCCGCTCCAGGGCCCCCAACTGCCATAACCAGACACGTGTAGCTGAACCAGCCGGGGATTTACCTCTTTGAGTTCCTTATAACTCAAACCCCACTGGGCCATACGTCCGGGGCGAAGGTTGTCAACCACCACATCTGACTTCTTAACAAACTCCAGAAAAATTTCTTTTGCTTCCGGATTTCCCAGGTGCATCCCCACCCAATATTTGTTGTGATTTTGAATCTCCAGTCCTATAGACATATTTTTCCAAAAGTAGTCATAGGGAGTAACAAAACGCATGTTATCCCCTTTTTGTCCCTCAAACTTGATCACTTCTGCACCGAACTCTGCCATATAGTCACATGCAGAAGGCCCCAGGACCAGAGCGCATACTTCCAGGACTCGAATCCCTTCTAACGCTTCAGCCTTAGGGGAGGCCGATTCGTTATTAACCAACGAGCTTATCCATTGCGTGTAGGAGCCTACGCTATTTACACTTACATCCATATCCCACACCTTTTTCCCAAGCTATAGAACAAAGGCGTCTTTTCCCTACCCGATTGGGAGATTAGACGCCTTTGTACATTTTCAAACCTTGGTAAAACCTTGCTGAATCTGATTGTCGCTCAGAGAATTTACTTCACCAAGATATTCGGGAGCCACAGTATAGTCTGCGGCCATATCACCACAATAATGAGGCCAACCTCCATCAAACGCCAAAAGGGAAACCCACCCATAATGATATCACTCGTCTTTACCTCAGGAGGAGCTACACCGCGCAGATAGAACAACGCATAGCCA
Organism: uncultured Desulfobacteraceae bacterium; assembly: GCA_964485655.1. GTDB lineage: Bacteria > Desulfobacterota > DSM-4660 > Desulfatiglandales > Desulfatiglandaceae > B111-G9. Next base: position 2,563 of record CAZAKC010000039.1, read on the forward strand.
AACGGAGGGGTCATAAAGGAATCCTGCAACATAACCGCGATGGATACCACAAACCACACCATATCAAAACCCAATTGCTTGGCAATAGGGAGAAACAGGGGGAACGTAATCATGATGATGCCTATCCAATCGAGGAACATGCCAAGGAAGAAAAGAATTACCATCATAATGAAATACGTACCCCACTTGCCCCATCCGAGCCCCAGTATGAATTCCTTGACCACATCACCCCCACCTGCTCCCATAAATACGCTGGAAAAACATGCTGCACCCACCAGGATGATAATCACCATAGATGATGTCTTGGCAGTGTTTACAACCGATACGTACAGCCCTTTCCAGGTAAACCTTCTATAGGCAAGGGTCATCAAGAAGGCCAGCACGGCGCCAACACCAGCAGCCTCAGTCGGTGTTGCTACCCCAGCAAAGATGGACCCAAGTACACCCAAGATCAAGATCATGGGTGGTACGAGCGACTTGAGTACCTTCAAAATCAGCTTGCCAAATGGCATAGCTGCCCTCTCTTCTTTGCTAAGAGCAGGGCCATCCTGTGGCTTTATCCAGCAGCGCAAAAGTATGTAACCTACATAAAGACCCGAAAGAATAAGACCGGGGATAACGGCTCCGGCGAAGAGCTTACCAAGAGACAGGGCGGACTGGTCCGCCATTACGACGAGCATAATGCTGGGAGGAATCAAGATTCCCAACGTGCCTCCTGCACATATACAACCACATGCGAGCCTTATGTTGTATTTATATTTCATAAAAACCGGCAAGGCCAGAAGACCCATTGTTACCACTGAGGCACCTATAATGCCGGTACATGCCCCAAAAAGAGTGGAAACAACTACTACAGCTATGGCTATACCTCCCCTGACCGGTCCGAACAGATACCGCATAGTGTCAAAAAGTTCTTCAGCAACACCTGACTGGTCCAGGAGCTGGGCCATAAAGATAAACAGGGGGATGCAGACAAGGATATAACTATCCATCATTCCCCAGGCCCTATTTACAAACATATAGAAGCTTGAAGGCCCCCATGCCAGATATCCAAAAATTAAAGCAATGCCACCCAAGACAAAAGCCAGCTCCCGCCCCATAAACAGACCGACTAGGAGGGAAACAAACATTCCAACAGCTACAGTTCCAGGACTCATATCTCCTCCCCCTTCACTACTAGCCCTATGCTACGAATAAAATCAGCAACACCCTGGATTATTATCAGACCAAATGTCACAGGAATAACCGTTTTTATCAAAGGGACCACTCCGAGCCCTGCAGACTCGCTGGTCTCATGGATAGCCCATGAAGTCTTGGCAAATAAAGCTCCCTGGTATGTCATCACTATGCAAAAAGGGAAAAACAACAAGGAATATGTAATGACGTCAAACACACCGCGCACACGGGGAGGGAATCTGTTGTAAATGATATCTATGGCCACGTGTCCTTTGTGGAGCAAGGTATAAGCTGCCACAAGCATGAAGTGAGGGCCGTAGAGGTAATTTGTGACCTCCAGTGACCATATGTGAGGCCTGCCGAAAAACCTCCGCGAGATCACCTCAAAGGCCACCAAGGAGGTAAGGGGAATAATCAGCCACATGAATACCTTACCCGACCAGTCACTGATAGAATCACAGGCATTCAAAAATTTTTGCATACACACACCTTTCCTTTACCTACCTGATTGTTGTGGTATCCCACTGTCAATGGAAAAAGGCCCCAGCGCGTTTGCCGGGGCCCCTCAGTCTTCTTATTACTTTACGCCCATCTTCTCTAGCTCGCTCAGAACCATGTCCACATAAGATGGAGTCTGGCCGTGGCCAAAGACGTCTGTCATATCACGCCAATCTCTGTATTCCTTCAGGTACTCCATTTGGGACTTTAGGATCTTTGCAAACAAGCTATTGGCTCCTCTCTCATGGAGAGCCTTAATGATGTATTCACCGGTCAGCTTATCAAGGGTCTTCAGGCATTCAGGGGTAAGGTGTACAATTTTTGTCCCTTTTGCCTTAAATTTATCAATTGCCCTTGCCGAATCAGCCTCGTAAAAGGTCAGACTATCCATGGCTGCAGCCATGCATGCCCGTTTAAAGATATTTTGATATAATTTAGGGAGCTTATTCCAGGCATTTTTATTTACCATCACGCCCACCTGAGAACAAGGCTGGTGCCATCCTGGGACTGACCAATATTTTGTGATTTCAGCAAAACCCATCTCCCAGTCAATCCCCGGACTGCTGAACTCAGCACCATCAAGTGTCCCCCTTTCAACAGCAAGGTAAATCTCGCCACCAGCCATCTTGATAGGAGCCGCACCAAGTTGCTGCAATACCCATATGGTAGAACGCCCTGGTGTTCTCAGTTTCTTCCCCTTATAATCTGCACATGTCCTAATTGGCCCGGTCTTGGCAGTTGTGCGGAAGCCTGACTCCATCGGGGTCGCGCCAAGGTTGAAATACACCATATTAAACTTTCCATATGCTTCATTATAGAGCTCTCTGCCCCCATACTGATAGTACCATGTCAAATAGTCAAGATTGTCGAAACCAAATGGAAAAGACCCGAGGAAATCAAATGCGGTGTCCTTACTTACCCAGTAGCTTGACCAATCCCCTACTGCCTCAACAACTCCTTTGCTGCAGGCATCAAAATACTCGAATGCCTTCATCAAGGAGCCGGCAGGAAACCACTTGATGTTAAAGTCACCATTGGTCATTTCCTTTACGTATTTGATCATTGCCTTGTCGCCGTGATAAAGATTGATAGCAGGTGTCCAGGTGCTACCCATCCTCCATCTTACTTTAGGTCCTGCCATTGCCGGTGCGGCCACCGCGATGGTCAACGCAATGATCCCTATGATGACCAGAACCCTATTTAATTTCATAGCAAACCTCCCTACTGTTAAGGTTAATAGCCCTTCAAAGCCCCCTCACCAACTTACCTCTCTTATTACCTCGATCACCCCCTTTCCTGGTTTAATCATGTACCCTCCTCTTTCCTTTTCATGCCCAGCACAATTTAATTAGCTGCCCTATGTCCATGCCCGCCAACGCCCACAATCGCCTTTTGCCGTAGGCTTGGGTCTATGTCTTCGCGACACACAGCCTAGCAATAAAGAATTTTCCAAACCACGCATTAAGCCAGATGCGGGATTTTGTGTCTTGTCAGAAGCCCAGGTCGCACCAATAACACCCTATAGCAGTATCTCTCTTTATAATTTACTGACAAGCACGGCTGCTTCTTAATATTTTTTACGCCCGCCCTTTGAGTCTTACTATTTATCTAGAAGACAAGCACTTATCTGGAGCTGGTCATAAATTATTTTGGTCTTACCAGTTACTAAAGTTTCAAGCAACTGTCAAGTACGAAATTCCTCGCCGCCCATGGCCGATAATTCCAAATGAAGGCCATTTCTCCCCTTTACTCACACAAATCAGTGAGAGAAAATCCTTGTCTCCCAAAAAGCGCTGTGGTAAGACCAAATTCTCATAGGGTGACAAAAATCATGTTTAAGAAAATTTCCCCCAGAAAAATATCTGACGAAATTATCGAACAATTCAAAGACTTGCTCAGCCGCGGGCAGCTTAAGCCCGGCGACGAGCTACCCTCTGAACGGGAACTGGCAGAGTCTATCGGCGTAAGCCGTCCTCCCCTTCGAGAGGCATTGAATGCCTTGCAGGCCATGGGCTTCATAGAAATTAGGCCCCGGAGTAAGATAATTGTAAAATCCATAACCCAAAAGCCTCTCGAGGACCCGCTGACCCGACTCATCTCAGAGGATATCGACAAGTTCTTTGAACTGTTAGACATACGAAGGGCAATGGAAAGCTGGGCCGCATACACCGCAGCCCAAAAGGCAACAAAGGAAGATATAATAAAACTCGAAGAGATCATAAATAAGGACCAGGAAAATTTAAGGTTAAACAGGGATGATGCCAAAACAGATGCTGATTTTCACATAGCTATCTCTCTGGCCGCCCACAATACGGTCCTTTCACACCTCACTGCCTCGTGCTACAACATTCTATGGAATACGCAGAAAATGTCACGAAAAAAACTCTTCAAGAAAAAAGACAATAAGCGCCTGATCGCTGAACAGCACATGAAAATATTCAAGGCAATCAAGTCAAAAAGACCTAATCAAGCGAGCAAAGAGGCACGAGCCCATATTGATTTCGTGGAGCGCGAGCTAAGGAAGATCATATCGGAAGAAGCTCCTCCCACACGATAATACCCATCGAGCCTGATTAGCTCTGATCAGCCTTCTTTTCAGCATACGTCAGCACCATACCTCCATCAAACAGCAGATCCCCTCCAATGAGGTATTTTGCGAACCTCGAAAAACCAAAAACAAACAGATTTCCAACTTCTATGGGCTTCATCATCTCTTTGATTCGGGAAAATCCCATCATCACATCCCGCACCACTTCTTCGGGACTGATCCCACGTTGCTCGGCTTGAGCAGGAATTTGTTTCAGTGCCAAGGCGGTCCTTACAAATCCAGTGCTTACCGTGAACCCCCGTATCTTTCCTCCGCCCTCTGCTGATATGGACTGAGCCAGGGCACGAAGACCAAATTTCGTAATGTTATATGCTGGCTTGTTAAGGGTACAAATATGGGCATGAACAGAGGCCATATTACCGATTGCCCCAGTTCCATCCTTGCTTCTTTTCATATGAGGGATGGTTAGTTTTGACAAATAGAAGGGTGCGCGGAGCATGAGGCGAATCATGTAATCAAATTTTTCCATGGGGAAGTTTTCGATGGGATCAATATGCTGGATACCAGCGATGTTGGCCAGATACTTAATTGTTCCCAGCTTGGCCGCCTCTGCAACAGCCCGATCCATTTCCTCATCTTTGCAAAGATCTGTCTTGAGGAAGATCATCTCGCCGCCCAAATCCCTGGCCATCTGCACAGTCTTTTGTCCCTCTTCCTCGTTGATGTCCAGCCCCACAGTCATCAGGCCATTGACCGCAGCAGCAATGGCCGTTGCTCGTCCAATACCCATGGATGCACCAGTCACTATACATACGTTATCAGAATTAAAGTTATCATCATCCAACATCAAGATCTCTTTCCTCTCTATTCTGGGTTCCCTTATATCCATTTTTTCCTCCTACCTATTAGAAAGCCGTCTCTAACAGCGCGGGCCCCGGCCTCAACGTTTCGACTTATAAGATTTTGCTTATCGTATAATGGCTCAGGTGCCAGCCAAGAATTGCAAAATCGCTCGCTTCCTCTCTTCCATTGGCCTGAAGAGGATACTGTAATGATTTGCCCCTTTCAGTTCAACAAGCTGCACGTCACAAATCTCACTGACCATCCTTCGGGCGACATCTTCAGGCAACACCAGGTCATCACCTGTAAGCAGGCCTTCTGTAGCGCGAAGTATCAGCACAGGGCACTTTAGCGATACGTAAAATTGAGAGATATCAAGACCTGCTAGGCTAGCACTTTCTTCCTCGATACTCTCCCTCCTGATAACCGGCCTGACTTGGCCGTTGTCCAATTCTTCCACTTCATAACGATAATAGGTCTCGAGTGCTGGCATCCATGGCTGCAAAAAGGGAGCTTGTTTCATCATCTTGATATAATCATCAAACGAAGGGAAAACTTGCCCAAGCCGGTCTAGTGAGGGTTTGATCCCAGCAAAAACCTTGGCAAATTGGTCGGGATTTAACTTTCCCCCTCCGTCTACTAGGATTAGCTGATCAACGTAGTCCGGGTACCTTGCGGCAAATACAATGGCTATGAAGGCCCCCAAGGAATGGCCCATGATAACCGCGCGCTTTACCTTCAGGTCTTCTAGGACAGCCTGTATGTCCTTGCAATGGGTATCCACGGAATAGCCGCTAGGAGGTTTGTCTGATTCACCCCTGCCCCGCAGGTCCATAGCAATAATCGTGTGCACCGGCGCCAGATCCGACGCTATTACATCCCAGCACCGGCAATTGGTCGTGAGACCATGAAGGCAAAGGACAATCTTCCCCTTTCCCTCCCATATGGCAACCTGAATGAAAATGCCATCACCCTTGACTTTCTTCACTAGTGGCCTATTCACAGATCTTCTCCTTCGCCCTTTTTGATCTGCAGGAAATAGACAACCTCTTAAATATTTTTCCTTTACCACTCCTTTTCGCCAAATACAACCTTCATTATAGGCACGCTATCCGTAGTTTTGCATCCAAAGAAAGGCCTTTGTGCCTTATTAGGAGAAACACCACATCATGAGTGAATACTTTATATCCTGACAGACTTGACAAAGAAGTGGACCATTTATTACCGTGTACAACTGTAAAAGTGGGTCAAAATAGCCTAAAACAAACGACTGATATCTGGCAATGAGGTATCTCAATGAAGATTACGAAGTATATTGTCTTTCCAATGGTGTCGTTTATCGCTCTTACGTTTCTTTTTGACGTGGCCCCTCGGGCGCAACAAGGCCAGAAGATTCCTAAAGTCATAATGATATCAAATAAGGGCTATAGACGGAAGGTACATCATCAGCCCGTTAGGTTTACCCACCTCGCCCATATTGAAGACTATGATATAGAGTGCACTGAATGTCATCATAATTACAGAAGCGGGAAAAATATTTGGAAACAAGGAGACCCGGTAAAGAAGTGTATCGCCTGCCACAGCCCAGTTAAGAAACAGGGCCAGAATGTTCCTCGACTCGTATTTGCCTACCATTTTAAGTGCAAGAGATGTCACAAAGAAAACGAATCAGGCCCCGTCAAGTGCAAAGAATGCCACAAAAAGACAGATAACAAATCTGCAAAATAGCAAAGGCTCTTGTATTTAGCACCTTATAGTGCACTTAACCTTTAGCCTTATCTAGAAAATCTCCCCGGCCGGAAAGTGCTGGATTGGGGAGTTAGGCCGAACTTTTCAAGACGATACCTCAATGTAGCCCTTGTCATCCCCAGCAAGCGGGCCGCACGAGACACATTGTGCCCGGCCCTCTCCATCGCTAACTTAAGAAGCCTTTCCTCCAATTGCTCCAAGCTGAAATCAGTTTGATCCAACGCCACTGAACACAACTCCTCCAGATCAATTCGGTCCATTCGCTTGGCCGATACCGGCTCGTTGAATATGAGATGATTTCTTGTGATTGCCTCTCCCTGGCAGAGGATCAATGCCCTTTCTATAATATTCCTCAGTTCCCTGACATTACCCGGCCATCTCTGCTCCATGAGCGCATTCAAGGCAGAGTCAGTCAGTCTCACCGGCTTTTTACCTAGAGAAGCGCCAATCTCTGTCATGAAATGCTTCGCAAGCAATGGAATATCTTCAGGTCTTTCTCGCAGAGGGGGCAAATGGATAGGAAAAACATTTATCCTGTGATACAGATCCTCTCTAAATTGTCCCCTTGTCACTAGAGATGCGAGATCCTTATTCGTAGCAGCTATGACACGCACATTTACTTTGATAGTCCTCGTCCCGCCTAGGCGCTCAAACTCCTGTTCTTCTATCACCCGTAGCAATCCTGCCTGGATGTCAAGGGGCATATCACTGATCTCATCGAGAAAGATAGTTCCGCCCGAGGCCAGCTCGAATCTGCCTTTCTTTTGCCTTACAGCCCCAGTAAATGCACCCTTTTCAAAGCCAAACAGTTCGGCCTCCAACAGCGAAGGGGGTATTGCCGCACAATTTACCGCCACAAAAGGGTCTGAAGATCTGGCACTGTTAAAATGAATCGCCCTGCTCACCAATTCCTTGCCCGTGCCACTTTCCCCGGTGATTAGAACAGTGGTATCACTTTTTGCAACCTGTCCGGCCATCTCCAGCACTTTGCATATTGCTGCAGACTGCCCAACAATGTTCTCGAAATTGTATTTTCCCTCGATCTCTTTCCTCAGATACCGAACCTCTGAAATTAGTCTCCTCATCCGCAGTGCATTTTCCACGCACGGCAATATCTTCTTTTCGTCAAAGGGCTTGGTGATGTAATCGAAAGCGCCCTCTTTCATGGCCTCTACTGCATTTTCAATAGAACCATACGCCGTAATCACTATTACGGGAACATCCGGATCTCTCTTCTTAATTTCCCTTAAAAGCTCCATGCCACTTAACTTTGGCATCTTTAGATCTGTTATAACCACATCTGGAATGTCCTGCTCCCAGATGCTTAGAGCTTCATGGCCATCTGCTGCTTCTATGAAATTTGCCTCTAAATCGCTTAAAAGCATAGTGAGGGAACGCCTCATCCTTGCCTCATCATCTACGATTGCTATTGTCGGCTTCATTCGCTATCTCCAAAGTTTTCGCAGGGAAAAATTAAAACAAAGGTTGATCCTTTTCCCGGTCTTGTGGAGACAGCTATCCCAGCGTGATGCATCTTCAAAATCTGATATACGGTGGCCAGTCCCAAGCCTGTGCCCCCATCCCGCAGTGAAAAAAATGGCTCAAAAATTTTATCCACATCCTCAGGGGCTATACCTATACCTGTATCAGAGATAGATATCCGCACAAAACACGGCGCATCAATGCCTGGCTGCAGCCTTGTATTCCCGCTGAACAGCCATTCACCCGCAGGCTTCTTTGAGCACCTTATGGTTAACCTCCCTCCCTCTGGCATAGCATAGACGGCATTGAGAAGGAGGTTAATGAAAACCTGCCTCATCTGATCGCAGTCCGCACGGCAAAGGGGAAGATTGCCTTCTACGCCCCAATCCACCTTAATGCCAGCCTCTTGCAATTGCTTTTCCATAGAATCAATAGTCTTCTCCAGCACCTCTACCAAATCACAGTCTACAAGATCAGACCTGGCCGGGCGGGCAAAGGCTAGAAAATTCTCCAGGGTCTTATTTAGTCGCTTGATTTCCTCAATTATATAATTGGCTGCCTCCTGTCTCATTTCTTCTGGCTTGTTTTGGTTCACAACCACTTGCGCGGATGAAAGCATTATAGCCAGAGGGTTTTTTATCTCATGTGCAATGCCTGCCGTCAATTGACCCAATGCTGCCATTTTTTCTTTCTCAGCGAGTATCCGATACGTCCTCTCCAGCTCTTTCCTGCTTTTCTTTAAGGACTGGGACATGCGATTGAATGATGTGGCAAGAGACCCAATAACCCCCCTGTCACGTACACTCACTTCGTGGTCAAGATTCCCTTTACTGATGGTTTCAAATCCCTTTTTGAGCTCTTTGAGTGGTCTCGCTATTGTCCGCATAAGAAGATAACTCATAAATGAGGCCAACAAAATGGCACCTAATATGATAGTCACTGAGGCCTCTTTGACTTTCTTCAGGTTCCCCATGAAATCTGCCTCTGGCAGCGTTACGCCAATGGTCCAGTTATTTTGCGGATAGTCTACATATGCCGTAAAGAACTTTCTGCCCTTGTCAAAAGTAGTTCCAAACTCTTTCCTGGATCGTCTCAACTCAGATATGCTTTTTGTCAGCCTGTCAATCTCAGCCGGATCTTCATATAAACGGGGCAATTCTGGATGCGCAATGATGCGTCTAGTATTGTTTTCCATAATGAACGCATAACCGTGCTTGCCCACTTTCACTTTCTTAAGGAATCTGGATAGAGTAGACAGATCTATATCAATGGAGCACACTGCAAAGGGCCGGTGTTGAGAATTTAAGATGGGAGCGGACACGGTAATTCCAGGGCGCTGGGAAGAAGCAAATATGTAAACTTCCGTCCAATAAAGCCCATTTCTTCTCATGGCGCCTGTGTACCAGGGCCTTACCCTTGGATCAAACAGCTTGTGAATCTCAGGCCTCTGGGGCGGCACCATAAGGAAATAGCCATTCTCATCGCCATAATTAATGTTCACAAAGTAAGGATAAATCTTTTTCAGGGAAAGAAAGTATCTGAGCAATTCATCCCTGTCGTTTGGATCAACCAACCCCCGCTCAAAAGTCTCTTTTATCATAATGGTGCTCTCACTGTGCTTGGCAAGGTAAGTGCTCACTTGCTCGGCAATCTGAAACACTGTATTGAGGCTGTGGTATTCTATCTGCTGTTCAAGAGACTTGTGCCATTGGATAAAACCGAAAAATCCAACGGCGGGCAGGAAGCAAAATATAATAATCAGGAAGGATAGAAATACCCTGAATTGGAAAGAAAACCGTGGTATCATCCTCCGAACCGGGCCCATGGAACTTCCTATTCTCCCGGCCGTGCTAATCTTAAAGTGACATCCTCCAGTTTCCTTTTGAGATAAATCGCGAGCGGCGGATAAGACACCCCAGAGGACAGATATGCTTTGGTCATCTCAATCGCCTTTTGGCAAACAGGCCGTTGATCCAATAGTATCATAAGACCATACATCACAGCCCGGCTTGCGGGATAGTCGGCTACCAATTCCTCCACTGCCTCAAGCCTCTCCTTTGGGTCATCAATGTTACGGGCAAGTTCCAAGAGGGCGATTGCAGCCCACTGCTCCCTTGCAGAGAGAAAAGTAGTTTCCCTCTTCGCCTGCCTGGCAAAAATCTCCTGCCATCGCAGATGAGGCGCTGGGAGGAATCCTTCGTGTGGATATTCTCGGACCACTCTCCAATAATTATTGATCCCTCTTTCCTTATCATGCAGAAGGTCCATATATATCCATGCTATGTACCATCTAGCCTTCGCACATATAGGCGGGAAATCTTGGTACTGATCAATTATTGATTCATATTTGGCGACAGTGTCCAGACATTCTTGTCTGCCAGCAAGCCTGAAATCTTTCCCAAGCGAAAGATATGCCAGTTCTAACGAGGCCTCAGCCTTTTCCATACGGGCTGCAGGGAAAAGCTCTCCCACGAGCTTCAGCGCGGTTTTTCTCTCCCTGTAATCAGAGACGCGAGAGAGAGCGAAATTTAGTTGCTCTCTGGCTGAAGCCAGTTTGGGGATTGTATAGCCATTTTTGTGCACGACTTTTGGGTGACTTTTTTCTGGCTCCGGGAGGGGCTGACTTTCATTTGAACAGCCAGCCAAAAGGAAAAGCCACAATATATTAATGGTAATGAAGCCAACATGGATAAGATGTCGCCTGGGTAGTGGAGCTAACATGCCTAATCCTCAGCTAGAGGGTATCTAATGATAGGCCGCGAAGTCCGTAGTGTCCAGGAATTTTGATGACATAAGCCATTTTTGATTATTTCCTCAACTACCCGGTCCGAGCTTTGCTCACAACCTGAGCCTTATTCTTGCTCGTGTGGAGCGGTTCACCAAAAAAAATCACGCTCCATTTTCAACAGGTTATGCCTTGTAAGCAGTGCCTGCTGTAAAGAAGGTCTACAGGGGCCCTGGCCGGGCACGGTGTTTGCTGGGTTGTATTTAGAGAAGGAATCCCTTTCAGGATGCTACGCGCTCCCACTTCCAAATGAGAGATACAAAAAAGATGTGATCTGACATTCCCTTGTTCCAAGATAGCCGGGGGAGCTGAAAGTGATGACATAGACCAAGAGGGGAGGTGATAGACCCAAATTTTTCAATCCGACACTCATTTTTTTAATGAAACAAAAAATCTCAGGAGGAAAGAAATATGAAGAAAATTATTGTGTTTGCCATAGTGCTGTTCGTCGGACTTATGCTGGGTGCTATAGTCCCTTCTGGCACCCAGGCTAGGACCACTTTTGTCACTATAGGGACTGGGGGAATTACCGGGGTATACTATCCCACGGGTGGGGCCATCGCCAAAATGGTCAACAAAAAGAGAAAGATTTATCACATTCGCGCGACGGTGGAATCCACTGGTGGCTCCGTATTTAACATAAATGCAGTTCTGTCTGGAGACCTGACATTCGGAATTTGCCAATCAGATCGTCAGTATCAGGCATGGCACGGCCTGGCGGAGTGGAAAGACAAAGGGCCCCAGAAAGACTTAAGGTCCTGTTTCAGTATTCACCCGGAATCAGTAACATTAGTTGCTGCAGATGATGCAGGCATAAGGACAATTCAGGACTTAAGAGGGAAAAGGGTCAACATAGGGAATCCAGGCTCGGGCCAGAGGCAAAATGCCATTGATGCACTGAGCAATGCAGGCATTGATTACAAGAAAGACATAATCGCAGAAAGCGCCAAGGCGGCTGAAGCTCCTGGACTATTGCAGGATGGCAGGATCGATGCCTTTTTCTATACCGTGGGACACCCCAGTGGTGCTATCAAAGAGGCAACTGCAGGGAAGCGCAAAGTTCATTTCGTGCCAATTACAGGCCTTGACAAGCTGCTGGCAAAATACCCTTACTATGCAAAGGCATATATCCCGATCGAGTTCTATCCTTCTGCCACAAATAAAGAAAACGTCCCCACCTTTGGGGTTAAAGCAACCTTTGTTACCTCGGTCAAGACACCAGAGAGGATCGTCTATGCCATCGTAAAAGAGGTTTTTGATAATTTTAGCACTTTCAAGAAACTGCATCCCGCATATTCAGTGCTCACCAAACAGAATATGCTTGAAGGCCTCACCGCCCCATTGCATCCCGGGGCCTTGAAATATTTTAAAGAAGTGGGGCTAATTAATTAGCATCCGCAGTTCCAGGCTGTGGGATTCAGGGGCCATTTTCGGCCTCTGAATACCCGCAGAATGATTCGTATTTTATTAAACGCAGGGTGTTTATGGCTAATACTAACCTCTCCCCCTACTTGTTTCTCAAAAAAACTCAGTGGCACCAAATCCACAAAAATTTTTTTGCCCTGCCAGCAACAAGGCCGAAGCGGACACAGAATAAGGCCTGCTAATAGGGCCTAAAGTGGGGTTATAGATGGACACAGATAAGGTGATTGAAGAGCACTTGGACAATGGCTTGGAAGAAGCCAGACGGCTGGCCGAAGAAGAAGCCGGAGTATCCAGAAAACCGTTGGGCCCTACTCGATTCGTTATCCCTACCATAGGAGTAATCTGGTGTCTGTTCCAACTTTCTATCGCAAGTTGGCTGATCCTCGACACCGTTCTTATCAGGGCCATCCATCTGGGCTTTGCCTTTCTCATTGTATTCCTCAACTACCCTCTGTTCAAAAAGAAACGATGGGGTCTAGATTTTCTCTCTGCGAAAGACCGGATCCCGATCCCCGATTATTTTATCGCGGCTATGGCATGCCTGAGCGCAGTGTATATAGCTATCGACTATGCGGGCATAAGCGCCAGATATGGGGCCCCTATAACACGCGATATTGTTATAGGTATCACCTTGGTTATACTCCTGCTTGAGGGTTCCAGAAGGGTCATTGGACCAGCCTTATCTTTGATTGCCATATTCTTCTGTCTGTATGCCTTCTTTGGACCCTACATGCCGGATGTTCTGGCCTTCAAGGGAGTGTCCCTGAACAGATTCGTGGGACAAATGAGCATGTCCACAGAAGGGATCTATGGGATACCACTGGATGTGTCGGCAACGGTCGTCTTCTTGTTTGTCTTATTTGGTTCAATGCTCGAGCGAGCCGGGGCAGGTGAGTATTTCATTAATCTCGCTCTGAGCCTCCTGGGAGGGTTCAAGGGTGGACCCGCCAAGGCCGCTGTGCTTGGTAGTGGTCTCACCGGCTTGGTTAATGGCTCAAGCATCGCCAATATTGTGACCACAGGCACTTTTACCATCCCGTTGATGAAACGGGTTGGTTATCCCGCCAAAAAGGCTGCTGCCGTGGAGGTGGCAGCCAGTACGGATGGGCAGATCGCCCCTCCCATTATGGGCGCCGCGGCCTTTATAATCGCCGAATACGTGAATGTGCCATACGTTGAGGTAATCAAGGCAGCGGCAGTGCCCGCATTTGCCTCTTACGCAGCTCTCCTGTATATCACCCATATCGAGGCCTCCAAACTCGGGCTCAAAGGTATTCCCAGAAGTGAACTCCCACCTTTTTTCAAGACGTTTCTCGGTGGGCTCCATTATCTAATTCCGCTTTTTGGACTGCTTTACGAACTTATTATCCTCCGCCATTCCCCGGAGCTAGCCGCCTTTCACGCAGTGTGGATCCTCGCAGCAGTTATGCTACTGCAAAGGCCGGTGAAGGCTTATGTCAAGAAAGAACCCATGGTTCCTGCCCTCAAACAGGCCGTAACAGAAATCTTTAGTGGTATGGCAAATGGCGCCAGAAATATGTGCGCTGTGGCCATGGCAACGGCGGCAGCGGGAATAATCGTCGGTGTGGTTGCTATGGGACTTGGTCAACTTATAACAGAAATCGTTGGAAGTCTCGCAGGAGAAAATGTTTATCTCTTGCTCATAATTACGGCATTTGCCAGCCTGATCATAGGTATGGGGCTCCCCACTACTGCAACTTACATTGTGATGGCCTCTCTTACCGCCCCACTTATAGTAGAACTGGGCTCCGAAATGGGGTTTGTTGTTCCTCTTATGGCAGCACACCTTTTTTGCTTCTTCTTTGGGATCCTAGCTGACGACACGCCACCTGTGGGATTGGCTGCTTATGCGGCGGCTGCCATCGCAAAGTCCCCACCTGTACCCACAGGGTTCCAGGGCTTTATGTATGACATACGAACGGCCATATTGCCTTTTATGTTCATATTTAATTCAGACCTTATACTGCACAATATCAATAGCTGGTCTCTGGCCTTTCTCATATTTGCCATGGCCTGCATCGGCAATTTCGCCTTTGCCTCAGCCACCCAGGGATGGTTCATTGCACGAAATAGGATATACGAAATTCCCCTGCTCCTGGCTGTCACCTTTACCCTCATGCGCCCAGACGCTGTTGCCAGGTGGCTAGGTGTACCCCACGAGCAGCGTTATTGGATGTACCTGATAGGGTTGGCGATCTTTGGCCTTGTTTACATCTCCCAAAGACCCAGGGCTCCTCGCCAATCCCAGGTTAAAACGGCTCCTGCTCCTGCATAAACGGAAAAGAGCCTCAAAGGAGAGACCGATGGCTTTTCGTAAGGTAATCCTCATATTGATCTTGTCCGCTACTTTATGTGTCACAGCGAACAGTTGGGCTGGCCAGCGATTTATTGACAATGGTGATGGAACCGTTACAGATACAAAATTGGGCCTCATGTGGAGCCAGACAGACAACCAGGGTGATATTGATTGGAAAGGAGCCCAGCGTTGGGTCAAATACACTTATCCATTGCTGGTACCTCCAGACAAGAGGGAGGGGTGGCGAATGCCGACCCTTAAGGAGCTAAAGAGCCTCTACGTGAGGGATAAGCACTTCAAGGGCTATGAGTCAGAGTGCGGGCTCAAGGTTAAGATTGCCCCGCCCATAAGGATTAGCTGTGGCTGGGTGTGGTCCTCTGAGCGAAGGTCCATCACTGCCAGGGTGTTTAATTTTCAGAGGGGGTATGCATATACGGATCGTATGGTTCACAGAAGGGGATATAGGGCCCTTGCGGTGCGGTCAGTTGGGGGGAAAAGATAGGGGGTGTTGGTGATGAAACAGGTCAAGCGCATAATGGCAGCCATTGCCTTTTC
>CAZAKC010000040.1:0-17211 GCA_964485655.1 uncultured Desulfobacteraceae bacterium
CTTTTCCTGGACACAGTCAATAAGGCCCTCGTTTTTTGACCTGCTCCATCTCTCTTTTCAGTTCCCGCTCTTTTATCGCCTTTCGTTTGTCATACTTTCGCTTTCCTTTTGCCAGGGCCAATTCCACCTTGGCCCACCCTTTCGGAGAAAAGTATACCTTTATTGGGATGAGGGTGAACCCCTTTTCCTCTGTCTTCCCTATGAGTCGCTTAATCTCTCTTCTTCTTAAAAGAAGCCTTCGCGGTCTCCTGGGATCCAAGTTAACATGCCCTGCAAAAGCGTATGGAGTGATATGCATATTGTAAAGGAAGACTTCGCCTTTTTTTATCTTTGCATAGCTATCTACCAAACTGGCCCGCCCCTCGCGCAGAGACTTCACCTCTGGGCCAAGTAGCTCAATGCCCGCCTCTATTACCTCCTCAATATGATAGTCGTGACGTGCCTTTCTGTTTTGGCAGACTACTCTTGCACTCATTTCGATATTCTCGCTCGCGGGCTAGAGGGCCTCTCGAATGGTGGGAAGGTGTTCTTCCAGTCCTAGCTCAGCTAATTCGGGCCCCATTTTATTCACCAGGAACTCTCTGACCTCTCTGGCCGTGCTCATTTTCATGACCTCACCCAGATCCCGTTTTGCTTCTTCCAAAGACAGTGACCTGATCACTTTCTTGATCACGGGAATGGATCTAGGATTCATACTTAATTCATCAATTCCCAGCCCTATCAATACTAGTGTGCACAAAGGGTCACCTGCCATCTCACCGCACAAAGCAACAGGGATCTTTGCGCTTCTGGCTGCTTGAACAACCGCTCTGATCATCCTCAAAATAGCCGGGTGAAACGGCTGATACATGTACGCTACATGCTCATTAACCCTATCAATCGCGAGGGCATACTGTATAAGGTCATTTGTACCAATACTAAAAAAGTCCACGTGCTGGCTCAAGACCTCTGCCATGGTGACTGCAGAAGGAATCTCTATCATTATTCCCACTTTCAGATGAGGATCGTACGGGATACCACCCCGGTCAAGTTCCTCTTTTACCTCCTCGAGGATTGCTTTCGCCTCCAGAATTTCCTGCACACCTGATATCATCGGAAACATCAAATGGATATTTCCGTGCGCACTGGCCTTCAGAATTGCCCTCAGTTGCTGTTTAAAAATCTGCGGCTCTTTCAGGCAAAATCGGATCGCCCTCAGCCCCAGAGCCGGGTTCATCTCCTTTGCGACCGTCAGATCTGAGGCAAACTTGTCACCCCCAATATCCAATGTGCGGATGGTAACGGGATCAGGAGACATAATTTGAGCCACTTCTTTGTAATCCTCAAAAAGCTCCTCTTCGCTCGGGACCCCTCGGCTGCGCAGGTACAGGAATTCTGTCCTGTACAGCCCTATACCTTCGCCGCCGTGATCTCTCACCGCTGCCACTTCTTCCAAAAACTCAATATTGGCCTTTACTGCGATTCGGTGCCCCTCCACGGTCTCAGCAGGTAAATGACTGGTTCTTTGAATAGTGGACTTATACCTTTCATGGCGCAGGTGCTTCTCTTGGTACTGGATAATGTCAGTATCATCAGGGTTCACCACCACTTCACCTGAGGTTCCATCCAGGATAATGAGATCACCATCATCAATTTGCTCTGTCGCGGTCTCCAATCCGACAACCGCTGGTATCTCCAGTGCCTGCGCCATGATAGCAGTATGCGATGTCCTACCCCCAACATCTGTGACAAAGCCGAGCACCTTGCTGACATTCATCTCTGTGGTATCACAAGGTGAAAGCTCATGAGCGACTATAATGACCCTGTTGGTAATATCGGCAAGGCTCTCCTGCTCCTCCCCCGAGAGATTCCTCAATATTCTCTCCGTAACATTTTCCACATCAAACAATCGGCTGCGAATATATTCGTCATCAATCTCGCCGAACATCTTACGAATATTATTCAACGATCTCTTGACAGCCCATTCTGCATTGATTCTCTCCCTCAATATTGTTTCCTCAGTCGCCTCAGTAAGCATTCCGTCATGGAGAATCATTAAATGGCTGTCTATGATAAATGCATGCTGTTTGATGTAATCGGGCATATTATTCTTCAGGTTTACCAACTGCTCCTCTGTTTTCTGAATCGCCTCTCGAAATCTCTCTACTTCTTTCTTTACCTGGGCCTCATCCACCAAGTAGTGATAGTAAATTTTGACCTGATTGCGGTCGACAAGATGGGCCTTTCCGATCACGATGCCAGAGGAAACCGGTATACCCCGCAAGATCTTCTTCTCACCCTTATCCTGGCCCGTCATTGGCCTTCTCCAAATTTATTAGCGAATAGGTTCTCCAGAGCTCTCAGCAATCTCTCCGAGTCCTTCCCTTCGGCGCGTGCCTCTATTTCAGTGCCTTTTGGGCAGGCTAACGTCAAAATGGAAAGGATACTGGATCCATCCACTTCCTGGTCATCCTTTCGCAAATATAACTGGGAATCATGTTGTTTGACCAGTTCGACTATCTTGGCTGCTGCCCGGGCATGGAGTCCAAGGCTGTTGGTAACCTTCAGCGTCTTGCTTGTTTTTTTGTCTTGCTCCTGCCTTGGCCTTGCCGAGGCCTTGTCCGCTTCTTCGACCACCCTCGAACTCCTTCCGATATATACTAGACCTAGACCGCCTCAGGCCTGTTACGTTTTATCTTCAGCGATATTTTATAAATTCTTCTGAAGGGTATTCCTGTTTGGGTCGATATTTCCCTGGCAATGTCTTTCAGTGATTTCGCACCCTCAGCCACCATTTCCTCCAGTTTTACCAGGGCGTCTTCCTCAAGACACTTCTCTATGGACCCTCCCCCTGGTTCCACCACAAGCACAAACTCGCCCTTTATATTCTCCTGTGCCAGGGAAGCGATTATCTCACTTGCCTTGCCCCTCTTCACTTCCTCATGAATCTTTGTTAGCTCTCTGAACAGGACCAAATCAGGATCTGAAAATGCTTCTCTAATATCTATCAGGGTATTCATAATCCTATGGGGCGCCTCATAGATCACTATGGGTATCTCGGCCGTAGACCATCGCTGGAACTCCTTAATCCTTTGCCCCTTTTTGGCAGGCGGAAAACCCAGGAAGACAAAACGCTCAGCCCCTGTACCTGATACTGAAAGCGCTGCGGTAACAGCACTCGGGCCCGGCACGGGTGTCACTTTAATCCCCTCGGCCAGTGCCTTGCTCACCAAGAAGGCGCCAGGATCGGAGATACCAGGAGTGCCAGCGTTGCTGACCAAAGCCGCGGAGCTACCCGATCTCAACAAGCCCAGGATCTCAGGCACCCTCCTTCGCTGATTGTGCTGGTCGAAGCGCTTTACAACTGTCTTGATTCCATAGTGGCGGCACAGCGCCCTTGTTCGGTTGACACCCTCGGCAGCAATGATGTCCACGCTTTTAAGCACATCGATTGCCCGTAGAGTAATGTCCCCCAAATTTCCAATAGGGGTCGCTACAACAAACAATGTGCCAGCAGAGTTCAAGATTTCTCCCTGCCTCGCATGGCCCCACATCAGTAAGCAAGATCAAAAGCGTTTTTTATAACCTCTATTTTCGCCCCCTCAGAAGTCAGACTAATCGCCACCACATCGAACCTTGCCCTTGCGCCATCAAGCCGCTTTTGTTTCATATATGTAAGAGCTGCCTTTGAGATTTGCCTTTGCTTCCGGGGATGCACCGCTTCTTTTGCGTAGCCTAAGGGTTTATATCTCCTGGTCTTTATCTCCACAAAAACGAGGGATTTCCCCTCACGTGCAATCAGATCGATTTCTCCCAATCGACAACGATAATTGGTTTCCACTATCTTATAACCTAACTTCTTAAGTTCGCCAACGGCCAGCGCTTCTCCTCGTTTGCCAAGCTCCACCCTCTCCTTGGACACCTCAGCAGACTCCTTTAAAGGTGAACCGGTGGATGGGGCACGGCCCAAAACGCCTAATTGCCTCTAAATGCTCCCTGGTCCCGTAACCTTTATTCTTGCCAAAGCCGTATTGGGGATACGCCTCGTGATAAGAGCCCATTATTCTGTCTCTATAAACCTTTGCAATAACCGATGCCGCGGAAATGCTGTGGCATATCAGATCGCCTTTTTTCAAACACTTTTGGGGGATGTCAAGAGGTACAGGATGAATGCCATCTACAAGGAGAAATTCCGCTTCGTCAGGCAGATTCAACACTGCCCTTTTCATGGCCTCTAAGGCCGCCCTAAGTATGTTTATCTGGTCTATTTCTTTGTGGGATGCAACGCCAATCCCAATACGTGCGCCGCAAGCTACCAGATCCTGAAAGGCCTTTTCCCTCGCCCTCTCCGTCATCCTTTTGGAGTCGGTTACGCCGTCTATCTTTACTCCTTCCGGCAGTGCCACGGCCGCCGCCACAACTGGCCCTGCCAGAGGCCCCCTGCCAGCTTCATCGATTCCCACTATACACCCAAATCCGAGGCCCCCGATCATCTTTTCGTAATAAAAGGGGTCCGAGCCCCCGTATTCATCAAGTTGGGAAAATAATGAGAGTTCTTTTATTCTCGGCGTCAACGCTGTATCGCCACGGTTTCCTGATTAAACACGCCTCTCTTTAATCCTCGCAGCCTTACCCCTTAGGGCTCTCAGATAATATAACCTGCTGCGCCTCACCTTGCCGCGGCTCACTACCTCTATTCTGTCAATCAAAGGGGAGTGAAGAGGAAAGATCCTTTCCACTCCGATGCCATAGCTTACCTTCCGTACGGTAAATGTGGCGCCAGTCTTCCCTCTCCTTTTTCTGATAACCACGCCCTCAAAAACTTGAATTCTTTCTTTGTCGCCCTCACGTATCCGGGCATGTACTCTTACCGTATCTCCTTCTCGAAACTCAGGAATATCGGTTCGCATTTGTTCTTTTTCCAAAATGTCCATTACATCCATCTTTCAACTCCTCCTGCAAGAAATCATCTTTCCACCAAACGATCAAGAATTATAGCTGCGGCCGTCCTGACCGAGAGGTGGTTATAATCAGTGGGTCCATGGATCGGCTCAAGCACGAACTCTGAATCCTCCAACACCCGCCGATGAAGCCCCCATGCCGTGCCAAGGAAAAGCAGTATAGGCTTTCCTCTTCTCATGAGATCCCGAGCCTCATCAAACTTGATAACCTTTCCCACCTGCCCCACAGCATCTGTCGCAACACAAATTGGGGGCTCTCCCTCCCTCTTTTCGATCTTTTCTTTTACATCCTCTATACTTTCTGCAATTGTCACCATCTCTAAGGCCTCTTTGCGGTCAGGGTTATATGATGCGCCATAACCTTCTGTCCAATGGGCCTTTATTCTTTCGACTAGTTTCTTTTGGTCCTCCAGCGGCGTGATTACGAAAAACGCTTTCGCCTCATATGTTCGGGCCAGTCTGCTTATATCGTGAATGTCTAAAGTCGTAACTGCTGATGCTATGGTATCATAATTCTTGTTATAAACAGGATAGTGAACCAGCCCGATATAGAGTATCATGTACTCCCTAGTCTTTTCCCCTGAGCTTTACTTCAAAGCCCAGGTCTTTCAACATCCCGCGATCTTTTTCGTCAAGCCTTGCTCTGGCCAACAGGTCAGGGCGGCGCAATGCGGTCCGCCTCAAGGCCTCTTTTCGTCGCCACAAGCGAATCTTTTCATGGTCACCGGAAAGCAAAACCTCTGGCACAGCTTTGCCTCTGAATACCCTGGGCCTGGTGTAGTGTGGATATTCCAACAACCCGTCCTTGAAAGAGTCCTCCATAGCTGAGCCGTAATTTCCCAGTACCCCGGGAATAAGCCTGGCAACAGCGTCTATCACTACAAGGGCAGCCAGTTCTCCACCGCTCAAGACATAATCGCCGATGGAGATCTCCCTATCCACACAAAGCTCTTTTACCCTTTCATCCACACCTTCATATCTACCGCAAATAAGCACCAGTTGGTCATATTTGGATAGCTGCCATGCGAGGCCCTGATCAAATTTTTCTCCCTGGGGGCTCATGAGCACTCTTAGGGACTTCCCCCCGCCTTTGTCTAGTGACTCAATGGCCTTTGTTACGGGCTCAGGCTTCATTACCATACCTTCGCCACCGCCATAAGGACGATCGTCAGTGCTGCGGTGGGGATCATCGGCAAAGTCTCTTATGTTAACAACATTAATGCTAATGATATTTTTCTGTATTGCCTTACCCAGAATGCCCGTCTGCAAATACCCCGAGCGAAAGACCTCAGGGAAAATGGTTAAAATATCAATCCTCATTAATCTCAAGCATTCCGTCCAGAGGCGATACAATCATCTTGCCCTGTTTCAGATCAACTTCACGGACTATCTCAACAATTGCAGGGATCAGGTACTCTCGCCCTTTGTTGGTCACCACATAAACGTCATTGGCCGGCGTCGGAATTATCTGGCTGAGCTGGCCGAGATATGTGCCGTTTTCGTGATAAACTTCCAGGCCCAGCAGTTCAAACCAAAAGAATTCATTGTCACCCGTCTTCTTGAAGGCCTTCTTATCAGCAAAGACATCTGAGTGCCTCACAGATTCGGCCCCTTCCATTGAGTCTATTCCTTCCAACTCTAACAGCACCAGCCGCTTGTGGGGCTTTGCGGAAATGACCCTGTACTGCCGCAGGTGATTAGCTGCATCAGTCAAAAAGACAGTCTCCACCTTTTTGAACGATTCCCAGGACTCGGCGTAAGACTCGACCAGGAGAAGGCCTCTGAGGCCATGGGGTCGCCTAACCTTACCAATGACAATCAAGTCAGCCGGTGAGAATCGCCTCAAGGCTATTCAATGATCTCCAGCACTGACCTTTTATTAATTTTTGTGGAGGCCGCGCTCAGAATAGTCCTCATGGCGCGGGCCGTACGGCCCTGTTTTCCGATTACCTTCCCGAGGTCTTCCTTGGCCACTTTCAATTCAATCACGGAAGTCTGTTCACCCTCTATCTCTTTAACTTCTACTTCCTCTGGTTTGTCCACGAGCGCTTTCGCAATGTATGCAATCAAGTCCTTCATCTCCACTCACCTCCGTGTTTGGGGTCACCGCCACACCGTTGCCGGCCATACCAACGAAGGAATTCAGGCCATCCACCTTTGAACCTCTGCGGATTAGCTCCGTTATGGTTCTAATCCAGTGAACCTTAGGCTGCGACCGGGCCTGGTCAGAGTAATCCCTGTTTCTTGAGAAGCGCTCTGGCTGATTCCGAAACTCCGGCTCCCTTACTCAGCCAATAATTGACCTTGTCTTCGTGAACCTTAACTTCTGGAGGCTCTTTCATAGGATCGTAATAACCAAGAATCTCGAGAAATCTACCATCCCGTGGTGACTCAGAATCGGCCGCAACCAGCCTGTAAAACGGTTTCTTCTTGGCACCCATCCGTGCCAGCCTAATTCTAACAGACATAAAGCGTTATCACCCCCTTGTTTAAGTCTTCTTCATAGTTCCAAAACAGCAGTATTCACCTTTTGATTCACTCATGAAAAAAATGATGGGAGGCTTCTGGCGCCCTTCTTGCTAAAGCGTTCCATCATCTTTTTCATCTGGGCAAAGTTCTTGATAAGGCGGTTGACATCCTGTACAGAGGTGCCGCTCCCTTTCGCTATTCTCTTCCTGCGGCTACCATTAATTATTTTGTAGTTACGCCGCTCCTCCCTTGTCATGGAATTAATGATGGCCTCTACCCTCACCAACTCTTTCTCATCGGGCTTCATCTGCTTGAGCTTTTTTAATTGGCCCATTCCAGGCAACATTGAAAGAATTTGTTCGAGAGAGCCCAGTTTCTTTATTTGCTTCAATTGTGTAAGGAAATCTTCAAAATCAAACTCTGCTTTTCTCAGCTTTTTTTCAAGCTTCTCAGCTTCTTTTTGGTCGAATTCTTCCTGGGCCTTTTCTATCAGCGTTAGTACATCGCCCATTCCAAGGATTCGTGATGCCATGCGATCTGGGAAAAATGCCTCCAGGGCATCTATTTTCTCACCCACACCGACAAACTTGATAGGCTTATCAGTCACAGCGCGAATTGAAAGAGCAGCGCCGCCCCGGGCATCCCCCTCCATTTTGGTCAAGATCACGCCGGTGATATCCAGGACCTCATTGAAACGCTTCGCCACATTTACTGCATCTTGGCCCGTCATGGCATCAGCCACAAGCAAAATCTCTTGGGGTGTCATTTTCTCTTTTATTCTGCCCAATTCCTCCATAAGCTCTTCATCAATATGGAGTCGCCCAGCCGTATCAATTATCAATAGATCACAGCCCTGCCTGCTTGCGGCCATTTTGGCCTCTACACAGATCTTTTCGGGCTTCTGTGCAGGATCGGCTTCGTGTACGGGCACTGAGATCTGCTGCCCGAGCTTTTTCAACTGCTCTATGGCAGCCGGTCTGTACACATCAGCCGGTACAAGGTAGGGGTGACGGCCCCGTTTTCTCAAAAAAGCTGCAAGCTTGGCCGCAGTAGTGGTCTTGCCCGAACCTTGGAGGCCCACAAGGACTAAGCAGTGGGGCGTGCGCCCTGCCAGGCTTAGAGGTACATGCTCTCCACCCATCAGACGAACAAGTTCATCATTTACAATCTTGATAAACTGCTGTCCAGGCGTCAGGCTTCCCAGGACTTCCTGACCGATAGCTCTCTTACGTATGTCTTCCACAAGGCTTTTGACAACCTTGTAGTTTACATCCGCCTCCAGCAGAGCCATTCTCACCTGCCTCAAAGCGTCTTGTATGTTGGACTCAGTGAGCTTCCCCCTGCCAGTAAGACGTTTAAACGTGCTATTCAGTTTTTCGCTCAGGCTCTCAAACATGATTTAGTCAAAAACCAAAAATTATTAATTTAACTTCATTTTGTGCAAATTGTCAATCCCACATCTACAATATCTTCCCGCCTTTAGGCCAGACACTATCAAAAGATTGCCGGGCTGCTCAGCATCTGTTATTCAAAGAGGCGCATTCAAAGAAATTTTATCATATTTTTGGGCCTTTTCCAGTAAAATATTTCTATATTAGCCTCATGTTTTTATATAATTATAGATAAGTTACTGAAAAAATCTCTTGGCCACCACCACGGCCGCAGTTTAAAGTAGCAATTTTTGGCATCCAAGGCGTCTGCCTATGAGAGGTGAAAAGGATGTGGCCAGTCCGGCCTTTAAAAAACCATGTTTTTTCTTTTCATGAATAAACCAGCCCCTTGGCATAAGAAGGGAATATGAAAAATGAGGCAAAAGAAAAATGCACGAGGATTACCCTATCATCAAACCAACAAAAAGCAAAAAGGACCCATTAATAGCAGCTGATTCCCTGATGATTTGTTTAGCCTCTGAACTGCGCTACCTTGCCACCGCTCACGGGGCCAGGAAGGTTTCAGTGAACGATATGTCAATAAGAAAGATTCACCTCGTCGGCCAAAATGGCTCTGCTCCCCTGTCCCTATGTGGGCCCTTTCTCGGAGCTCCTCAAGCTGTCCTTGTAATGGAAAAACTGATCGCTTTAGGGGCAAGGAGGCTCTGGATGCTGGGATGGTGTGGTTCAATCAGTCCAGCACTGCGGGTAGGTGGCATTGTTCTGCCCTCCTGTGCTTACCCGGAGGAAGGCACCTCCAAACACTATCCTATAGCCAGCATCCCCCCTTACACCGACAAGGAACTATGTAACACCTTGGAAGCAATACTCAAAAGGGAAAAAATTAGCTTCGTGAGGGGCCCTGTGTGGAGCACTGATGCGCCTTACCGGGAGACCATCGGTAAGATAAGAAAATACCAAAAACTGGGGGCCATTGCCGTGGATATGGAATTGTCGGCCCTGGCAACTGTTGCTCATTATCGGGGTGTAAAATTCGCCTCCCTTTTGGTTGTCTCAGACGAGCTTTTCGACTATGTTTGGACCCCTGGCTTCAGCGATCCTCGGCTAGCAAGTCACACCAGGGCAGCGTCCGAGATCATATTTGAAGCTGCCACGAGCTTTTCAAAATGCCAGGAATTAGGTGAGGCGTAGTCAAAACAGAACAGTTTTAAGGTTAATTAAGCTTAATTATTGGGTGTGAGAATATGGAAAGAGGAAAGGGTAGACTTGACGACGGAATCCTCGCAATAGATATAGGAAGTGGAACCCAAGACATATTGGTATGGCAAAAGGGTGTAAACCCAGAGAACTGCCCCAAAATGATATTGCCCTCTCCGACTAGTATTATTGCAAGGCTTATCCGTCAGGCCACGGCGAAGCGCAGCCATGTTTTTCTGAAAGGCAGGACCATGGGAGGTGGGCCCAGCACTGCTGCACTAAAGGCCCACATTAAAGCAGGTCTCAAGGTCTTTGCGTTGGAACAAGCGGCCCTTACTTTCCACGATGATCTCGGCAAGGTGAGCAGGATGGGCATTGAGTTAGTCAATTCACGCCCCAATGTGGAACCTCTTGTGGAACTGGAAATGGGAGACCTGCAGCTAGATGCCATAAGACAGGTATTGGAGACGTATTACATACCAATGCCAGGAAACCTCGTTGTTGCTGTGCAGGACCATGGCTATTCCCCCAATACAAGCAATCGGGTGGTCCGTTTTAAGATGTGGCGCGGCGTAGTGGAGGCTGGAGCAGGTTTTCATCACCTTCTCTTCTCAATGCCACCAGCCAATATGACTCGAATGCGGGCAATAAAGCAAACCGCCCCATGGGCCTGGGTGATGGACACCGGGCCGGCTGCGATTTTGGGTGCCATGCTTGACCCCTGGCTTGAAAAAAGAAAAGATGAAGGCATAACAATTGTCAATGTGGGTAACGAGCACGTTTTAGCGGCACTGGTTAAGGATAGCCGTATCTTTGGAATATACGAGCACCACACCTCTCTCATGAGCCCTGAGAAGCTAAGGGATCATCTGCAAAGATTCAGGTGCGGGAGCCTTTCCAACGAGGAAGTTTTCAATGACATGGGACATGGTTGTTTTGTGCATAGAGAAGCAGCACGGATCAGCGATTTTCCACATCTCGCGCTTACCGGCCCGAACAGGGTCTCATTTGACTGCCTTGGAGGCCACATGGCATCCCCTTTCGGGGATATGATGCTCACGGGATGCTTTGGCTTAGTGGAAGCATTCACTCGACTCGAAAAGGATAGCAAAAATGGAAAACATCAAGAGACAGATTGAGGAATTGCGGGAGAAAATCCGCTACCACAATTACCGATACTATGTTCTTGATGACCCGGAGATCTCAGATGCCGAATATGACAGGCTGTTTAGGCAACTCGTAGAATTGGAACAGGCACATCCGGAGCTTATAACGCCTGATTCTCCCACCCAACGAGTAGGGGCTGAGCCTCTTGAGGCCTTTGCCCAGGTAACCCACCGCCAGCCTATGCTCAGTCTGGAAAATGCATTTGGCAGCGAGGAACTAAGAGAGTTTGACGGGCGAGTCAAGAGATTCCTTGGCCACAGCGATGATGTAGCATACACGGCTGAGCCAAAAATTGACGGCCTCGCTGTGGAACTCGTTTATGAAGGCGGCAGGTTGATCGTAGCTTCTACAAGAGGAGATGGATATGTAGGGGAAGACGTTACAGCCAATATTAAGACTATCATGTCTGTACCTCTGACTCTAATGGAGCGGAAGGATGGAAGGCCGGTGCCAGAGTTGCTAGAAGTCCGCGGGGAAGTCTACATGGAAATTGAGGCCTTTGAGAAGTTGAACAGGCAAAGAATAGACAGGGGCCTTCCCCCTTTTGCTAATCCACGCAATGCAGCAGCAGGTTCTGTGCGGCAACTCGACCCCCGTGTCACAGCAACGCGCCCCCTTAACATGTTTTGTTACGGGGTCGGTGAAGTTCGCGGAGCAAGTTTTGAGACCCAGATGGAACTTATGATAACTTTGCAGCAATGGGGGCTCAGAGTAAACCGGCAATATATCAAGCTGTGCAAGAACATTGAAGAGGCTGTGAAGTATTGTGAAAAACTGGAAACAGACAGAGATGCCTTTCCCTACGAGATAGACGGAGCTGTAATAAAGGTTAACAGCATAGAACTTCAAAGAAAACTCGGCGAGAAGGCCCGCAGCCCGCGGTGGGCCATAGCATATAAGTTTGAGCCTAACCAGGAGACCACCCGCTTGACTCATATAGAAGTGCAGGTAGGCCGCACAGGTGTGCTCACCCCGGTAGCACACTTAGAGCCTGTCGAGATAGGCGGTGTCACAGTGAAAAGGGCCACGCTTCACAACGAAGACGAAATCCAGAAAAAAGATATTCGTGAGGGCGATATCGTACTGGTTCAAAGAGCGGGGGACGTGATACCTGAAGTGGTGATGCCTATTGTTTCCAAACGCACAGGCAAGGAAAAAAAATTCCAAATGCCAAAGAACTGCCCCGTATGTGGGGCTACAGTTGTACGAAAGTCCGGGGAGGTGGCCTCACGTTGCCCAAACCCTAACTGCCCTGCCCAGATCAAAGAGGCCCTTAAACACTTCGTGTCAAAGGGCGCAATGAATATTGAAGGGCTGGGAGACAAACTAATCACTCAACTGATTGAAAAAGATCTGGTAAAGGAGCCCGCAGACCTTTATACCTTGACTAAAGATGATCTGCTGAAGCTTGACAAAGTTGCCGACAAGGCTGCCACTAATCTCCTGGAGTCAATAGAGAAAAGTAAGAAGACCACCCTGGCAAAATTCATTTACGCACTGGGCATCAGGCACGTGGGAGAACACATTGCAAGTGTGTTGGCTCAGCACTTTGGTGATATAGAGTCCCTGGCCTCTGCCACGGAAGAAGAGCTTATGGCCATCGAGGAAGTGGGGCCGGAAATTGCCCAAAGTATTGTCACTTATTTTGAAGATGAGGACAACCGCCGTCAGCTCAAGACCTTGCTGGAGCGCGGAATCCAGATTGAGGCCCCTTCTAGGCCTGCCCAATCCCCGGCCGCCGGGAAGACCTTTGTATTTACAGGCACATTGTCCAGCATGACCCGTTCCCAAGCAAAGCAACTCGTGGAAAAATTGGGGGGCCGAGTGGCTTCATCAGTTAGCGCTGCTACAGATTATGTAGTAGCTGGGGATTCGCCCGGATCCAAACTTTCAAAAGCCAAAGAAAAAGGTGTTACGGTCTTGAATGAGGAGGAGTTCTTGAAATTGGTGGAGGTGGAAAACCATGGCTGATGTAAGGGTTAGACTGATCATTGAAGGTAGAGTTCAAGGAGTTTGGTTCAGGGATTCCACCAGGCGAGTAGCCAACTCATTAGGTGTTAGGGGATGGGTGAGAAATTTACCCGATGGTAATGTGGAAGTGGTGGCTGAAGGCCCGGAAGAGCAGGTGCGGCAGCTCGTTGAGTGGAGTCACAAAGGCCCTCCTCATGCCCGTGTGACTAATGTCATAGAGTTCCCGGAGCCATACACAGGGGAATTTGAAAATTTCGAGATACGGTTTTAAAAAGCTTACCTTGTGATTTCCTACAAGAAGTGATATCTGTTTCGTCATTCCCGCGCCGGCTCACCCATTCAGCAGCCGGGCGGAAACAAGGGAATTTTTGGTAATTTAGGGCTAAAGAATGAAAAAATCGCTTACTATATTTTGTTTTTTCCTTCTGTCGACATCACTTGTTCTGTGCGGATGCGGGATAACATCTTTTGTTCTGCACCCATTCGGGCAGAAAGAATCATCTCTCAAGAAAAGGGTCCTTGTAACCAGCCTTACTGATCAAGCAGGATTTGGAAAGCAGGTAGACCTTGATTTGAAAAATATGTTGATTAAAAAGCTGTCAGCCACAAAAAAAGCGGTATTGTTCAATGCAGGCGCCAATGTTTCAGGCAGCGAAAGCGCTTCTGGTATATCTTATGGGGTTGTGGTTGATAAAGGATTGCTCCAGTGGGCCAGAAAGAAGGAGATTAATGCAATACTAATGGGCACCATTAGCCCTATCGAAAGACAGGTGAAGCTCAAAGGCATCTGGCCCCTGCGCAGCGCTGTGGCTTATTATCAGGTTGCACTTGTGGTCAATCTTGTCAACCCACAGAGTGGCACCGTGATCATGAGCCATGTGGAAAGTGGAGGGGTCAGCATAGAGCTCGAAGACGAAGAGTTTATGGAGAAAAAATGGGTCAAGGAGGAATTGCAGCGAACAATACTACCCAGGTTGATAAAGAATTCTATCGAACCGATCAAAGAAGCCCTTGACTCTGAACCATGGGAAGGCAGAATTTTGTCCGTTGATCATCGTATAGAGATTAATGCGGGATCAGATGTGGGGGTCAAGACAGGACAGGAATTTGAAGTATATGGGGGCAGCGACATGGTCCACACCAAAGACGGCAGGGAGCTTCTTGTGTCCTGGCAAAAAATTGGAAGGATACGTGTGACGGAAGTTGGAAAGACCGCCTCTCTTGCAGTGCCCGTTAAAGGGGAGGGTTTCAGGGAGGGGCAAAGAATTGTTAGTATTGATTAGTGGACCATTTCCTCCGCCCTTGAAATAGCCCGTTGCGTGATCTGCCTTCCTGCCAACAGACGTGCAACCTCCATGATCTTACCATTGCGGTCTAGCTCCACGATCGTTGTTTGGGTCCTCCCCCCTTTCACTTGTTTTCTTACGAGAAAGTGGGCCTGTCCTTTGCTTGCGATTTGAGGCAAATGAGTGATACACAGGACCTGATGTTTTTCCGAAAGGGTCAAAAGCTTCTCCCCGACCACATCCGCAGTTGCCCCACTGATGCCAGCATCCACTTCATCAAAGACCACTGTCTCTACAGAGCCGATTCGAGCCAAAATAGACTTCAGTGCAAGAACTATCCTGGACAGCTCTCCCCCAGAGGCAATCTTGGCCAGTGGCCTCAGGGGTTCGCCTACATTAGGTGAAATCATGAATTCAATTTCATCTATCCCTTCTTCCCGGATTTGATCAACTGGCAAACTGGCCCCGTCTTTATCTTGTTGTTCCGGACCAACGAAGTGGACTCTGAAAGAGGTACCTTTCATATGAAGTTCCTCTAATTCCTCTTCCACCGCGACTTCGAGCTTTTTGGCTGCTTCCCTGCGTCTGCGCGATAGATGGCGCGCCTTTCTGTTCACCTCCTCCCTGACAACCTCAAGCGCCTTTTCTTTTTCGGCCAAAAGATCCTTCTCTTGCACGAGGCCTTCCATGGCATCTGACAGCCCCTCTCTGTAGGCCAGAACATCTTCAAGGCTCGGGCCATATTTTCTCTTTAGTTGGTTCAGCAGGTAGATCCTGTCCTCTATTTGCGCCAGCCTTTCAGGATCGTATTGGGCATTTTCGGCATAACCCCGCAACCCGTAAGCAGCTTCCTCCACCTCTGCCATTGCTGCGGTCAGGCTCTGCACAGCGTTTCCAAGGGCTCTATCAATCTTTGCGCCCTTTTCCAGCTCCCGGATGCAATGGGAAATCTGGGAAATTACTGCATCCTCATTGTCGTATAGGATCCCATAGCACTGCCCGGCTATCCTGAAAAGCTGTTCGGCAAATTTAATTTTCCTTCGCTCTTCCTCAAGCTCTTTGTCCTCCCCGGGCCGCAAGGCCGCCCGGTCTATTTCTTCAACCTGAAACCTTGCAAGCTCCTGGCGTTCCTCTGCCCTGGCTATCTTTGCTATCAGGTGCTTTATTTCGTTGTATAGTTGCTTTAATTCCCTGACACGCCGAGCAAGGGCTTCTCTATACTCGACAAGATCAGCAAAATCATCGAGCAAATATAGATGGTTATCAGGATTCAAAAGTACCTGGTTTGCATGCTGCCCAGAGATGCTTATGAGGCTGGGACCCAGGTTGGCCAGCATATTGAGGGAGGCAATGGAACCATTTATGGTAATGCGATTCCTCCCTTTTCTCGACATCGTTCGCTTGATGACTACCTCACCATCGAAGGGGATATCCATTTTGTCCAACATTTTCTTGATGGCAGACTTAACAGGGACGTTAAAAAGGCCTTCTACGCGGGCCTCATCCGTTCCTTCCCGTATAAGGTCGGATGAAGCGCGACCGCCCAGTAAGAGGTTGACTGCATTTATGATAATTGATTTGCCGGCCCCCGTTTCTCCTGAAAGTATGTTTAGGCCCGGGTGAAAGCCGATCTCGAGGTGGCTGATGATGGCGAAATTGGAAATACAGAGACGTACCAACATCCTTAGCTCTCTGACTCTGCCCAGGTCACCCTGAGCACTTCCTCGTACGTGGTTTTTCCCTCAAGCAACTTCCTCACCGCATTGTCTCGCAGAGTAACCATTCCTTCCTTTATGGCCTGAGTCTTAATGTCGCTTGGCTTTGCCCTCGGGGTGGTGAGCTTTTTGAGTCCCTCGGAGTAAGCCAGGACCTCAAATATTCCAGTACGACCGTGATATCCGGTACCTCGGCATTTGACACAGCCTTTTCCCCTATAAAGGGTAAGCCCCCTGTCAGAGCCCACTTTAACCCCCAGTTTAGCCAGGTCTTCCGGGGTTTTGACAAAGGCTTCTTTACAGTGTTCACAAATCGTTCTTAGCAGGCGCTGAGCGACTACCCCCACAAGAGTAGCTTGAATAAGAAAAGCAGGGACTCCCAAATCCAGCAATCTGGTCACTGAAGAGGCCGCATCGTTTGTATGCAAGGTGGAAAGAACCAGATGGCCGGTGAGCGCGGCTTGAATGGCGTTTTCCGCTGTTTCGCGATCCCTCATCTCCCCCACCATAATAATATCAGGGTCCTGGCGCAAAATGTTTCTCAAAATTGTCCCAAACGTTACCCCAACAGCAGGTTGGACCGCAATCTGATTGAACTCCTCATATACCATCTCAATCGGATCTTCGATGGTAGTTATGTTAACTTCCGGTGAGGATAGATAGCGCAGCGTGGAGTAAAGGGTCGTGGATTTGCCGCTCCCTGTTGGTCCACAAACCAAGACAATCCCGTGGGGTCTGTGTATGAATTTCTCGTAGCGCCGCAGATCTTGGCTGGTAAATCCCAATTGATCCAAATCCTGAAATAGGATTTCTGGGTCCATAATACGCATTACGACCTTCTCCCCAAAAGCCACTGGAACCGTGGATACGCGAATCTCAGCCTCTGTCTCACCCCTGCCTGTCTTGATGCGGCCATCTTGGGGGCGCCTCTTTTCAGCCATGTCAAGACGGGACAGGTTCTTTATTCTGCTTACAATGGCTGAATGAACCGTCTTAGGGAGCCTGTATACCGTATGAAGGACCCCATCAATGCGCATCCTCACAATGCTGAGGTCGCGTTTAGGCTCAATATGTA
>CAZAKC010000041.1:0-4107 GCA_964485655.1 uncultured Desulfobacteraceae bacterium
TATATTTTTGGTTTGACTAATGTAGGGGCGTTGGTTATAATTAAAATTTATCGCGGGGTGGAGCAGCCAGGTAGCTCGTCGGGCTCATAACCCGAAGGTCAGAGGTTCGAATCCTCTCCCCGCTACCAAAAGCAAAGAATGAAGGGGGGTAAGGACTTTCCTGCCCCCCTTTTTAGGTTTTTGGGCTGGGAAAAAGCCCAGGACCCTGTTAAATGCGCTGGCCCGGGTTTCATATGGAGAAGTATTTTTCACGAGCGGCGTTAAAGGGAGTCTAAAATTCCTCGAAGTCTTCTTCAAGTGGTATGAGGTCCTCGGGGCTCTGGGACGGCTTAAAGTCCTGGAGTTTCGTGGAGGGATCCTGTGGCGCGCGGGCGGTAGTACCGGGCGTAACCACCGCGGCGTCCATCTTACTCTGAGGTAGCTCATCTTTTGATTGAGAAGTGGTCTTATCGGTCCCATCCACTAGGAGCACCAATTCCTTCACCACTGTGTTCATTGTCTCAGCCTGGGCATTCATTTCCTCGGCAGCACTGGCACTTTCCTCGGCTCGTGCCGCATTTTGCTGAACCACCTTGTCCATTTCAGTAACCGCAATGTTGAGTTGCTCTATGCCTTTGGCCTGCTCGCTGGATGCCACCGCAATCTCGCTCACAAGGTTATTAACCTTCTTGCTCATTTCGGCAATCTCTGAGAAATCATCGTTGGTCCTGCTAACTGAGTCAGCCCCTTCCTTAACCCTCTCCATGGTTTCCTTTATAAGCCCTGCGGTGTTCTTTGCTGCTTCGGCTGCACGCAAAGCAAGATTTCTTACCTCGTCAGCTACTACAGCAAATCCGGCTCCGGCCTCGCCAGCTCTAGCCGCCTCGACTGCTGCATTGAGGGCCAGAAGATTCGTTTGGAATGCGATTTCGTCAATGGTCTTAAGAATCTTCGAGGTCTCCTCGCTGGCTTTAGAGATTTTATCCATTGAGTTTGTCAGTCCTTCCATAGAAGAGTTGGCGCGCTGGACAATGGCATCGGATTCTTTTGTCAGCTTGTCAGCTAGGGAGGCGTTCTCGGCATTTTGTTTCGTCATGGAGGAAATTTCTTCTAAAGCTGAAGAAGTTTCCTGTAAGGTGGCGGCCTGCTCGGTTGAGCCCTCAGCCAGTTGCGTGCTGGTCTCATTCATCATGGTGGCAACCTCAACGGTCCTGGCTGAGGTATCGGATAGTTTTCTGGTTAGCTCGTTGAGGGAATTGAATATCATCTGGACATTCTTTCTCACAATGATCATGCTGAAGACGAAAAGAATACAAAGGCCAACCGCACCCCAAAGCAATGCGTGTTTAACCCGGTTTACACTGGCTGAGGCCGCACTATCCATCAGGAAAACCGCCTTGTTCATCTCCTTCAGCAGTTGCAGATTATTTTTCTTTACATATTCCAGTGCGCCTTTGGCCTTGCCACTGGCAAGGTCAAGGATGTTCTTATGGAATTTTTCCCATAGCGACTCCACCTTTTGCAGTTGCTGCTTTATTTCCTGGTTTTTGGGGAGCGGCAGGGATGTGAAGCTTGACTGGTTCAGGTCTAGGGGAGCTTGTCCGC
Organism: uncultured Desulfobacteraceae bacterium; assembly: GCA_964485655.1. Lineage (GTDB taxonomy): Bacteria > Desulfobacterota > DSM-4660 > Desulfatiglandales > Desulfatiglandaceae > B111-G9. Next base: position 1,585 of record CAZAKC010000041.1, read on the forward strand.
CATGGGCAAGGGCCTTTAACGTCTTATCAAAGACCTTCGCGGTGTTCAGAAGTTGGGCCCTGGCTTCTTCCTCGCCATGGGCATAAAGCAATGCCTCTTTGGTCATCTTCTGGCTGAGCATTCTTTGACGTCCAGCCAGGTTTATGACTATACTGTCATGATCTTGGCTCTTTTGCATGTCAAGGACCAGCCAAACGAGTGAGATGGCTATCACAAACTGGACAATGATCGCTGCATACAGTTTAGTAGATACCTTCATTATCTGCCTCCTTCGCCATATCTGCCTTTAGCCTTCAGCCTTTTTGGGCCTGCCAGTATATATTCGATCCCTGCTGGAGAATTCTTGAGCAACACTTGCGCGGCAGACTAGGTATCTGGGTCTGGCCGCGCAATCAAGATAAAGCAAATTCTATACCATCGTCGCAGATAGGCGTGGTTGCAAATTCTTCTTTGATAGCCTTGGTAGGTCTAGTTATCAGGTTCTGCGGCTTGAAGCGCCTTAGCGGCTTCGCTGCTTCCAACCCTGAACATGGTGGCAATCATTCGGCCGAGACGAAGCATGTGGCTTCGTATCTCTTTCTTGCTTCTTCCGGGGTAATTGCGGTAGGTCATGGCCACACCGGCAAGGCATGAGAAAAAGGCCTGGGAGAAGAGGCGGACAGGCTCAGGAATCTCTGAATCCCGCAAGACCAAGTCAAATTCAGCCAGGAAATTTCGCATGACCTGGTTGAATCTTTCAAGGGACTTGGGTCTGACCTTTCCGCTTACCATTACGTAAGCAGTCATCTGGAATGTGGCTTCATGGTCGATAAAGTAATTCGTCACATAGTCGGCAAACTCTTCAAGAGACATGGAACTCTTCCGGCGATCGACTTCAAAGCGCTGGATGATCTGGATTATATTATGAATAAGGGCCTCGACCAGTAACTCCTCACGGTTTCCAAAATAGCGATAGATGGCAGCAGGGGAAACACCTGCTGCAGCCGCAATATCCCTCATCCCAAGGTCCATGAAGGACCTCTTCTCGAGGAGCTTCAGGGTGGATTCAAGCACGTGCTGTCGCCTTGCTTCTCTCTCGCCCTTGCGCATTTTTACAAATGTAGAGTTACTTTTCATAAGATTTTATCCAGGCCGGCAGTCCATGTAATGTCAAACCCAATTTAGTATATCTTTCTCCTGATGTGTCAAGAAAAATCACGAGGGAAATTTTTCATTGACATGCCTTGTAGAGGGGTGCTAAAATTTTTTTAAATCTAACTCGGGGCAATCAGGTTTGAAGCGATTTCGTTTCAAACCATTTTTGGGGTTCTTTGTAAACAATGTTTCGCTCAACGAACGTTGTTTAGCTTGCTAAACTGCCATCCTTTCTGGGTTGAGGGGCCGGGCAATGAAGGTTAACCTTCGAGGCCTTTTTGGTCGGCACAATAGGTCTTTTTCTTGTCTTGCAGGAATATTTATAACCATGTTCCTGCTCCTTACTTTACTACCTACCGCTAATGCCCACATGACAAAAATGACGGATTCCGAGCTATCAGAGATAACCGGTGAGGGCTTCAGCCGCTTTAGCCTTTCAAACGGGGTAGCCCTTGCTGAGTTCAATATCCGTGCATCTACGTACACCGAGATCGACTCCATGAAGCTGGGCCATTACGATAATGGCTCTTCTCTGGGCTGGGACCAGGACTGGACAGGCCTCACCATGGGGTCTCAATCCAGTGATCTTCTGCTTCAAGGTTTTTATTTCCAGGCAGTCTTTGACAATATCAATGACCCTGCAACCCGCAAGCTAGACAGGATCACCATTGGATGGAGGCATGTAACGGGTACCATCACTGCGGATTTCAGCAGTTACAGCGGATACTTGCAGGGGACCACATACAGCCGTGGGAACCTGGGCACCAAGACCATTACCCTTAATAACGAGCCCATGTCCCTTACCATTGATGTGGATAAAGGGATAGAGGTGAGTATGGGGAATTGAGGGAAAAGATCAAAGCAAAAAGCAGGACGGATCTGCCAGGTATATACATTTGGGCCCACAACGGGGTGAGGCAAGGCCCCGTGTGATTAGATAGATCCCCGGTTGGCCGGCAAGAGGGACAGCGGCGAGCCGGGGACGAAAACGGGGTACCTATAAGGACCCTTATTACGTGCCACGGCACGGCGCAGTTAAAACAAGAAGGGAGGTGGTAGCAGAAGATTTTGGGGGTTGAGGCAAGCTTCATAGCCCCCGAGGGGTACCATAGAAAAGGCCAAACCATGGGTGACCATGGGGCGGAAAGCCAAGAGTGCGCACCGCAGGTGCGGATTGTCTGGCTGCCTATGGCAGGGAAAAAGAACAATTCCTATCATTGGAGGTGTTAAAATGAAGAAGGTTGGATTAGCTCTGCTTATTGTAGGTGCTGTCCTTATGCTCTCTGGTGCAGCCTTTGCGCTCCAGCCCATAAGCGACAATCAGATGGCGGCCATCACGGCCCAGAGTGGTGTCAGCATCGCTGTGGATGACGTGGTGCTCTACAACCA
>CAZAKC010000041.1:4207-16956 GCA_964485655.1 uncultured Desulfobacteraceae bacterium
CCGGGTACAGCTTGGTGCTCGGCGGCACTCCGACCGTAACCGGCGTCATGATTGGTCTTCCTACCCTGGAGATCTATGTGCCTTCGCTGAGCGTTACACCCACAGTGACTCAGTCCGGGGCGCTCAACACCGGCGCAAACTTTGGCACCATTGCTGTGGACGGTATGACCACCGCGGTCCTGGGCGGACACCTGGAGATTGCTCCGCACTAACGCCATGAGGGCGGCTTTTGGCCGTGCCTTGAAAAGTCCCCTCCCGGCACTCCTTTTTTTAAGGGGAGTCCGGGAGGGTACATTGATTAAAGGGGCTCTATGAAACTACGTATCTTCCCGGTAGCGCTAGTGGCTGTCTTTTTCGTGCTTGCGGGCCAAAGTGCGCATGGGAGGCTCCTGGCCCTGGGAGACAAGGAACTTTCAGATGTGTGCGGCCGTTCTGGGATCGATCTTGGGCTGGGCAATGTCTCCATATACCTTAACACCGGTACACTCAGGTATGATGCATCGGACAGTGGGTACATGGAGCTATCCGGTTTCACCATGTCCAACGGCCAGGGAGGGCCCATGACATTTGATAGCGGCGATGTGGACACCAACGGTGACGGGCTTGCACAGCCCTTCACCTTTGATGCCTTCACTGTGAATGATTCCTCGAGCCCCATCAACGGCAAGGCCATGATGGCCTTTAAGGCACCTGACTGGCTCCAGGAGGTCGCGATCTCAAGCGATCATCTCATCTTCTGCGGCCAGGACCTGGGCGCCATGAGCCTTGGTCTGATCCATAAACCCTCCTTTGGCCTGTATCTGTCCGACCACCAGGCCTCGGGCGTGGACTTTGAGTATGACGCGGCTGTGAATATGGACTCATTCAAGTACAGCTACAACACCACTCCCGAGACCCTTGAGCTTCAGGGCATGCACCTGGCTGGGGCCGCCACAGGGGCGCCTGAAGATCCTGCCGGATGGGCGTTTACGGGCAGGTTCCAGGTAGGGGACATGTTTAATGCCAACCCCGCCACCTTTGACGTAGGGAGCTTCCAGGACCCTGATACCGGCAATCGGCTTGCGGCCATCGCGCTTAACCTGCCCATGCAGGGGACCATCCGGGTGGAGGATGTCCGCTTTGGCACCCGTGATTTCGGCCCCTGTGCCATCGACGGGGTGCAGGTGCACCGGCTCCGTGTGCTTATGGTCCCCTAGCTAAACAGGAAATGACAGATGTCAAAGCTCAAATGTCAGTTGAAATCCAGGTACCCCCATGACAAGGCATCTGCAGTTGCCCTGGCGCTTTTTGCCTCTTTTTTGCTCTTAGATGCCCTTTTAGCCTCATCCCGGGGGTACGGAGCCGGCGCCTTCACAGAGACCATTACGAGCCTAGGCCGGATCAATGGAAAATGGTATCCCATCTCCCTCAAAGTAAGCCCTGACATGCGCCATGTGGCTTACGTGGTGAAGGCAAAGGGGGGGGCATGCGGGCATACATAGCCTTAGAGCCAGGAGGCAGCCGCGTAGTAATTGATGGTGTACCAGGGCCAATATACGATGGGGCAGATGACCTTGTCACAGGGGGCAGACAATACGGGCCTTTTGTTATTGAAGGGGACAAAGAATTTAGGGCTATTGCCACGAGGCCCCCTGGTCCGGAGTTTGTCGAGGTGGGGGTGAAAATCAGGTGAGTGAGAAAGTATAGAGGGAAAAGAACAGGATGGAAATATTGGCTGCGATACTCATTGTGATCGGGCTCTTTGCCTCCTTTCACAAGGAGGTCCCCCCTCCAAAGGGCGAGATTAATCTGGCCACGGGCTCAGGAGCAGCCGTTAGGGTACGGAGCCGCGTAAGGCCACTTTCAGAGATTGAGAAAACCAGGGTGGTCAAACAAAACTATGATTATAGCTGCGGGTCGGCGGCCCTTGCCACGCTACTCAATTATGACCTGGGTGAGGATTTTACTGAGAGGCAGGTCATCCATGGCCTTCTCCGTTACGGTGATGCGAAAAAGATCGCAGAGCGCAGGGCCTTCTCCCTCCTTGATATGAAAAAATTTGTCGGTGTCCTTGGTTATAAGGGAGTTGGGTATAAGGCGACAATTGACGATCTCAAGACCCTGGGTCGTCCTTGCATAATCCCCATCACGGTTTATCAGTACAGGCACTTCGTGGTCTTTAAAGGCATTTATGACGGGCATGTCTTTGTGGCTGATCCATGGCGGGGAAATATGAGTTATACCATCTCGGTGTTCAAGCATATCTGGTACAAGAACGTGATATTCGTTGTGTATCCTAACGGGGCCAGGGAGATACATGCCTTGCGTTTGACAGAGCAGGATTTGAGGTATATCGATGAAGACACGGCAAAGGATATTATGCTGGACCACGGGCAGCCTGTATCTGTTCCTGTGAGTCGGAGTGTAGATGAAATACCGGGCAAATATCAATGGTATAAGAAATAATATTGCTGGGTAAGTGGAAGCTGAGTGAGATCTCACGTGGAGGGCTTATGAAAAAGCCAGATAAGTTTTTTCTGTGGTTGATCTGTTTCTTCTTGGTTGTATGTTTTTCAAGTTTTGCCACCGGAGCAGAAGGCACTCGATACGCGGTACAGGTATCAGCATGCAGAAAACAGGTCAGTGCCCGCGCTGTTGTTAGTAAGCTTATCAGGAAGGGATACAAGCCTTTCATCAGCAAGATGGCCGATGGGAAGGGCGGGTTGTGGTATGTGGTCCGAATCGGACAATACTTGTCGCTGAAAGAGGCCAGGGCAGCAGCCAGGGCATATTGCCTTAAAGAGGGTAAAGAGGCAGTGGTCACAAGGTCCGATTCTCTGAAGGTACTAGCAATTGCCGCACCTGAGCGGCTAAACACTTCGGGGAAAATGACCAAGCGAGAGCCCCCTACTCCTCCTAGGCCGCCAGGATCCTCGAGAACAGTGCAGAAGAAAAAACCACGCGAAAACCCGAAGCTGCGTTCTGAGGCCAAATCGCCACCTGCTAAGCCTGGCGTTACGACGGGCGCTAGAGCAGTCAAGGTGGGCTCTGGGGCAGAGGAGCCCAGTGATCAGCCCACCCCGCCAGAGGTAGCTGAGGCCTCCAGCGCAAAAGAGCCTCCCCCAGGGGAGACGCAAAAAGTGAAGGAACTGGAGCGGAGGATCAGGAATATTGAGAAAGAGCTCAAGGAGCTGCGCGAGGAGCGGGAGGCACGAAAGAAGCTACAGGTTACCAGGGAGGAGAAGGAAAAAAAGGAAAAGGAGATCCTCTCAGCAGCGGGTCGCCAGTACACATTACTAAAGAAAGGCACCCTTGGCGTAGAATATAATTTTACCTATGCCTATTACTCTTATGACGTGATCAGGGAGGCTTCCCACATAGAACACCATGCCAATCATAACCTGACTAATGCCTTATATATTGAATATGCCTTGATGGATAATCTCACGTTTAATTCCAACTTACCCTTTGTCTACAAATACGATAGATCAGGGACCTCTGAGTCCAAAGATGTCAATGACCTGGGCGACGTATCCCTTGGTGTTCAATGGCAGCCGTTTAAGAGCGGCGGGGCATTGCCGGCTGCAATACTTCAGGCCACTGTGACATTGCCTTCGGGGCGAAGCCCTTATGAAATTGACCCTGAAAGTGAACTCAGCACGGGCTCGGGGTATTATACCGCCAGTGCGGGTGTCACATTCAGCCGTACCGTGGATCCCATAGTGGCCTTTGGCAGCTTGAGTTACGATCATAACTTCGATATCAACTCCCTTGACCAAAAACGATCTGGCGGCAGGGTACTTACTGAGGTTGATCCTGGTGACAGAATTAATGGGAGTATTGGAATTGGTTATGCCCTGTCTTATAAGGTCAGCCTTAATCTCTCTTACCAATATTCTTATAATTTTGCCACCACATACCATTGGAAGGCCACCCAGGATACCAAGAGGGCTGCCTACTCTTCTTCCATATTCAGTATAGGAACAGGATGGCGCATAACACCAACCAGATCCATATACATAAAGGTGGGCATAGGCCTTACCAACGATGACCCTGACTTTCTGTTTTCGATAAGGGTACCGTTTCGGTTCATTATGTAATGGCTGAGGTCTGTTAGAGGGGGAATCGGTGAAAAAATCCAGAAGCAATCTCACTACCATGTTTATGGCATTGCTGGGTGGTGCCATTGTCTTGTTTTCAAGTACCTCGTACTCGATGTTCACAGAACAGCTTGCCATTGATACAAAAGCCATTTCCCTTGCCAATACCGTGACAGCCGATCCTCCTGGAATCATGTCCATACACTATAACCCGGCAGGACTATCCCGCCTCCCTGACGGGGGCGTGTTTTCTCAGGGCCTGGCTATCCCAGTTATTAAGCAGACAGTTAAGTTCAAACGAGATCCTAATTTTGGCGGGTTTTTGGGGGGCTTCAACCAGGATCCCCTGTTTAACACAGAAGGCACAAACAGCAGCGGGAGGGTGTACGTCCCATTTGTAGGAACCGTTGACTTCCTGTTCTCTCCTGCCCTGGGCTTTTCACACAGAAGACCCGGGTCCAGATGGACATTTGGAATGGCTATGTATGCCCCTATCGCAATTGGGATAGTGCGCGGGGACAGAGATGACCCAGCCCGTTATGGTGGAAAGGCAGTTTACCAGCAGCACCTTATTTACGCTTCGCCCACGGTAAGTTACAAGATGAGTGACTCCCTGTCACTGGGGCTTTCAGTGGGATTTGGCCAGTCGGCGATGGGGGCGGAGGTGGATATGCGGTCCCCTAACGACCTTGTGGCCTTGACCCGGGTACTTGGCAATGCGACAAAAGATTTGGAGATCCCCATCCTCTCAGAGCTTACCTTTCCGCCGCCGTGGTTTGGAGGTGGAGTAAGCCCCTACGACCAGGTGGCAAGCATGGACCTCGATATGCGGGACGACTTCAGCCCGTCATACAACCTGGGGCTGCTATGGCACCCGTGGGATTGGTTTTCATTCGGCATCTGCTATCATAGCTCTATAAAGGTAAATTTTCGGGGGAGCTATCGCTTCGATTATACGGACGTATGGCAACGCATGGTGCACTGGTTCGGCACTTCCCCTCTTCTTGTTAATATCTCGGGCATGCTTGATTTGCCCACCCACGAGGTCCCCTCCCAAAGAGGCAGGGCCACCGCAGAGATGAAGTTCCCGCAGATGCTTCAGTTTGGCGTGATGGTCAAGCCCTTTAAGAGGCTAAAGCTGCTGTGTGATCTTCACTGGGCCAATTGGTCTGTATTGAAAGAGGATCGAATTGTATTTGACCAGGATATTCAACTCTTGAGGGTGGTGAAGCTGCTGGGCTATACGGGAGGAGACAGGGCGCTTGTCATAGAGCGAAATTTCAAGGACACCTGGACCTGGAGTGTGGGTATGGAATACCAGCTCTTTGATTGGCTGGTACTCAGGTGCGGATATGAAAACCGCAAGACCTCAGTACGGGATGACCATTTTGACCTTCTCTATTCCATTCCGGATTTGGACTATTACGGCGCAGGTGTTGGAATCAACTTAAAGGGTATGAAGATAGATCTGGGCTTTGGTTATATTGTCAACAAGAGCTACAAAATACCGGACAACGGCAGCGTTAATCTTAACTCCACAGATTTCACCAAGCCTGTTTATAACCCTTATGCGGGTATGGACGTGGAGGTAAAGACCGTAAGCTACATTGGGGCCGTTACCATCACAAAGAGGTTTTAGGCCCGCAATCATGAACCATAAAATGATTTCTTCCCCCGGATTCGACGAACAGAAAAGGAGGTGCTACACATGAAGAGACTTATTATCATAGCGGCAGTCATGTTTGGCCTTGGTGCGAATGCGTATGCTGCGCGTCAAGGAAAAGATGCGATCCTGGGCAAATGGCTCACTGAGAAAGGTAAGTCGGTCGTGCAGGTCTACCACTGTGGAGATGCCTATTGCGGAAAGATCATATGGCTGAAGGAGCCATTGGATAAACAGGGCAAGGAAAAGCTCGATACAAAAAATCCCGATAAGTCAAAGCGTAACCGTAAAATACTGGGTTTGGTGATTCTCACCGGCCTCAAGTATAAGGGCCCCAATAAATGGGAAGGGGGAAGAATTTATGACCCCGAGAGGGGTAAGACCTATAAATGTCATGCGTGGTTTGACAAGGGAAAACTCAAACTAAGGGGCTATATCGGGTTCTCACTAATCGGAAGAACCACGACCTGGACAAGAAAGGAATAGTTGGTGAAGGAAGTTATGATATATCTCAGGCGCTAGTCTTTCATACTGTGGAGGATTTAGCGCCTGTCTTGATCTTACCGACAACGGCAACTATCTTTTCTATGGCCGCTTCTAGTTGGGCGGCCTGGGTTTTCATTTGCTCTGAGGCACTCGCTGTCTGTTCGGCCTGTGCGGCAGTCTCCTGCACAATGCTATTCATTTTTTGTAGTTCGTCGGCTATCCGGGTGATGCCTGTGGACTGCTCCTCGCTACTCCGGGAGATGTTTTCCATTAGGTCACGAGCTTCTTTTGTCTCAAGTGCTACCTCGCGATAGCGGTCATCGGTCTCCTTTACAAGCTCTGAACCTTTATCGATCTTCTCCACGATGCCTTCCAGCAATTCCTGGGTGTTATCGGATGCCTGCGCAGATCTCATGGCCAGATTTCGCACTTCATCAGCCACTACGGCAAAGCCACTGCCTGCCTCGCCTGCCCTGGCTGCCTCCACGGCTGCATTCAAGGCCAGGAGGTTTGTTTGAAATGCTATGTCGCTTATGGTCCTCACTACTTCACTTACATTTGTACTGGCATTGGATACGTCCTCCAAGGCACTGATCAAGGCCTTCATGGATGCATTAGCCTTACGAAGGGAATTGTTGATAGACTCGGTGAGGTTTTCGGCCTCTTTTGCACTGGTGGCATTTTCTTTCGTCATAGCGGTGATCTCTTCAAGGGAAGCGGAGGTCTCTTGGAGCGAGGCCGCTTGCTCCGAAGCCCCCTGAGCCAGAGATTGGCTGGCATCGGATACCTGGGAGGAGGCGGAGAAGACCTGAGCTGATGCCTCTTCGAGCATCGTGGCAATTTTGCTCACGGGGTTTGCAAGCGATCGACCGAAAAAAAGCGTCAGGGGAAAAATCAATAAAATGCAACCCAGGGATACTATGGCCAGGGCTTTTATCATCTGATACGTGTTCTTCTTAAAGATTCTGGTGGGGTAGAGCATGGATATGGCCCCCACCCAGGAAGGGCCGTTAAACAGCGGGCAGATGCCTTCAAGGTATTGGTTCTTGCCCAGGGTCATGTCCCGGAACACTGGTTTGAGCCCCGCGAAAAGTGATGATTGTCTTTTCCCCTTCAGTAACTGGGCTGTGGAGGTATCGAGCATTGAGTAATCCGCTTCCGTGCCTTGGCTTAATTGCTCTTTTTTGAATAAGTTGACCTGCATTCCGGTAAGAGAGGACAGGCGCTGCAAAATGGGTTTGTCAATGGGTCTGCTACATGCCACAAGGCCTACTATTTTTCTGATTTCCTTTACATTGTCCCCTTTGGCTTCATAGTCTTTTGCCCAAATTGGCACCATCGCGTCAAATGTCATTGATCTATCGATGGTACCGAACTCGACACGGGCCTGACGAGGAACACTGCGGCCGAATTTTTTGGGGATCACAGATTCCTGTGTGGTGAACTGGAAATCCTTGAGGCCGATCGAGTTGGTTTTAGAGTCTTGCATTGAGACCGTTTTAAATCCACGGCCCTTGTCAGATGCAAAAGCAAATCCCAGCAATGTCTTCCCATGATCCAGGGCCGCAAACCCCAAGAGGTCACCCTGAGAATCGTAAAGGGCAATTCTGGAAAGATGCCCGATCTCAAGGTCCTCAAAGAGGCTTTTTGCCATATCCAGTAACTGGCCCTCCATCGCCGTACTTGCGTCCTGGCTGTTTTTGGCCTCTCCAAAGAACTTGACAAGCTCTGCTAAATCAGACCTTGAGGCGATCTGAGTGATCTGGTTGGTTAAGCGGTTTTGTATTGTCTTGAAGTCATCCTGTACTAGAAGGAAGGCACGTTGCAATGCAACAGCAGCCTGGTGTCGGTTCTGATGTCTGATTATGAGAGCGGTTACGATGCCCGATAATACCAGTGTAACAAGAGCTATAAAAAGTCCGCCCACTGCCAGTTTGCCTTTTAATGTGACACGCATCTTATCATCTTCCCCTTTCCCAAATGTCCCAAAAACAGCTCAGCAACAACATCGCCAAATTATCTCCTGTAAAGGAAAGCAAAAATAATGCCATTGATATCAGCTATGGGAGCTAGACTTTGCGTCCGAAATCTTTTATAGGATCGAAACATGCATGTCCAAGAACCCATTTTTGGTGTCAGACGGCGGCCAAGTTGCTGGCGGCGGGTTTATATCGGGGGGATGAAGGAACGCTAAGATTATGAGCGATATTTTTCGAAGATTTTATCAACGCGTGGCTACGGACCCATGGGCGTATCTGGTGCCTGTTGCTAAGTTCATAGGGATCGTTGCTGTTACTGGCATTGCTTGGTGGCTTTTCAATGTAATAGCAAGGCACATTGAAAAAAGGTACTCAAAGAGGCGGTTCTTCGAGCGCAACCCTGGGCTGTTTGAGCTATTCAGGCGTGCCGGGCACTACTGCATACTGACTCTGGCAGGCGCAGAGATGGTTGCATTCCTGCGAGCCCCTTCTCTGGAAAAGATATTTTATGCCCTTCTGGTTATCCTTCTGGCGTCGTTTGCGAAAAATATATTTGACACTTTGGTGCCTTATCTAGAGAGGGTCCTGGCTGAAAAGACTGAGACTAAAGTAGATGATGTAATCCTGGACCTGTTTAAGAATTTTTCGGGGGTAATCATCTATACAATAGGAGTGTTTTTCGCCCTGGACCTTCTCGGTCTCAACATAATGCCTCTGGTCGCCGGGGCGGGCGTGGCGGGCCTCGCTGTCGGATTTGCGGCAAAAGACACGCTTTCCAATCTTATTGCCGGCATCTTGCTAATAATTGATCGCCCCTTTGAGGTGGGAGACCGCATAGAGGTTTGGTCCGCTCCCAGTAATTCTGCAACATGGGGAGATGTGATCGATATCGGTATGAGGGCAACCAAGATCCGTACCACTGATAACATCGTGATAGTAATTCCAAACAACGAGATCATGAAGCGTGATATCATCAACTACACGACTATTACCAAGGAGATCAGGGTACGCATCCCGATTGGTATTGCCTATGAAGCAGATGTGAAGAGGGCAAAGGAGGTCATTGCGGGCATCGCCTATGAACTTGATTGGGTGATGAAAAGCCCCCCTGTAAAGGTGGTGGTAAAGAGCTTCGGGGAGTCTTCTGTCAACCTTGAGGCAAGGGTGTGGATAAATGATCCCAGAAGGCGAATGGATACCATTTCCCACATAACTGACAGGGTGAAAGAGGTATTCCAGGAACAAGGCATTGAGATCCCATACCCCAAGAGAGACATAATCATCAGAGGTCATGGCGAGGTGTCAGGAAAAAGTAAAAGAAACAATGAATAACCAGTCTCCGTCCACAAATAGCCCTAATTCCCCAATCTCCAAGAATTCTCATTTCTGGATCGGGAACTCCCCGTACCAGGAATTGATTTACCAATGAGGAATAACTGGTAATCATCCGCGTTACATGATTGACATTACGACAAAGTTTTGGCGTTTAGTCAAATTCTGCTCTATCTCGCTCGTTTGCTATTTTTCACCTGCTGTATTCCCGCTGATGGCCGCGCACTCAGCTCTGCGGCTGCAAGAGGGTCTTCCGCATTGCCAAGAGCCTCCACATTTATACAGTTGAGCTTCATTGGGTCTTCGCCCTCTGGTGCAAGGAGAGGCTGATGGATGTAGCGAGCAGATCCTGCGTGGCACCAATGTTGCAAATCCCACAAGAGGGCAAAATCCAGAAAACAGAGATGAGATAACTAATTATGCAAAACCCAAGAAAGACAGGACCCAATAAGTTGCCAGATGGTAGTTTATGTGCGGCTATGCAATGGAATCAGGAGTTCTGCAATGCCCTGATATGCTCTTCTTCAATAGGTATCTATATTGTACAGGATGGCAAATTCGTCTTTGTGAGCCCGGAGTTTAAGGCAATAAGTGAGTATGAGGACGATGAGCTTATTGGAAGGGACGCCCTTGACCTGGTGTTTCCCGATGATAGAGAGGTCGTGAGACAAAATGCCGTTCAGATGCTAAAGGGGCTGAGGAAGTCGCCTTATGAGTTTCGAATCGTCACAAAACATGGCGACATAAAATGGATAGAGGAAAAAGTCGTATCAATAAATTATGAGGGTCGGCGGGCATCATTGGGTAATTTTCTTGATGTCACTCGCCGCAGGACGGCAGAAGAAAACCTCAAAACAGCAACTGAAGAGGTAAGATTCCTATTCGAGAGTATCCCGGATCCGGTCACCATATCAGACCTGGAAACTGGTCGTTATATATATGTCAACGATGCATTTTGCCGCTACACGGGCTATGGCAAGGAACAGGCCCTGGGTAAAACCCCCTTTGATCTCGGCCTCTATCTGGACAAAAGCTATAGGGAGAAACTTGTCAGCGCCTTGAGCAAGACTGGAGCTGTGAGCGGTTTTGAGCTCCCCTTTCGATTGAGAGATGGGGAGGTACGTTTTGGGTATTTGTCCGGGAAGGTATTTAACTACAAGGGAAAGCCGTGCATGATTGCGGTCACTAAGGATATGACGCCCATTAAAGAGGCTGAGAAAAAGTTGAGAGAATCAGAGCAGCGTTTCAAGGAGCTGTTTAATTCCGTATCAGACCTCATCTACAGGCAAGACCTTGAGGGCAAATTTGTCTCAGTAAATCGCGCTATGACGCAAATATTTGGCTATGAGGTACATGAGTTCCTGGGTCGAAAGGCATCAGAGTTCATGAAACCGGAACTCAGGCCCCTTTTTGAAAGTGAATATCTCGAAGGACTGAAGAAAAAGGGCCATTATGAGGGGATAACGGCCTATTTTACAAGGGATGGTCGCAAGATCTATCTGGAATATCGGAGCCAGCTTATTAGGCCTCAGAAAGGTGAGCCATTCATCAGCGGCATAGCCCGAGATGTCACTGATCGTATCCTCGCCCAAAGAGAAATTAAGAAGCTTGAAAAGCAAGTCCTGCAAGCCCAGAAGATGGAGGCCATCGGTACCCTTGCAGGGGGAGTGGCTCACGATTTTAACAACATCCTCCAGGCCATCTTCGGCTACACACAGATACTCTTGATGTCAAAGGATGAAAATGACCCAGATGTCGAGAACCTGAGGCAAATAGAAATGTCTGCAAAGCGAGCCAGCGAACTCACACAACAGCTCCTGGCCTTTAGCCGCAAGGTAAAAAGTGAATTAAGGCCCACGGATCTCAACCAGGAAGTCCTCCAGGTGGAGAAGCTTCTCAGGCGTACTATCCCGAAGATGATCGATATTGAGCTGGATCTGGCCGAGGATTTAAAAATAATCAATGCTGATCCTGCCCAACTGGAACAGGTGGTAATGAACCTGTGCGTGAACGCTAGAGACGCCATGCCCGAAGGGGGCAAACTTATTATCCATACTGAGAATGTGGTTTTGGATGAGCAATACTGCAAAGAGCATCTCGGCTCAAAGGCTGGCTCTTATGTTATGCTCAGTATATCAGACACGGGCTATGGTATGGATAAAGAAATCCTCGAGCACATATTCGAGCCTTTTTTCACTACAAAAGAAGTGGGAAAAGGTACAGGATTGGGGCTTGCGATGGTCTACGGCATAGTGAAGAACCATAACGGTTACATCACGTGTTATAGCGAGCCAGGGGAGGGTACAATCTTTAAGATTTATCTTCCTGTTATCGAGGGCGTCCCTGAAGACAATGAACCACTGCAGCCTGACAATAGTGGTGAGCTGCCCCGAGGAAAAGGCCAAAGTATTCTCCTGGTGGATGATGAAGAGGCAATCAGGGACCTGGGCCGCAGGATACTCGAAGCGTTTGGCTATAGGGTCTTGCTCGCAAAGGACGGCAGTGAAGCCCTTGAAATTTATAGAGAAAATAAGGACCGAATTTCTCTTGTGATTCTTGACCTTATCATGCCTGTTATGGAGGGGCGACAATGCCTCGAAGAAATATTGAAGATAAACCCAGAAGCCAGGATTATTGTAGCAAGCGGATATGCGCTTGACGGAAAGACCAAGGAAGTTATCAATTCAGGGGCAAGAGGGTTTGTTAGCAAGCCTTACGAGCTAAGACAGTTCCTGAGGACAGTTAACCAGGTTCTCAGCAATTGAGGGACGGCAGTGCCTTGCCTCCTAAGTAAAAGCAAGTTTCAGATATATATAATCCTCCCTTCATATGGGCCTTACCTAACACATATTACAACCTTGCGCATATGTAACTTTTCTAGTATGCTTCCAACCGTCTGAGGATCTGCGGGGCGCTTTTTGACTTTTTACGATGCCGTCAGCTCCGATTGACTCGGGGGAGTTCATCAATTGAGACGGTGTAGTAGAAATTTCATCAATTATTTACCAAGGAGGTGGGGTATGGCGAGTGCAACTGGTTCAAGAAAGGTGGTATTTCTCTTTGCTATCCTAATCATCATGGGTTTTTGCCTGGCTCCGATCGGGGCAAATGCCGCGAGGCCGATCAAGATAGGCCTTGTAGATTGTTACAGCGGAGGGGCCGCTGCTTTTACCAAGCCAGCTCTGGTGGCATGGCGGATGGTAGTGGATG
>CAZAKC010000042.1:0-16893 GCA_964485655.1 uncultured Desulfobacteraceae bacterium
CCCATCGGTAACGGTGGGCCTAGATGAATGGCCATTGCCCGGCACTCAACTCTGAAGGGGTATCGAGGGATTGTAAGGCATCGTCCGGTGTATAAGGGTCTCTTGGCAAACCAGATACCCACTGAAAGTTGAGTGCCGGGAACAGAACCCGGCTTATGGACTGCTCTGACATGCCCTCTTTTCTACCCGATCGTAGATATGAAAGATAGGTCAATTACAGCAAAAGACAACCCGGGGTTTCAGACCTTGGTTATACTTGGAGCGGGGCACTTCGGCCGTAGAGCGGCGAAGGTTCTAGGAAATAAGGTTTCTGGGCCGCTACTGGTTGTAGATAAGAATGAACAGGCGCTGAAAAGACTTAAGGACGCTGGCGTCCATGTTATTAAAGACGATGCTGTTGATTATCTTGTGCGTAACCAAGGCGTCCTGTCCCCGGACACGAAAATAGTGCCCGCAGTTCCCTTTCACCTGGCCTGGCTGTTTGCCAGGAGGGTGCTACATGAAAAAGGTTACTCAATAAAAGTTGTTCAGATACCAGATCAAATCAAGGCCTCGCTGCCTCATGTATGGGTGGCCGGCGATGGCTCGTTCTTGATAAGCTACGCAGATTTTAGGTGCCCCGACGACTGCCCTGAACCACCTTATTGTACTGTGACAGGGCAGAGGCGAGATAAGTCATTATATAAGGTCTTGCAAGACATAGTTGTTGAACCTTTCACCGTGTATGTAATAAGGAGCCGCCAGATGGCCCCAGGGGTTGGCGGCTACGGCATGGGGGATTTGTTGAGGTTGTGTTCCGTGCTGGAACATGCGGGTCCAGGAAAATGGCTGGTGGGCACGGCATGCAAATGTCACGGTGTGTTGAGTGC
Source organism: uncultured Desulfobacteraceae bacterium (assembly GCA_964485655.1). Taxonomy (GTDB): domain Bacteria; phylum Desulfobacterota; class DSM-4660; order Desulfatiglandales; family Desulfatiglandaceae; genus B111-G9. The sequence goes on from CAZAKC010000042.1 coordinate 870, forward strand.
TTTGGATGTTAGATATAACTGAGGCTTGATATATGACCGAAGTTTAGCAGGAGAGAGGTATGTTCGTGGTTTCAAATTTTCTGGTGGCCATAGCAAAGATTTTGGATATTGCTTTTACTCTGTATATGTGGATTATCATCGGCAGGGCGATTATATCATGGGTAAGCCCTGATCCATATAATCCCATCGTCAGGTTTCTTCATTCAGTAACAGAGCCTGTGCTCTATCCCATCAGAAGGCGGTTGCCTATAAGTTTTGGCGGTTTTGATTTTTCGCCCGTTATCGCGATACTCGCTATCATCTTTCTTCAGAGTTTTCTCGTTAAGACTCTCTATCAGATTGCAGTGAGGATGGCAGGATGATTGGTGGTGTCGGGGTAGGACCCTGCAGTAGACGTAAACCTTCCAAGCCCTGCGCTACATGATCCATTCTTGTGCATATGCGAGCTAGAATAATGAGTAGGGAAGAGGCGATGGCAAAGATCAGGGTAAAGGTGAACCCCGGAGCATCAAGAAACCAGATCCTGGGCACTGAGGATGGTATTTACAAAGTAAGATTGGCTGCTCCGCCCGTAAAAGGAAAAGCGAATAAGGAATTGGTACGGTATTTAGCCAGGCTGCTTGGCGTGCGAAAGGCAGATATAGAAATCAGCTCCGGTGGGCATGCTCGTACAAAAACGATCACGATTAAGGGTATTCAAAGCCAAGAGGTTACGGAGATCTTGAGCAAGGCCTAAGTCACACCGGCTGACGCCTTTGTTATTGCAAGTATCTGGGGAAAAACTGAGGGGTTGGAGCCCACGATAGTATTCTCATATGGACTGTAGGGCTCACCACTATAGGTGCTGAGGACACCTCCTGCCTCCTTCAATATAATACATCCTGCTGCAGTATCCCATGGTTTGAGGGATTGCTCCCAGAAGCCATCCAACCTGCCAGCAGCCACGTAACACAGGTCAAGGGCGGCTGAGCCCGCTCGCCTTACTCCCTGGGCTACGAGCACCATGTTGCGGAACAGATCCAGGACGTCTTCTGATCTTTGATGTATGTCATAAGGAAAACCAGTGGCTAACAGGGCATCACCGATGTTCTCGATCGTGGATACTCGAATAGGCTGGCCGTTGAGTTTGGCGCCCTTGCCCTCTGCGGCCTGGAATAGCTCACCTATGTAAGGGCTATATACTGTCCCTACGACGAGTTTCCGGTCCACTTCCAGTGCTATTGACACGCAGAAAAACGGAAAGCCGTGGGCGAAATTGGTCGTCCCGTCCAGGGGATCTACTATCCAAGTCCTAGCAGACCGTTTGTTTTTATCGCCTGTTTCCTCAGACAATATGTTGTCGCCAGGGAAGTGGCTGGAAATGATCTCGAGGATCAGGGACTCTGATTTCAGGTCCGCCTCTGTAACCAAGTCAATTTCGCCTTTTTTAATTATGTGATGAACCTGGCCGAATCTTTCTTTAAGCACAGTGCCTGCCTCTTTGGCAGCCAGGGTGGCAATGTCAAGTTCTTGATCCCACATCAGATCCCTCTAGCCTGTAAAATGGATTACGCTATTGAGCAAGACGAAATATACTTAGAGGGAGGAAGATATAAAGTCAAGCAATAGGTAGATCGGGCCTATTTTCTTGACATTTTGCGTCCGCCGGAGTAAAAATATATCTTTTCAAGACTCCTTGTCCCACCTACAGGGCAGAAGTGAGACCATTAGAGGTGGGACCATTCCAAAAGGCCGAAAGGAGATAAACATGAGATTCTACGAAACACTATACCTCTTGCCACCCGATCTTTCCCAGGATGAATACAACGCAGTCCTGGAAAAATTCAACGGAATTATTGAAAAAAACGGGGGAGTCATCGTCCGATTAGATGAGTGGGGCAAGAAGGATCTGGCCTACCAGGTCAGAAAGTTTGACAAGGGATTTTATATCCTGCTTCAGTACTGTGGGCCCCCGGGCATCACCTTTTTGTTGGAGAGGGACCTGCGGCTTGATGATAGGGTGATGAAATACCAGACCATCAAGCTGAGGGATAAGGCGGACCCAGAACAGCTCAAGAAGGAGTTCGCTCCTGAAGAGGATCATGAAGAGGAATCACAGGGAACGGAACAAGCCGGACAAGGCCCTGAGGAAGTGATCGAAAAAACGCAGGAGGGGGCGTAGCATGGCATACAACAGGGCGAGACGGACATATCACCGAAGGAAAGTTTGCAAGTTCTGCGCTGATAGCACCCTAAAAATAGATTATAAGGATCCTCGAACACTGAGGATGTTTACTACTGAGCGAGGGAAGATTATTCCAAGAAGGATTTCTGGAAACTGCGCCAAGCACCAAAGGATGCTGACTCTGGCTATAAAAAGGGCCAGGATCATGGCATTACTACCCTTTACCACCTCTGTTGTGAGATAGTCCCACCTGGCAGAGGATCTCGTGGGGCTTATGCCTAGCGGGGAACTAGGCCCTCCCCTTACCGGTGAAGCAATGAAAATACCTGACATCATTGGATGCATGGGGTGGGTAGCTGCCTTGTTGGCCGCTGTTGCGGCTATTCCCATTGGGGGCCTTTTCATAGGTTTGCTTACCCCACTGCCTTTTATTTATTACCTGGCAGGTCTGCCCCTGCGATACGCCGCTCAGCTTGCGGGTATAGTGATCGGGCTCCTGGTGTTGCTTTCACTGGTCCTGGGGCTGGGGAAACTTGGCCTTTTTTGCCTGGAATTTGGAATCCTGGGGCTGTGGATGGCTCAGGCCTTTCAGCACCGATTGGCTGCTGCCAGGATTATAGGTTCAGGCACTGTGGTTCTTATTATCACAGGTATCCTGGCCATTGTTTTCACCGCTATTGCCCATGACAAGGGTCCTGTGGAAATGCTCAAGAGCTATTTAACGGAAAATTTAGTTGTTTCAGTTAAGGCTTACGAATCAATGGGAGTTCCTGCTGACAAGGCCGCTGAGATGAAAGCTTACGCAGTATTGCTCCGCAGGGTTTTGCTTAAGATCTATCCATCCCTGATGGTTGTTGGAAGCGCATTTGTGGTTTGGGCCAATACAGTGCTCAGTATCAGGCTATTTTCCAGCAGGGGAATTAACCTTCTTGAACCTGATGAGCTGTCTAAATGGAAAGCGCCAGAGTATCTGGTATGGGGCGTGATCATAGCAGGTTTCTCTTTATTTTTGCCTCTCAAGGGTATAAGATTTGTTGCGTTGAACCTGTTGATCGTCTTTGGTGCCGTTTATCTCTTTCAGGGTATGGCGATCCTCGCCTATTTTCTTAACAGATTCAGGGCCCCTTCCTGGGTGAAGGTGGTATTGTACTTTTTTATAGCGATTCAGCAGTTTTTTCTGGTTTTGCTTGCACTTGCGGGGCTTTTTGATCAATGGATTAATTTTCGAAAGTTAGGGCGCGAAGACTAGCGCTTTCATATGCTGTTTTCTTGCCGAAATAGATTCAAAATAGAAGACCTAATTTATGATACTGGACCCATAACCGGTTGATACTAGACGAATGACCCCCTAGGTGCGGATTGAGTTTGGACACGAGCGACAGTGCATATGAGCAAAGTTAGAGACAAGAATATGAGGAGGTTCATCATATGAAGATTATTTTGACACGGGACATTCATGACCTGGGGCTGGAAGGAGATATCCTGGAGGTTGCTAACGGGTATGCAAGAAACTATCTGTTGCCTAAAGGGTTTGCCCTTGAAGCCACCTCACAGAACATGAAGCTCCTGGAAACACGCAGGAAGAAGATAGAGGCAAAGCGTCTAAGGGCAAAAGAGGAAGCGGAGAGGCTGAGGGAAAAAATGGAAGCCTTGGGATTGTGTTTTACCCATAAGGCAGGTGAGGGAGGAAGACTCTACGGGTCTGTGACCGCCATTGACATTGCCCAGGAACTGGAAAAGCAAGGAATAGTTGTGGACAGGAGGAAAATAGTCCTGGACAAGCCCATCAAAGAGTTAGGGGAATTTGAGGTTAAGGTTAAGGTTTACCCCGAGGTGACTGCAACACTGAAAATAAAGGTAGAGGCTGAGGGGTCAAAGGGCTAACTTGTCGATCAGCAGGTGCTTTAGGGGAGGAGAGATACAATGGCACAGGGACAGGAGAAGCTAGCTTCCCCCAGCATGAAGGTCCCACCCCATAATAACGAAGCGGAGCAGGCTGTACTGGCCAGCATACTATTGAACAATGACGCACTCAATAGTGTTGTGGAGATCCTTTCACCTGAGGATTTTTACAGAGAGGCCCATAGCCTCCTGTTTGAGGCAATGATTGCTCTTTACAATGAGGATGAACCCATTGATCTTATCACTCTGTCCCATTACCTCCAAGAGCGGGATTTACTGGAAAAGGCGGGTGGAAACGATTACCTTGTTTCGCTCGTCGAATCCATTTCAACTTCCGCGGGGGTAGTGCACCACGCTGAGATCGTCAAAGACCTGTCGGTGCGCAGGAAGCTCATTTCGCAGTGTGCAATCATTTCAGAATCATGTTTCAAACAGTGGCACGAAACAGATGAGCTTTTGGAGCTTGCGGAACAGTCCATATATGATATTGCTGAGGAGAGGGTGCGGGAAGGCTTCCAGAGCATGCAGGAGGTGGTGAAAGATAGCTTCAGGAAACTTGAGGGTGTATCTGCTACTGAAGGGTTTGTTACCGGAGTGCCAACAGGTTTCGATGACTTTGATCGCATTACTGCTGGCCTTCAGCCCTCAGACCTCATAATTATCGCGGGAAGACCTAGCATGGGAAAAACCGCTTTTGCCCTTAATATCGGTTACCATGCGGCACTTCAGACAGGCAAGGGCGTGGCCATTTTCAGCCTTGAGATGTCCAAGATGCAGTTGGGCATCCGGCTGTTGGGCTTTGACGCGGGAATTGATGCAACAAGACTCAGAACCGGGTTCTTAAGGGATGGTGATTGGGCAAGGCTCACAAATTCGGCCAACCGGCTTTCGGAGTTACCCATTTTTATTGATGATAGCTCGGGAATAACCGTTCTTGAGATGAAGGCCAAATGCAGGAGACTGAAAAAGAAAAGAGACTTGTGCCTCGTCATAGTGGACTATCTTCAGCTTATCCAGGGACGAAGGTCAGCAGAGTCAAGGCAGTTAGAGATTTCGGAAATTTCTCGATCCTTGAAGGCCCTTGCGAAAGATCTGAACGTGCCTGTGCTGGCGCTATCTCAGCTCAACCGTAAGGTGGAGGACAGACCCAACAAGAGGCCTCAGCTTGCGGATTTAAGGGAAAGTGGTGCAATAGAACAGGATGCGGATGTGATTGTTTTCATTTATCGTGATGAGGTGTATCATCCGACAACAGAGGAAAATCGCAATGTAGCAGAGATCATCGTGGCCAAGCAGCGAAACGGACCAACGGGCTACTTTAAGCTTACTTTTCAAAAAGAAATCACGAGGTTTCGCAATTACATACAAGAAGAGGCGGCGGTATGAGATAGCCCAGGTTCGTTGCCTGAGGGACAGAATTTATGAGACAGTGGTTCCCATCCGGGTTGGCAATTAGGTGTGGTTAAATAAGTCTGCTTCACAGGAAGGGGGGTAGCCTATCGAGAAAATCTATGGCAAGATAACAGGCCTGCGAGGCAGCCAGGAAAAGAGGCTGCAGAGGCTTTACCGTCGCAAGGTCCCTGCATCGGAAATCATTTCCCGTGAACTTGCCCGCCAACTAGCAGACATCTCCTACGAGTTGAACAGACAAATAGCAGTGTTGATCACAAGGACAGGCCAAGTCGCATATGTGGTGGTGGGCGACAGAACCAGAATATGGATACCCGATCTTTCGGGCTTCAGACAGGGGCCGGGCCGACTAAAAGGGCTTAGGTGCGTTCATACGCACCTCAACGGTGAACCTCTTTCAAAAGAAGACCTCAGTGACCTAGTGCTGCTTCGCCTGGATCTCATGGCGAGTCTCGAGGTCATGGAAGGAGGGATTCCAGGTTCCATCACATACGCAAACATACTGCCGGCTAATAAGGAGGGGGAAGGTTGGAGTATACAACGAGCTCCGGACCTCGGACGGCTGGGCGTAAATTTCAGAGAGATGATTCTGTCGCTGGAATCCGAGCTGGCCCGAATGCAACTGGGCTCTTCTGTAAAAAGTCGAGACCGGGCCCTGCTAGTAGGAGTTACGGCGGGGGAAAGGTGGATCGAGGAGGAGAGATTAGACGAACTTGAAGAATTGGCCGTCTCTGATGAAATTGAAGTTATTGGCAGGGTGGTTCAGCGTGTGAGAAAGCCTGATCCCAGGTTTTTGATCGGAAAAGGGAAGCTCACTGACCTTGCCCTAATGTGCTTGCAGAAGGGCTCGAACCTGCTGATATTTGATCATGAATTGACCCCTGCACAGGTGAAAAACCTTACCGATTTTACTGAACTGAAGATTATAGACAGGAGCCAGCTCATCCTGGATATATTTGCTCGCAGGGCAGTAACACGCGAAGGCAAGATCCAGGTGGAACTGGCACAGCTAAAGTACCTCCTTCCAAGACTGGCAACTAAGAACACTGCAATGTCGAGACTTACCGGCGGTATTGGTGGAAGGGGACCTGGCGAGACGAAATTGGAGATCAACAGGCGCAGGGTTCATGAGCGCATCGCACGCCTCAAGAGAGAACTGAAAGAGGTAAGGGCTCAAAGGGGGATAAGGAGACGTCTGCGCAATGCGAGGAATCTGCCGGTGATTTCAATAGTGGGCTATACGAATGCCGGCAAATCAACGTTACTCAACTCCCTGACCAGCAGCAATGTTCAGGTAAGGGATCGTATGTTTGAGACCCTTGATCCAACCAGTAGGAGGCTCAGATTTCCCAAGGAACGGGAAGCTATAATAACCGATACGGTGGGCTTTATCAGAGATCTTCCCAAGGATTTATTAGAGGCTTTTGCTGCTACGCTGGAAGAGTTAGATGATGCAGATCTGATACTCCATGTGGTGGATGCTTCACATCCCAGGATGCAGAAACATATAAGTGAAGTCAACAAGGTGCTTACGCACCTGGATCTCCAGCATACTCCCACCCTTTTGGTATTAAATAAGGTTGATCTGATACCAGCTCAAAAGGCAAAGTTTCTGGAAAACAAAATGGGAGGGATTGCCGTTTCAGCAATTAGACCTCCCACTTTGAAAAGACTTATCGAGCGGATACAGGGAGTTATATGGCAGCGCTTTTCCACCCCGCAGACTTCAATATCTGGTTCTTTCTCGTAATCAGCAGACACTGACAGCGCCCCAGCGAGTTAATGAATCGTATCGCACGTGTGGGGCCCATCACAAATGTGGTTGTGGAAAGGGCATCGGCCTCCATTGTTGTCCTGGCTATCACCGAGGCACTGGTAAGCTGGATGGGCGAGTGGCCGGTCTTTGGATTTACGATGTGATGAAACATCTTTTCTTTGTCAAAATAGACCTCGTAGTTGCCCGATGTGGCTATTGCGCCGTCATTCATTTTGATGATATCCGGGTAATGCCCTTTCTTTTGTGGGTCCTGGATGGCTATGGTCCAAGGCCTTTTCCCTTTGGCTTGGCCCACTGTGCGGATGTCTCCCCCGGCGTTGATGAGATGGTTCTTAATACCTTTTGAAGATAGCACCCTCGAAGCTCTGTCCACAATGTAACCTTTTGCGATTCCATCCAGGGTTATGCCCATGCCCTCTTTCTTAAAGGAGACACTGCGGCCGTTGAAGGATATGTTTTCAGCTCCCACGCGGCTTAGGGCATCTTCCAGTTCTGCATCACCAGGAGGTGTTCTATCTCCTTTTTCGAAGCGTTTCATATATAGGTCTACTATGGGCTCAACAGTGATATCAAATACACCACCGGTCAACTTGAAGTATCGAAGCGCCTGACCTATTACTTCAGATAGCTCTGGAGGGAGATCCCGCAACATGCCTTGATGGTTCAATTCACCAACTGCTGTGTCTTGGCTGAACCTGTTCATGAGTCGGGTAAGGCGATTGATCTCTTCAAAGGCCAGCCCCATAGCCTCCTGGGCCTGGTGACGCGAAGGATGGATCAAGGTCATGGAGACAAAGGTCCCCATGTCGAGACGGGTTTCTGAGACCTTGTAATATTTTCTGTTGAACCGTACGGCCTCGGCCCCCGTGGAAATGAAAATCGGGGAGGCAAGACCTAAGCCCACCCAGCCTGACATCTTCAAAAACTTCCTGCGTGTCATGCGGGCGCCGTTATTATTAATAAGGCTTTGCGCTTTCATTGGTTGACTCCTTATATCATTTTACTTGGGCGTTTCTATGCGGCCGCAGCCTCCGGTTGCTTTGTGGTAGCGGCCGACAATCGATAGTGTCGAAAAATGTCTTGCGGGCATTTTTCCACGCAAATTTCCCCACATTCTGGACCATAATCCAGGCATTTCTTGTGATCAATTCGTATAATTCCATCTTCAAGGTTTACAGCCTTTGCGGGGCACACTTTAACACACATGCGGCAGGAAATACAACCCACTTGGCAAACTGCTTTGACGGCCTTGGCAGCATCTTTGTTGCTGCAGGGCACCCATACTCTCGCCTGTGATGGAATCAACTCTATAATACCCTTTGGGCACGTTCTTACACAGGTGCCGCAACCTACGCAGGCTACAGGATCCACCTTTGGCATTCCGTCTGCCAGTGTCATCGCATCAAAGGGGCAGGCCGCCACACAGTCCCCAAAGCCAATACATGCAAATTTGCATGCCCATGGCCCCCCGTATGCCATGGCAGCACCCGCACAGGTCCCATATCCAATGTATTCTAGCTCCTTTTTTACATTCCCCTCCGGTCTTGAGCAACGGATAGCAGCGGTCACGTTTTCCACAGATGTCACTTTCTTGCCGGTTATTTCTGCTACCTCAGCGGCAACTTCTTCTTTGCCCGGAAAGCAAAGATTAGGAGGGACAGTGGGATCATTTACTACAGCCTCAGCATAAGCCTCGCATCCAGCGAAGCCGCATCCTCCTCACTGGGCCCCCGCAAGGACTTCTTTGACTTCCTCTACCTTAGGGTTTACTTCTACTGAGAATTTGTGGGCAGCCAGTGCCAGACCTATTCCGAAAAACAGGCCTATGCATCCCAGAAGAGCAAGCCCACCTAATGCCATTTTCACTAATGTCGGGTCCATGTGATCACCCCAAACTCCAGTTGTCTAATTGGCTAAGATCAAAAAATACTCATTCCGGAAAATCCCAGGAAAGCCAATGCAAACAGCCCCGCGACCACAAACGCGATGGGCAGCCCTCGGTAGGTCGGAGGTACATTTGCAAGTTCGAGCCGTTCCCTTACCGAAGACATCAAGAACAGGGCCACAAGAAAACCAAGACCTGCGCCAAGAGCAAGCATAAAGCTCTCGGCAGCATTATATTCATTGTCTGCGAGAATAAGAGGCACTGCAAGAATAATACAATTGGCGATCACGAGCACTAGGTACACGCCAAAGGCCTTAAAAAGTATCGGGTTTACCTTTCTGAGAATAGTGTCTACAGCCTGCACAGAGAGCGACACCAGTCCAATAAACACTATAATCTGTAAGTAATCCAGATGAAATGGTTTTAGCACAAACTGATACAGAAACCACGACATCATGGCACTGGCTACCATTACTATCGTGAATGTTACGCCCATCCCGACCGCTGTGGACCTTTTCTGAGAGGTTCCGAAGAAAACGCAAAGCCCCAGATATTTGGTAAACACGAAGTTGTGAATGAGCATGGCCCCTATGAATATGGAGAAAAGAAACCCCAAGTACAGTTTTTTCGCTTTCACCATTGCTGTACCCAGGTTTTTGCCCCTTGATCGTATATTCTTGATAACCACAACATGAGGCTGGCTTTGATTAAGCTCCTCGTCAAAGTGCAGTATCAGACTCTTATTATCGGGGCCCAGCGATATCTTGCTGATGGGCAGTTTAATATCGGGGTCAGGTTCCTCATAGACCCTAAAATTGGCCTTGTTAAGTGCCCAATCTTTGTCCACCGGAGCAGCGAAGCTTATCAGGATGTCATGTTTGCCCTTGAAAGCAGTCTTTTGTATGAAACGATTTGCAAGACCTGCCCAACACACCTGAGACAGCACTACTGCCCCCACGGCAATACAGGCTATCAGAGAGGCAATTTTAAACCTTGAAGCCGACATTTTTTCAGCCTCTTTTTTTCTTCATTCTGTTAAATACCAGTTCCACATAATTAAAAACGGCCATCATGAATCCGACGCAGAAAAATCCCGCCAATGGCAATGCAAAGAAAAGCAAGGGCTTAAATCCTAGGACATTATGGCCCATCAATGTACCCATTCCCAGTAACTCCCTTATGAAACCCAATGTAACCATTCCGAAAAGGAAGCCCAGGCCCATGCCGAAACCATCCCAAAAGGACTTTCCAACAGTATTCTTACAAGCGAATACCTCCAGTCTCATGGTTATGATGGCAAAAGCTACAATCAACTTTATGAAGATACCCATGGCCTTATAGGCAACTGGAAAGTACGCAGATAATACCAGATCAATTACGGTTACCCATGTAGCGATAGTGAGGGTATAAGTAGGTATTCGTATCCGAGGATGTATGTAATTTTTTATGGCGGCAATGGTACAGCTCGAGCAGACCTGAACAAATAGCACAGCCACGCCTAGCATAAGGCCGTTTCTTACTGTGGTGCTGATACCCACTGCGGGACACATGGAGAGGGCCAGTCTGAAAATGGGATTTTCATTCAGCAGACCATTGAGCACCAGTTCCGCGTTTGATTTCTTAGTCGCCAATTTTCAATCCCCCATTGGAGGCTTTAAGTTCAGGTTATCGCTAAAACGCTGCTGCCACATGCTGCTGGGCCAGGAGGGCCTCCAGCATTTTTTCCCTGTAAGCAAATTTCTTTACCAGATTCTTTATGCCAGAAGTAACTGCCTTGCTGGATATAGTAGCGCCTGTTAAAGCATATATGTCCGCATCTTTGTATTTTTTTTCTATTTTTTTGATTTGCTCCGGTGTGAAATACCCTTCATATTTTTTCCTTTCAAGGAATTTCCTATATTCCTCGGGCAATGGCTTTTTGATTACTTTAAGATGTTTGAGCTTTTCGAAGGACTTGCCGATAAACTGGTTCTTGAAATAGTCTTGCACAATTTCCCCTCCAAGCCCCGGGTCTTCCTCCTCCTCGAGAATTTCAAGGCCCTTGATCTCAAAATTGGGGCTGAGGGCCAGCATGACTTTAATAAAGGTCTTAAAGCCCGGAAATTCTCCGGGCAGAAGGAATGCGAGCCTGCGCTTTGCCCGAGTGGCTACTATGAATGAATCGGCATAATAGAAGATCCTTGGGGGCTTGACCACTTCGGCCATGGCCTTTGCCCTTTCGGTTTTTTCATTGGCCTGATCAGGGTTCAGGTTCAGTTTCGCTCGCTCGATGAGCTTACCGTCAGGATCCACGATAATCAATTGGTAGGATTCTTGTCCCTCCTCCAACACGGGTATCATGTATCCTAGGTACCTCGATTGACCATCTTCAATAATGTAACGGTATATGGCATGTAGTTTCAGATCAGGAGGGGCGGGATTTGACTTTGAATATCCCAGAAGCCCAAGCATGGTGTTTTGCAGGTCCATCACCTCATTGCGCCTTTTGGCCTTGTCTGTAACGGTGAACACAGCTCCCATTACAAAGGCTGCAATAAGACACGATATGGTCAATCCTATAGTTATCCTTAAAATCTCTTTCATTTCGCCGCACCTTTTGGAGGAGCAAACCGCTTAGGTCCGAACCACTGTTCAAAGGCCGGGGTGAGGGGGTTCATTAACAAAATGGCGTAACACACCCCTTCTGGGTATCCGCCCTTTAGTCGAATGAGGACGGTCAAGGCGCCTGCCCCTATTCCAAATAAGATCTTTCCCGTAGGTTGGCTGGGCGATGTTACATAATCTGTTGCCATAAAGAGTGCGCCAAGCATTACGCCGCCCGAGAGAATGGCTAGAAGTGGATCGCCAGTAAATAACTTTTCGCCCCCGAATGACCACGTCAAAATGGCTATGGTCCCTATCATCGAAACCGGGATATGCCATGTGATATAGCGCTTGTAGAGGAGATAGCCGCCACCGACTAAGAGCAACAACGCAGAGGTCTCGCCAATGCACCCGGGTCTCCATCCCACGAAGAAGCTCCCGTATATACTGTGCAAGGAGCCGAATTTTTCAATCACCCCTGAAATGCCATAGTGCTTGAGGATAAACAAAGGTGTGGCTGTAGATACTGCATCTACCCCACTTCCCATGTACTGGAATACCGAGCCATGTTTGATAGGGGGGAGCCAGGCCGAAGTCATTGCAACGGGGAAGGTGGCCACAAGAAATGCCCGTCCTATAAGGGCAGGATTGAAAATGTTAAAACCGATTCCTCCCAGAAGATGTTTTGCCACATAAATGGCCATGACCGCACCCAGGATTGGCATCCAGTACGGGACTCCGGGAGGAATAATGTAAGCGAGCAGAAGACCGGTGATAACTGCACTGCCATCCTTAATAGTAATGGGCCTGTGAAGCAATTTCTGTGTGATAGCCTCTGTTGCCACACAGCTTGCAACACTTATAGCAGTGATAATCAATGTCTGAATGCCGAAAATGAATATGGACAGAATAAGAGGAGGCAGCAAGCAGGCCACCACTGTCCACATTATCTTTTCAACTGACTCCTCACTCCTTATATGGGGCGATACGGATACCGCTAAAGGTGTCGGGAGATTTCGCTGCAAGGTTTCCTGTTTCATGTTCGTTTCAGCCAGTATAAAATGAGATGCGTGTCAAATTCTGTCCTGATCATTTCTTGGCCTTTGATTTGGCCAGCCTTATGAATTGAACAAGAGGTCTCTTGGCCGGACATACGAAGGCGCAGCAGCCGCATTCGAAACATTCAAAGACCCCAAACTGTGAGGTGTCTTCGGCCCGCCCGGCCTCGACGTATATACCAATTTCATTAGGAGAAAGCCCCATGGGGCATGCCTGCAGGCACCACCCACACCTGATACACTGTCCGTGTGAGGATGTATCTATCTCATCTTCAGTCAGGAACAGTATCCCCGAAGTTGTCTTGGTAACAGGTACATCAAATGATGGGACTGCAAAGCCCATCATGGGGCCTCCAAGGACCACCTTTGCAAGGCCGGGCTTTATCCCACCGAGGTGCTCCACGATATCGGAAATCCGTGTTCCTATCTTGACCAACAGATTGGCAGGGCGGTTTATCCCTCTGCCCGAAACCGTTATAACCTTTTCATAAAGTGGTTTGCCAAGGACCACAGCATCGTAAATGGCCTTTGTAGTACCCACATTCTGTACTATTACACCTACGTCAAACGGCAGGCCGAAGCCAGGCACCTTCCTGCCGGTGACACTCTGAATAAGTTGTTTTTCTGAACCTTGGGGGTATTTGACCTGAAGTGGGTCAACCCTTATTGTAAAACCATTTAATTTGGCTTCTGCAATTGCCCTGTTCATCGCCTCCACAGCATCCATTTTATTGGCTTCTATGCCGACATGGCACGTACTGATGCCGAGGATGGTAAGAATTATCTTGGCTCCTTCTACTATTTCCCGGGAGTGCTCCAGCATAAGGCGATGATCGGTGGTCAGGTAAGGCTCGCATTCTGCGCCGTTTAATATGAGGGTGTCCACCCTAGCCTGTGAGGGCGGGGATAGCTTAACATGGGTTGGAAACCCTGCGCCGCCAATACCCACTATACCAGCTTGTTTTACGGCGTCTAGTAACTCCTCTTTAGTGAGGGGAGACCAATCCCTGGGGTGGTAAGAAGGGGGCTCGGCGTGATCATCTACCTGTATAGTCACTGCCGGGGCACTTACTGAGACGGGGTGAGGAGCCTTCCCAATATTTTTCACGGTCCCAGATACACTCGCGTGGATATTGGCTCCGAGGCCAGCTTCCACCTCCCCTATGAGATCGCCCTCTTTGACCTCTGCCTTTTTCTTCACCAGGGGCTTACAAGGGGCACCGAAATGCTGGGCCAAAAGTATGTCCACTTCCTTTGGAGCAGGACCAGGCTCTATAGGAAGTTTTTCCGTAAGCTCCTTTGACTCGGGTGGATGTATACCCCCTTTCGGGAATGTCAGCAACGTCTGGGCCATATTTTCAGAACATAAGGATACTGCATGGGATTTGCGTTAAGCTGTGACAGTATAAAGATTTAAGGCTTAGTGTCAACAAATTTTTCAGACTTGAAGCTGGCCGTTATACGAGAAAGGAAATTGGGAAAAACCTAGCAAGAGGAGGGAATCAGAGGTCTGTTAAGATGCCTCTAGCAGCCTCGATGTCAGCTTTGATCTGTTTGGCCAGGGCCTCTGCGTTTTCAAAAGTCTTTTCGTCTCGTAGTCTGGCAATAAACTGCACCCTGATGGTTTTGCCCAACAGATCACCATCAAAGTCCAGCAAATGGGTTTCCACAGAAAAGGCCCCGTTTCCGAAGGTTGGATTGTAACCGATATTTGTGACGCCCTTGTATTTGTGGCCGCCGAAAAGTACGTAAACTGCATAAACACCCTTTTTGGGGGTCAGTTCATCAAAGAGTTTCAGGTTAGCGGTAGGAAATCCAAGTATTCTTGCCCCACGATTTTTTCCTTTGACCACTGTTCCTGCTACCTCGTAATGCCTGCCGAGCAGATGTCTTGCCTCTTCAAGCTTCCCTTCCATCACGAGGTTCCTTATGGATGTGCTGGAGACCAAATGGTCACCCACCTTTACCGGGCCCACCACGTGTACTCGATAATTATAGTGATTCCCCAGTTCCTTGAGCAATTCGATATTGCCTTCTCGCCCCCTCCCGAAGCTATAATCATAGCCCACCACCAATTCCTTAATACCAATTTTTTCAATCAGGATATCCTTAACAAATTGCTCTGCTGTGATCTGGGAAAACTCCCGGCTAAAAGACAAGCAAATCAGGACATCAATGCCACTTTGCTCAATTAGCTTTATTTTTTGTTGGGTTGGCGTGATTAAAGGGGGAGCGTCTTCCGGTCGCATGATCTTGATGGGATGGGGATCAAAGGTCATAACCACTGAGTGACCCTCTATGGCATGAGCCCGTTGCTTCACCTTGTCAAAAAGGGCCAAATGACCCTTGTGGACTCCATCAAAGTTGCCAATGGTTAGAACAGGGTTTTTAAGTGGACTGTCCAGCTCGTTGAGGTCTCTGATAAGTTGCATTGGTGTTTCCCCTAGAAAATTCTTATGCCGGGAAAAAGTCCTAGGTGCTGGAGATTGCCAAATTTCTCCCGGCAAATCCTATTGACTTCGTTTGGCAAGTAATATAATGTTTAAATAACAAGTTCGCAAGGCCATATTGCCAAGTGCCGAAGTGGCGGAACTGGTAGACGCGCTAGGTTCAGGGTCTAGTGGGCGAAGGCCCGTGGGGGTTCGAGTCCCCCCTTCGGCACCACAAAGATCATCACATGTGACCGTTACTTGTGAGGGCAAAGGGAGAACGCGTTTGCCTTCTTTTTTTTGCTGGTCTACCGGCGGGACTAACGGTCCATGTATCGGCCTACCCGTAAACAATGCCATAAGTCTGCAATGGTGCCTGAGGTGGGCAAATGAGCGTTGGGTTTGTTGCGGAGCTACTGGGCCATACTAGCCCGTAGGCAATAGGGGCGGCAATGCTATGAGCTAGAGCCGCTTTGTGCGGCCATGGGCATGGGTGACGGCCACATATTCTAATGCCGTATCCCCTGCTGCGTGCCGTACATTGTAAACCAGAAATGGACGGAAAAGCGGCCAACTCACTGGTGAAGTGATGGCGTCTGCAGGACACTTCATCTCGCAGGTGAGACAAAGCAGGCAATTTCGTCCCCAGGTCGGACGCCCCTCCGAATCTGTTAATATATTCGCCATTGGGCATTCCTTCATACATAGGCCGCAAGCAGTACATGCCTCCTTGCTCACAGTGAAAAGCCTGCTGTAAACTTGGCGCGTCAACCACTGCCCAGCAAGGAAGCGCTCCAAACGGTATACAAATCCAGG